>DATLPC010000024.1:0-7371 GCA_035535975.1 Gemmatimonadaceae bacterium | reverse complement strand
CTGCGATGGATCGACAAGCGTCCATGGTCGTACGTCTGGCTGGGACGTGAAGCAGCCAGTACAAGCCGAATCGTGCTCGGTTTCGCGATTGGCGCCGCCGCGATCGGACTACCGATCGCGCTGCTCTTGTCGGCGCGCTGGCTGCGAGACGCGGGTGGCCCGACCGCCTCGCTCTGGGCAGCCGGCATTCGGATTTCCATGTTGCTGCTGCCCGCGGCGTTGCTGGAAGAGTTGTTGTTCCGCGGCTATCCCCTCGCGGTACTGCACGAGTTGTGGGGCTGGCGGTGGGCGACCGTCGTAACGAGCGCCGCCTTCGGGGCCGTTCACCTCGCGAACGCCGGGGCGACTGCGGCATCCACAGCGCTCGTGACGCTTGCCGGGGTTTTCCTGGCAGCTGTTCTCGTCCGGACGCGCAGTTTATACGCGGCATGGGCGGCGCATTTCGCCTGGAACTGGACGATGGCGGTGGTCTTTCACACCGCGGTCAGCGGTCTTCCGCTGGAATCGCCCCGGTACCGTTATGTTGATGCGGGGCCGGATTGGGCAACGGGTGGGGAATGGGGCCCGGAGGGTGGGTTGCCGGCGGGCGTCGGCATGATTGCTGGAATCGCATACCTTATCGCGCGACGGCGCTCGGCGCCGCGTCGCGAGGAGACATAGAACGATGGGCGACACTGTCGCCGTGATTGGTGCAGGACAGATGGGCAATGGCATCGCGCACGTGTTCGCGCAGAGCGGGTTCGACGTCACGATGATCGATGTGTCGGCTGATGCGTTGGAGCGTGGCAAGTCGACGATCGCGTCGAACCTCGACCGACAGATCAAGAAGGGGACGCTTCAAGCGAGCGACAAGGACGCGATCCTTGGCCGTGTCGGGACCGCGAATGCGCTCGACGCCGCCGGCAACGCGTCGCTGGTTGTCGAAGCGGCGACGGAAAACCGCGATCTCAAGTTCAAGATCTTCACCGATCTCGATCGCATCGCGGGGCCCGGCGCCATTCTCGCCACCAACACGAGCTCGATCTCGATCACCGAGATTGCCGCGCGCACCAAGCGCGCCGAGAAAGTCATCGGCATGCACTTCATGAATCCCGTGCCGGTGATGCAGCTCGTCGAAGTCATTCGCGGCCTCGCGACGTCCGATGAGACGACCACGCGAGTGCTCGAGCTCTCCAAGGCGGTCGGCAAGACGGCGGTCGAGGTGCAGGATTATCCGGGCTTCGTCGCCAATCGCATCCTGATGCCGATGATCAACGAGGCGATTTACTGCCTCATGGAAGGTGTCGGCAGCGCCGAGTCGATCGACACGGTCATGAAGCTGGGGATGAACCATCCGATGGGGCCGTTGGCGTTGGCCGACCTCATTGGCCTCGATACCTGCCTCGCCATTCTCGAGGTGCTGCACGACGGGTTGGGCGATCCCAAGTACCGGCCGTGCCCTCTGCTGCGAAAGTACGTCTCCGCCGGATGGATGGGGCGGAAGACGAAGCGCGGCTTCTACACGTACTGAGGCTGCGCCATGGCATGGGCGCTCACCCCGCTCACGGAAGAGCAACGCGAGATCCAACGCGTCGCGCGCGACTTCGCGATGCACGAGATCGCGCCGTACAGCGCGCAATGGGATCGCGACGCCTACTTCGAACCAAGCCTCGTTGAAAAACTCGGCGAGCTTGGATTCCTCGGCATGCTGTTGCCCGAGAAGTACGGCGGCCTTGGCCTCGACACACTCACCTACCTCGTTGCCCTCGAGGAGATCGCGACCGTCGACGCGTCGGTTGCGGTGATGGTCAGCGTGCACAACTCGCTGCCGACGCAGATGATTCTGCGGTGGGGCACCGAAGAGCAAAAGCGACGCTTCCTCGAGCCGATGGCGCGCGGCCAGATGCTCGGCGGCTTCGCGCTGTCCGAGCCGGAGGCCGGGTCCGACGCGGCATCGTTGCGCACGCAGGCGGTGCGCGACGGCGACGACTGGATTCTCAATGGCACCAAGGCGTGGGTGTCGAGCGGTACGAAGGGCGACGTGATTCTCACGATGGCTCGCACGGACACGCCGGAGGATCGTCGAGGCGCGCGCGGCATCAGCGCATTCATCATCACGCCGGATCTTCCCGGTTATGCCGTCGGCAAGAAGGAAGACAAGATGGGACTCCGCGCGTCGCCGACCGTGCAGCTGCATTTCTCCGATATGCGCGTGCCCGGCGACAGACTGCTCGGGCAGACGGGAAGCGGGTTCATCTACGCCATGCAGTCGCTCGACAATGGTCGTCTCGGGATCGCCGCCCAGGCGATCGGGATCGCCGAGGCGGCTCTGCGACATGCGGCCAGCTACGCGGCGGAGCGAAAGCAGTTTGGAAAACCGATCAAAGAGTTCCAGGCCATCCAATTCAAGCTCGCCGACATGGCGATGCGCGTGGCGTCGGCGCGGGCGCTACTCCACATGTCGGCGACGGCGAAGGATCGCGGCGAGCACATGACGCAGTTCAGCGCGATGACCAAGCTCCTCGCCAGCGAGACCGCGATGGCCGTCACGACGCAGGCCATCCAGATCTTCGGCGGTTACGGATACGTCAAAGACTACCCGGTCGAGCGATTATTCAGAGACGCGAAGGTCACCGAGATCTACGAAGGCACGTCGGAGATCCAACGCATCGTGATCGCCCGGGAGCTGTACTCTCACTAGGTCTCAGGTCTCTGGTCCCGGGGTCGCGGGAGGGATCAGGACCATCTTCTTTCTCAAACGGCACTTTCCAAAATGAAGCTCTTCGATACGGTCGCCGAGATGGGCCACGAGCAGCTCGTGCTCTGCCAGGATTCGGCGTCGGGTTACCGTGGCATCATTGCCATCCATAGCACCGTTCTTGGTCCGGCGCTCGGCGGTACGCGCTTCTGGAGCTACGCGACGGACGAGGAGGCGATCGTCGACGCGCTGCGTCTCGCGCGCGGGATGACCTACAAGAACGCTGTTGCCGGTTTGAACCTCGGCGGCGGCAAGTCGGTGATCATCGGCGATAACAAGACCGCGTTCCGGGAGATGATCTTCCGCGCGCACGGGCGGTTTGTCGAAAGCCTCGGCGGCCGTTACATCACCGCCGAGGACGTGGGCACGAGCACGGCCGACATGGATTACGTCCACATGGAGACGGACTACGTGAGCGGTCTCGCCGGCCGCTCGGGCGATCCGTCGCCGGTGACGGCCCACGGCGTCTTCCGCGCGATCCAGGCGTCGGCGAAAGAGTGCTGGGGCACCGATGATCTGAGCACGCGCACGGTGGCGCTTCAAGGCTGCGGACACGTCGGCTATTACCTCGCCAAAGAGTTGCACGAGGCGGGAGCCAAACTCGTCGTCACCGACATCGACGCCGACCGTGTGAAGCGCGTCGTGAACGAGTTCGGCGCGCGCGGCGTCGCGGCCGACGAGATTTACAGCGCGACCGCCGACATCTTCGCTCCCTGCGCGCTCGGCGCGATCATCAACGACAAGACGATTCCGCAGCTCAAGGTGGAGATCGTCGCCGGTGCCGCGAACAACCAATTGCTCGAGGAGCGCCACGGCGACGCGCTGGAACGGCGCAACATCATCTACGCGCCGGATTATGTGGCCAATGCCGGCGGCGTGATCAACGTTTACAGCGAGCTGGCCGGTTGGACGTCGGCGCGGTCGTTCCGCAAAGCGGACGAGATCTACGAAACGGTGCGCAAGGTGTTCGAAATTGCGAAGGAAGAAAAAGTCCCGACCTATCTCGCCGCCGACCGCCTCGCCGAACAGCGCATCCGCGCCGTCGGCTCGATGATTCGCACGTGGCCGCAGTGGCCGAACAAGTGACCACGCGCTCGCGCGTGGTCATCCTGACCCTGAGCGCAGCGAAGGGGAAGGATCTACTTTCACGAGTCAAATTCACCAGACAGGGACACTAGATCCTTCGTCGCTGCGCTCCTCAGGATGACCGCTGAACGAATTCTCATCGCCTCTGACCACGCCGGCTTCGAGCTGAAAGAAAAGCTCGAGCACGCGCTCCAGGACCTGGGCTTCGACGTCCAGGACCTCGGCACGAATACCGCGGACTCCACCGACTACGCCGACTACGCGCATCCGCTGGCGCAGAAGGTGTCAACCGGCGAGGCCCAACGAGGGGTGCTGCTTTGCGGCACGGGTCTCGGGATGAGCTACACGGCGAACCGGTATCCTCACGTCCGAGCCGCGGTGGCGTGGAACCCGGACGTCGCCAAGCTCGCGCGGCAACACAACGACTCCAACGTGCTCGTGCTGCCGGCGCGATTTCTGTCGGAAGCGCAGGGCGTCGAGATTCTCAAGGCTTGGCTCGACACACCCTTCGAGGGCGGACGCCACGCGCGCCGCGTCAACAAGATCGAGATTCCGGATTCGAATCCATGAATGCCTGGACAAATCACGGCCTGTGCTCGCCAGGCGCGGCGCTGCGCGAGACCGACCCCGACATCGCGAAGCTGATCGACGAAGAGATCAGGCGTCAGAAGGATGGGCTCGAGCTGATCGCCAGCGAGAACTTCGTCTCGCCGGCCGTGCTCGAGGCGATGGGATCGCCGCTCACCAACAAGTACGCCGAAGGGTTGCCGGGAAAACGCTACTACGGCGGCTGCGAGATCGTCGATCAGATCGAGCAACTGGCGATCGATCGGGCGAAACAACTCTTCGGGGCCGATCACGCAAACGTGCAGCCGCATTCCGGAGCGCAGGCGAACTACGCGGCGATGTCGCCCTTCCTCAAACCGGGTGACACGTTCCTCGGGATGGATCTCTCCAACGGCGGCCATCTCACCCACGGGTCGCCGGTGAATTTCTCCGGCATACTCTATCACGCCATCTCGTACGGCGTGACCGACGAAGGCCTGATCGATTACGACGACATGCGCCGCAAGGCGCGCGAGCACCGGCCCAAGCTGATCCTCGCCGGGTACAGCGCGTACTCGCGCGTGGTCGACTTCGCCGCGTTCGCCGAGGTGGCGAAAGAGATCGGCGCCATTTTCATGGTGGACATGGCGCATTTCGCCGGTCTCGTGGCGGCAGGCGAGTATCCATCACCGGTGCCGCACGCCGACGTCGTGACGACGACGACGCACAAGACGCTTCGCGGTCCGCGCGGCGGTCTGATTCTGTGCCGCGCCGAGCATGCGAAGGCGATCGACAAGTCGGTCTTCCCGGGCAGTCAGGGTGGTCCGCTCGAGCACGTGATCGCCGCGAAAGCGGTCTGCTTCAAGGAAGCGCTCGCACCCGAGTTCAAGGATTACGCGCGCCGCGTCATCGCCAACGCGCGCGCGCTGGCCGGCGCGCTGGCGTCATGCGGATTCCAGATCGTCTCGGGTGGAACGGACAATCACCTGATGCTCGTCGATCTGCGCAATCGTGGGGAAGGGCTCACGGGAAAAGTCGCGCAGACGTCGCTCGATAACGCGGCGATCACGGTCAACAAGAACACGGTGCCGAAGGAAACGCAGTCGCCGTTCGTGACGAGCGGGATTCGCATTGGCACGTCAGCAGTGACGACGCGCGGCATGGGTGAAACGGAAATGGCGCGCATCGCGTCGCTGATCGATCGCGTGCTCAGGTCGCCCGACGACGCGAAGGTGGCGACGTCGGTGCGCGATCACGTTCGCGCGCTGACGAAGGAGTTTCCGCTCTACGCCTGAGGCTCGCCGCGGACTACGCGGTGAGCGCGGGCAAGTGACGGATGATCGAGGCGACGCACTGCCTTGCCAGATCGCGCGTCGTGTACGAGCACAAGTCGAGGTCCGCGCGGCGCCACTGCCAGTCTTCGGGACTGGTGGCGTGCGGCTGAAGCACGTGCTCCACCGCCGGCATCGCGGCGCGAGAATGCGGCGATGCTTGCTCGCCCAGCTGTCCGCTCCACTCGATGACGAGCAGCTGCCCGTCGGCAATCGAGTTCGTGCGCCCGCGAATCCACGAAAAGCTGAGTCCGACGGGGCCGATTTGCATGGTGTAACGATCGGGCGTTCGCCGCACCTGCGGCGAAAGTCCATCTGGCAGCGTGCCCGGGGCCTGGCAGAGCTTTAGGACCGTGTTCGAGAGCGCGTCGAGTTCCCGGTTGATCAGCGCGAAGGCGCGCTGCGAGCTAAGGAACGACGCGCGCGCCCGTGCACGTGTCTCCTCGTCGGCGAGGCGCGCGGCGATCGCCGCTTCGGTCAAGCGCTTTGGTGCGCCGCCGGACGCGGTCACCGCGGCGACGACCGCGTCGATCACCGCGGCGCTCGTCGGGGAGCCGGCGGCTTTCACCACGACACCTTTGAGCCACGTAGGCACCGGCGTCGAATCGAGCGGCACGATGACGAGGTCTTTGCGCTTCGTCGTGCCAACGCGCGCCTTGATCGCGGCAACGTCGTCGTTGCCGGTTCCGGCGCCCCACAGCCGTTGGTGCAGCACGACGACGACGCGCGCGTCCTTCTCGAGCGCCTTGTGCGACGCAGTCACGACGGCGGGGGCAGCACCCGACGGCGCGCCCGGGTTCACGCCCTTGGCAAGGACGTGCTCGAGCCGGCGTTTCAGTTCCGTCGCGGCCAGCGCATCGAACTCGGTGGCGCTGATCGCGACGTCGTACTTGAAGGCGCGCTTCATCTCGTACGGGATGAGAGTCCAGTAATCTACTAACGAGTCCGGCACGCCGCTTGATCGTCCTTTTTGGGGAGTTGTGGCCGTGCCGACGAACCGTCATTTTCTTGACGACGGAAAGTCTTACCGCCGGGGCAACCCGCCGGCGGGACGGTTGATACCACGACAAGGGGGCAGGGGAACGTGGCGGAACTGGCATTTCGCGATGGCATCATGGACCGTATCCGGCTGCGTGAGCCGCGGTTCGACGAGCGCGCGTATTTCTTCGTGCTCGCCGCCCTCGAGTATTGCCAGCAGCGCCTCGACGAGCGGCGCCACATCACGGGGCGGGAGCTCGCGCTGGCCTGTCGGGATCTCGCCCTCGAACGCTTCGGCGTCATGTCCCGCCTCGTGCTCGAGCACTGGGGCATCCGGTCGAGCGCCGACATCGGCGACGTGGTGTTCACCCTCGTCGAACTGGGACTGCTCATGAGCCAGGCGAGCGACAGCCGCGAGGAATTCATCGGCGTCTTCGAGTTCGATCAGGCCTTTGAGCGTGAGTATCCGTGGTGCGGAGCGATTTCAGTCTGACGCGCTGACGCAAGACGACGTGGCGTGGGACCGCGCTTTCGAACGGGCGGTTGGGCACGGTGGTGACGGGAGGAGGGGTGCATGGAGAAAGCGATGGAGTTCCCGGCCTGTCGCCGGTGCAGCACTGGGACGCTGCTTCCCTTGAGCGACTACGGCCGCGATGGCGCGCCGATCACATACAAGGCCTGGGCGTGCAGCAA
>DATLPC010000023.1:0-46511 GCA_035535975.1 Gemmatimonadaceae bacterium | reverse complement strand
CGCGGGAGGGCGGTCGCTGCCGGGTTCCAGAGCGCCGCGGGCATCCGCGAGCTTAAGCCGGCAGCCTCGGCAGCGAGTCCGAGCGGGAATTCGAGCAGGTCCCGCGCGGGCACTTGTTGCGCCACGGCACCCCGGGCGAGGAAGACGCCGAGGGCGGCGAAGGTGAAGCGGGACATAAAGTTGAGGTTAGCCCCTGATCCCCTGATGGTCAAGGAAATCACTACCGTGAAGCCTCTGGCGGCCGTACATTCACGGGACTGGAATGAACCATCTGTCGAAGCAGAATCTGCTTCCGAACCGGCGCTGTCCGGAGACTCCGCCCGCGGCGCGTCGCAACGCGATGACGCTTTGACGGGCTGCCAACTCGGCCTCGCGCGCGACTGGTCCAGTTCGCGCTGTGGCATGCCGAGGGCCTAGACGCCCACCATTGATGACCAGCGACTACCTCGCCACATCCCAACGCACCCACCTGTGCGGTGCCCTGCGCCGCACCGACGTCGGCCAACATGTTCGCCTCGGCGGGTGGGTGCACCGCAATCGAGATCTTGGCGGACTGACCTTTCTCGATCTGCGCGATCGGGCCGGGATCGTACAGGTGTCATTCGGCGACTCGACCCCCGCCGAGGTCCGCTCCGTCGCGGCGGGCCTTGGGCTCGAATCGGTCGTGCTCATCGAAGGGACGGTCGTCGCGCGCCCCGACGCGATGCGGAACTCAGACCTTGCCACGGGCGACGTCGAGGTACAAGCCACGTCGGTGCGGCTCGTCGGACCGGCGACGCCCCCGGCGATTCCCGTGGCGCGAGCGCGCAACGAAAACCTCGCCGCCGAGGAACTTCGGCTTCGCTATCGCTTTCTCGATCTTCGCCGGCCGGAGCTGCAATCGAACATCCTGATGCGGCACCGGCTGATGCAGGTGACGCGTCACTTCTTGAGCGAGCGAGGCTTCTTCGAGATCGAGACGCCGATCCTCACCAAGCCGACGCCGGAGGGGGCGCGCGACTATCTCGTCCCCAGCCGCGTGCACGCCGGCGAGTTTTACGCGCTGCCGCAGTCGCCGCAGCTCTATAAGCAATTGCTGATGGTCTCCGGTTTCGACCGCTATTTCCAGATCGCGCGCTGCTTCCGCGACGAGGATCTGCGTCAGGACCGCCAGCCCGAATTCACGCAGATCGACATCGAAGCGTCGTTCGTCGTCGCCGATGACATCATGACGATCGGTGAGGGGTTGATCGGCGCGCTGTGGCGGGAGGCGGGTCTGTCGGCACCGGAACGTTTTCCGCGACTTCCGTACGCGGAAGCGATGGAGCGATTTGGTTCGGACAAGCCCGACATGCGCTACGCGGTCGAGATCTTCGACGCGTCCGATGTTTTCCGTGACGCGGATTTCGGGATCACCCGTTCCGCGATCGAGCAGGGCGGGCGGGTGCGCGGCATTCGCGTGCCCGGCGGCGCCACGCTTTCGCGGAAGCAGGTCGATGAAATCGAGGGAGAGGCGAAAAAGGGCGGCGCGCACGGTTTGCTGCGCCTCAAGCTCGTGAACGGGGCGCTCGAAGGCCCCGCAGCGAAGTTCCTCGGCGAGGGCGCGGCGGCAAGGCTGCAGCTCAGTGAAGGCGATCTCGGCCTCTTTGTTGCTGGACCGGACCGTATCTCCAGCCCGGCGCTCGACCGCGTCCGTCAAGACGTCGCGCGCCGGCTCAACCTTATTCCGGAGAATGCGGCGAGTTTCCTCTGGGTCACGGACTTTCCGCTGTTCGAGAAGGACCCGGCCACGGGAGCACTCGGAGCGGTCCATCACCCGTTCACGTCGGCCGTGCCGGACGACGTCGGGTTGCTCGACTCGCGGCCGGAGGCGGCCCGGGCGCAAGCGTACGATTGCGTCTTCAACGGCAACGAGCTCGGAGGCGGAAGCATTCGTATCAGCGATCCGCGGCTTCAGGCGAAGATCTTCACGCTGCTCGGCATCGATGAGGCGACGGCGAACGCGCGCTTTGGCTTCCTGCTCGAGGGACTTCGCGCCGGCGCGCCGCCGCACGGCGGAATCGCCTTCGGGTTCGACCGGATCTCGATGCAACTCGCCAATGCCGGCTCCCTGCGCGACGTGATCGCGTTCCCGAAAACCACGGCGGCGCGCGCGCTGTTCGAGGGAGCGCCGGCTCCGGTTCCGGCGGAGGAGCTGATCGATCTCCACATCTCCGTGAACGGAGAGGGCGCGGCGACGTGAGCGAAACCACCGTCACGCAGAAGCTGTCGACGGAGGGCGCTGATCCGTTGACGCTTGCCGGCGTCAATGACGCGAATCTCGTGGAGCTGTCGCGGCTCGGCGGGGTTCGAGTCACGCTGCGCGGCGACACGATGACGATCACGGGATCGACCGAGTTTGTCGAGCGGGCGGTGGTGATCGCCATGCGCATGATCGACGCGGCCAAGCAGCGCCGCGATCTCACGCCGGACGACGTCCTGCGCATGGGCGACGACATCGATCGCGGCGACGACCAGGACGACGGCTCCGGCAACGGCGTTCCGGGCAGTGCGGACACACGAATCGCGCTCCCCGGAATTCGCAAAGTCATTCAGGCAAAGACCGCCGGCCAGGCGGAGTATCTGCGAAAGATTCAAGACAACGACATCGTCGTCGGCATCGGACCGGCCGGTACGGGCAAGACCTATCTGGCCGTCGCCGCCGCGGTGGACGCGCTGACGCGCAAGCGAGTGCGTCGGATCGTTCTCGCGCGACCGGCGGTGGAAGCGGGTGAGAACCTCGGCTTTCTTCCCGGCGACATGCAGGCCAAGGTGGATCCGTATCTTCGGCCGCTCTACGACTCTCTCGACGACATGATGCCGTTCGAGCGCATCCAGCGCGCGCTCGAGCAACGTGTGATCGAGGTTGCGCCGCTGGCGTTCATGCGTGGCCGAACGCTCGGCGACGCATTCGTCATCGTGGACGAGGCGCAAAACGCCACGACGATGCAAATGAAAATGGTGTTGACCCGCCTCGGCGTGAACTCGCGCATGGTCATCACTGGTGACAAGACCCAGGTCGATCTCCCGAAACGTGAAGACTCGGGCCTGATGCAGATCGAGCGGATTCTGCCGGGCATCGACGGGATCGCCTTTCACTACTTCAACGAGACGGACGTCGTTCGGCATCGGCTGGTGCGCGACATCGTGCGTGCATACGCAGCCGACGCCGGGGAGTAGCCGCGGTGACCGCCGCGGTCCCGCCCGTGAGATCGCCCGTGGATGCGCCGGACCGAAGCCGGCTGGCATATCACGGCGCGCGCATCGGGTTGGCGGCCGCGCTGGCGGTGCTGACGTTCGTGCTCTTTCCCTCCTCGCCGGCGATCGACTTCCCGATCTACGAGGTCGGTTCGGTCGCCAGCGATAATGTCATCGCGCCGTTCGCCTTTCGCGTCCTCAAGACGCCGGCCGAGCTCGAGGCGGAGCAGAGCGGCGTTGCCCGGGCCGTAGAGCCGGTGTTCGACTATCGGCCGGCTGCGCTGGACAGTGCGCGACAGGCCCTGAGCGGCTTCGCCGGTGCACTGGCGGAAGCGGCGAACACGACCCCCGACATGGCGACGATCGCGGTCCAACGCGCTGCCGCGAGCTGGGGAATGCGCCTGACGACGAGCCAGGCGGCCTACCTCGCGACACCCAGGCGCCGCGTAACCGTGGTACAAACGCTCGATCGCGTGTTCGATCGCTGGCTGCGCGCCGGTGTGACGAACAGCGGCGTGCTCGATTCGGTCCACGGAGCGATCGTGCTGCGGAGCGGCGCCGAGGAGCGCCGTCTGCCGTCGGACAGCGTCGCCACGTTCGCGATGCTGGTGAGCCGCGCGAGGCTCGTGCATCCGGATCCGGGATCGGCCGTCGGCGACTCGGTGTACATGCGGCTTCTCGCGACCTTTTTCCATCCGACCGTCGTCGCCGATCCCGCGGCGACGCAGACGCGGCGCGAAGAAGTGAGACGGTCGATCGCGCCGGAGAAATATGAAGTCCTCGCCGGCGAGAAAATCGTGGGCGCCAACGAAGTCGTCGGACGCGAGCAGAACGAGAAACTGCGTGGACTCCACGATGCGGTCGATCGCTATCGCGGTCAGCAACGAGGGTCGCGGCGAGTCGTCGGCGCGGTGCTGTTCGATTTCCTTCTCGTCGCGTTGCTGGGCGTGGCGATCGTCGTGTTTCGTCCGGCGCTCTACCAGCGATTCCGCTGGCTTACGGCGGTCGCCGCGACGTCGGCCCTCGTCGTCATCGGTGGCGCGATCGTCGCCGGCTTCCAACCGCTGCGGCCGGAGCTCGTGCCCGTTGCACTGGCCGCGGTGATCATCAGCGCGCTATTCGACCAGCGTATCAGTCTGATCGCCGCGATGGTACTGACGACGCTCGTTGCCGGTCAGAGCGTCTTTCGCGGCACGAACGCGTTGTTCATCAACCTGGTCGGCGGCGCGGTAGCGGCGCTCAGCGTTGGTGAGATTCGTCGCCGAAACCAGTCATACCAGTGGATCGCCGCGATCGCCGCGGCGTATGTCGCCACGGCCGTCGCGATCGGTCTCACGCTCGACCAGCCGTGGCGTGTCATCGTCGTCTCGGCGGGGTTCGGCGTGCTCAATGCGCTCGGCTGCGTGCTGCTCGCCATCTTGCTTCTCCCGATGGCCGAGGCGTTCACCGGGATCGAGACCGACCTCACGCTGCTCGAGTGGTCTGATCTCAACCGGCCCTTGATGCAGCGGCTGAGCCTCGAGGCGCCGGGGACGTATGCGCACACGATCGCGATCGCGAATCTCGCCGACTCCGCGTGTCGCGCAATCGGAGCGAACGCGCTTCTGGCGCGCGTGGGCGCCTATTACCACGACATTGGGAAAATCGCGCGGCCGCAGTATTTCGTCGAGAACCAGCCGAAGGGCCGGAACCCCCACGACGCGCTGAAACCCGGGGCGAGCGCGCAGATCATTCGCAATCACGTCCGCGAAGGGCTGGAGCTCGCCGCCGAGTACAAGCTCCCGCGCGCCCTCCGCGCGTTCATCACCGAGCATCATGGTACGGGAACGATCACGTACTTCCTCGACAAGGCGCGTCAGCGTCCGGCGGACCCACTCGACGCAGCGGAGTTCGCGTACCCCGGGCCGCTGCCGCAGACGGCGGAGACGGCCGTCGTCATGTTGGCCGATGGCGTGGAAGCCGCGACGCGTGTACTCAACGAGCCTACGGCGGAGAAGATTCGCGACGTCATCGAGCACATCGTCCGCCAGCGGGTGGAACAAGGGCAGCTCGCGGATGCCCCGCTCACCCTCCACCAGCTCGAGACGATCAAGACGGAATTCACGCGCGTCCTCGTCGGGATGTATCACAATCGCATCGACTATCCGGCGGCGGCGGGCGGTGTGACCTCGGAGTTTGCGTCGGCATGAGTCTCGACGTCGACGTCACCGCCAATGGTGTGCGATCGCCGCTCGGTCGCGCCGCGATCGCCGACGTCGCGCGCACGACGCTCCGCGCGGAACGGGTCAAGCACGCGCTGCTGTCGATCACGCTCGTGAGCAGGCGAGCGATGGCGCGGCTGAACGAGGAACACCTCGGCCATCGCGGCGCGACGGACGTGATCTCCTTCGGCTTTCGCCGCGCGGCGAACGGTGCGGCCGATCCGGTGGTCGGCGACATCTACATCGCGCCGGAGGTCGCCCGCGGCAACGCGCGCGAGGCAAAGGTCTCGGTGCGCGAAGAGATCGCGCGATTGGTCGTCCACGGCACCTTGCACGTGCTTGGCTACGACCACCCGGAGGGAACCGACCGCGAGACATCCCCGATGTGGCGTCGGCAGGAGCGGATCGTTCGCCGCGCCCTGGAGCGGGGGAGGGAGCGGCCGCGATGATGATCGAGATCGTCGTTTGGCTCGTGGCCATCGTCGTCGCGGTGTTGGCCGGCGTTTTCTCGGCAGCCGACAGCGCGCTGCTCGCCTTCCATGCGTCCGACAAGTTCCCGGTGTCCGAGACGGCGTTCGCGGATCGCGAGCGAAAGCATCGCGCGCTCTCGATGGCGAGGGTTCTGGCCTATCTGACGGCGGGCGCGGCGCTGGCGTCGGCGCTCAACCTCGCCTCGCTGGCGTATCCCACGCGCGTCGTCGCGATGATCGTGACCGCCGTGCTGGGCTGCGTGCTCACGGAGGGAGTGGGACGGGCCGTCGGATACGCGAATCCGACGGCGGCGTACGAACGCCTTCAGCCGCTGATCGAGCTCGTGAGCCGCGTGCTTCGGCCCGCGGTCTCGCTCGGCGGCGCGATTGAACGCGCCCTCCATCTCGTCATCCCGCCGACCGAACCCGACGACGAGGAGCGCGAGACGCACGCCGAGCAATTTCGCGAAGTCGTCGCCGCGGAAGCGGAGGTATCGTCCGCCGAAGAAGAGCTGATCCACGGCGTGTTCTCGTTGGGCGAGACCGAAGTCCACGAGATCATGGTGCCGCGCGTCGACATCGTCGGCATCGATGCGACGACACCCTGGTCCGAGGTGCTCGATCGCATTCGAAGCTCCGAGCATGCGCGCTTCCCGGTGTTTCGCGAGACGCTCGACGAAGTGAGCGGGATTCTCTACGCCAAGGATGTCTTGCCGGCGATCGTCGCCGAGGAAGAAGAGCCGGCGAGCGGGTGGCTCTCCCTGGTTCGGCCGGCCGCGTTTATCCCGACGTCGAAGGGCATCGACGCGCAGTTGCGCGAATTCCAGGCGACCCGGACGCACATCGCGATCGTGAGCGACGAGTACGGCGGCACCGCCGGTCTGGTGACGATCGAAGACATCCTCGAGGAGATCGTCGGCGAGATTCGGGACGAGCACGACATCGAGCAGCCGCCGATCGAGCAAGAGGGAACGACCCGGTATTGGGTGTCCGGATCGCTCACCATCGACGAGCTCTCCGAGCGGATGAATGTGGATTTTGGCATCGATGACGTCACGACGGTGGGAGGGCTCGTCTACGCGCTGTTCGGCCGCGTCCCGCGCTCCGGTGAGTCGTTGACGCGGGCCGGCGTGCGCATCGTCGTCGAACGAGTGCGGCGCCGCCGGATCGAGCGAGTCTACTTCGAGCGACTGGAGCCGGTGAGCACCCCGGAACGCGAATGACGTTGAGTCTTCCGCTGATCGCCGCGCTCTTGATCATGGCCTGGCTCACCGCCGGGAGCATGGCCGTGCGATCGGTGAGCCGCATCTGGCTTCGCCATTGGGCGGAGCGCCAGCTGCGCGGCGCGGCGGCGGCCGTCGCGTATCTGGAGCGTCCACATCGGCTGTTGACCGGCGCCAGTGCCGGTACGTCGCTCACCTTGTTGCTTGCCGGGATGGCGGTGGGTCTCGCCGGTACCGGCGTGGCGGTCTTCTGGGCCGCGTTGGCATTCGCGGGAATCATCGTGCTCGCCGGACAGTTGATTCCTCGCGCCATCGCGCGGCGCTGGCCGGCGGCCGTAGCGCCCATCGTCCTCCCAGTCCTTCGCGTCGTCGACGTCATCACGCTGCCGATCGTCAACGCCGGAGAGGCGATCGCGCACATGTTCGTCCGCGAAAAGCGTCCGGCGCCCGACCTCGCCGACCGCGATGCGATTCAGGACCTGCTGCGCGAAGGAGAGCTGGAGGGAATCGGCGAACGCGAGGAGATCGCGATCATCAGCGGCGTCGTCAAGTTCAGTGAGAAAGTCGTGCGCGACGTCATGACGCCGCGATCCGAGATCTTCGCGCTGCCCGACGGCGTCGATCCGCACACGCTGGCGAGCCAGATCGCGCAGTCGCGTTACAGTCGCGTGCCGATCTATCACGGGACGCTCGACAGCATCGTGGGCATGTTCCACGTCTTCGACGTCATCAAGGCGCGTGGCGATACCCCGGAGGCTGTACGCCCGGTCGCGTTCTCCTCGCCCGAGGCGCCCTGCAACGAGCTATTGTTCCGCATGCTCCGCGAACGCCTCCACCTCGCGATCGTAAGTGATGCGAGCGGCAAGACAGTCGGACTCGTCACGCTCGAGGATCTGCTCGAGGAGCTCGTCGGAGACATCCGTGACGAGCACGACGAACCCGAGCCCCCGCGCGCCAAGTGACGGCCATCTCCCCCGCGATCGAGCGCGAAGCGCGCCTCGTCCAGGATTTCGAAAGCGGCAAGCCGGCGGCGCTGGCGCGCGCGGTCAGCATCATCGAAAACCATCGCGCCGGGTTCGACCGATTGCTCGCGAAATGGCAGCCGCAGATCGGACGCGCGCGTCGCATCGGAATCACCGGACCGCCGGGGGCGGGAAAAAGCACGCTGACGACGCTGCTCGCGCGAGCGTATCGGGACAGCGGGCTCACCGTTGGCATCGTCGCTGTCGATCCGACCTCGCCGTTCACCGGCGGCGCGCTGCTCGGCGACCGGATCCGGATGGAAGCGATCGCGCTCGATCCCGGCGTCTTCATTCGCTCGATGGCGACGCGAGGCTCGCTCGGCGGGCTCGCCGCGACGACGCGAGAAGTGGCGGACGTGCTCGATGCCTTTGGAATGGATCGGGTGCTGATCGAGACGGTTGGCGTCGGGCAAACGGAGCTGGATATCGCGCGGACGGCGGACACGAGCCTCGTCGTTCTCGTGCCGGAATCGGGTGACTCCGTTCAAACGCTCAAAGCCGGGCTGATGGAAATCGCCGACGTGTTCGCGGTCAACAAGGCAGACCGGCCGGGCGCGGATCGTCTGCGGAACGAGCTCGAGCTCATGCTCGGTCTGCGCAACGGCGCCACGCTGAAGAACGTCCCGGCGCATCATGGCGTGGACCTTCGCCGTCCGATGACCCGCGACGAGCAGATGGCGATGAATCCGGGTCGTGCCGCCAGGGCAGCGGCCAAGGATGAAAACGCGGACGTCTGGACGCCACCTGTGCTCCGAACCGTGGCGGTCAAAGCCGAGGGCATAGCGGAAATCGTTGCCGCCCTCGACAGTCACTTTCGCTATCTTGAAAAGAGCGGCACACTCCAACGGCGGCGCCGTGCCAGATGGCGCGAGCGGGTCGTCGATGTGGTGGAGCAGCGCGTTCGCGACCGTCTCTGGACGGACGCGGGCACCGGTCGATGGCTGGACGATCAGCTCGAGGCGTTGGAGGCCGGCACGACGAATCCGTTCGACGTGGCCGACGCTTTGCTCGAACGAAGCAGAACTCTCATCACGCGGACCAACGAATGACTTCGACCCGTGATTTCACGGCAGCCGTCGGCGACCAACGTGAAGAACTCGAACGGCTGCGCGCCGAGGTAGCCGAGTGGCGTCGACGCTTTGCCAAGGGCGAGTTGCGCGACATCGCGTTCAGCAATTCGGCGACCGACGTCGACCCGCTCTACACGGCACTCGACGTCGACCGGCAGACGGCCGAGAACCTTGGTGTGCCGGGTACGTACCCGTTCACGCGCGGCATCCATCCAACGGGCTACCGCGGCAAGCTGTGGACGATGCGGCAGTTCGCCGGCTTCGGCAGCGCGCGCGACACCAACGCCCGATTCAAGTTCCTGTTGCAGCAGGGACAGACGGGTTTGTCCACCGCGTTCGATTTTCCAACATTGATGGGCTACGACTCGGATCATCCACGATCCGAGGGCGAAGTCGGGAAGACGGGCGTGGCCATCTCCAGTCTCGCGGACATGGAGGTCCTGTTCGACGGGATTCCGCTCGACGAAGTTTCGACGTCGATGACGATCAACGGACCGGCGATCATCATCTGGGCGTTCTACATCGCGGCGGCGGAAAGGCAGGGCGTTTCGTCCGAGAAGCTGCGCGGCACGATTCAGAACGACATCCTGAAGGAGTACATGGCGCAGCACGCGTGGTGCTTTCCGATCGAGCCCGCGCTGCGTTTGATCGTCGACTGCTTCGAGTGGGGCGCGAAACACGCGCCGCTATGGAATACGATCTCGATTTCCGGCTATCACATTCGCGAGGCAGGGTCCACCGCCGCGCAGGAGTTGGCGTTCACGCTGGCCGACGGATTCACGTACGTGGAGCGCGGCATCGCCCGCGGCCTCGACGTGGACGAGTTCGCGCCGCGCCTGTCGTTCTTCTGGGACATCCACAACGATTTCTTCGAGGAAATTGCCAAACTGCGCGCGGCACGGCGCATCTGGGCGCGCCACATGAAGGAGCGCTATGGCGCGAAGAGCCCGCGCTCGTGGATCATGCGCTTTCACTCGCAGACGGCCGGCGTGACGCTTACCGCCCAACAGCCGATGAACAACGTCGTGCGGGTCGCGTATCAAGCGCTTGCCGCGGTCCTTGGCGGCACGCAGTCGCTCCACACCAACTCCATGGACGAGACGCTGGCGCTTCCGACCGAGGAAGCCGTGCAGGTCGCGCTGCGCACGCAGCAGGTTCTCGCGTACGAAACGGGCGTCCCGAACGTGATCGACCCGCTCGGCGGGGCGTATTACATCGAGGCACTCACTGACCAACTCGAGCGCGACGCCGAGGCGTTGTTCGAAGAGATCGACGGCGTGGGCGGTGTGGTGGCCGGCCTCGAGACCGGCTGGCTACAGCGCAAGATCGCCGAGTCGGCGGCCCGCCAGCAGTGGGAGATCGAGCAGCATCGCCGGGTCATCGTCGGCGTGAACGAGTTCGTGACCGATGAGCCCGAGCTCACGATCCCGATTCTCAAGGTCGGCCAAGACGCCGAAGAATCGCAGCGCGCGCGCCTCGCCAAGCTGCGTGCCGAGCGCGACCAGCCGGCGTGCGACGCGGCGTTGGAGCGATTGAAGCAAGCGGCGCGAGGCGAGGAGAACGTCTTCCCGTTCATCCTCGAAGCGGCACGACGGTATTGCACGCTGTACGAGATCCGCGCGGCGTTGGAGAGCGTATTTGGCGCGTATCGGGAGCCGGTGTTTTTCTAGAACGGCTCGAGATCTCGGTAAGGCGGACGGGGGCGTGCCGTAATAGCGATTGCGGCGGGACTTGGGTTCGTAGGTCTTAGGTCTCAGGTCTGAGGTCTCAGGTTGTAACGGCGGAGCAGTTCACCTGAGACCAGAGACCTGGGAGCTGAGACCTGGGACCTGAGACCTACAGCATCATGACTCGCGCGTTGCTCCATTAAGCCCATCGGAAATCCGGTCACACTAGCAACTCTATAGTGCGTCCACATACGCGGCCATGCGCGCGCGCGTCTTCTCGTCCGGCAAACGTCCGCGAGCGGCGGCCATGTCGTCAGTGAGATAGTCGACGCGGCCCACGCCGGGGATCGCGGCCGTAACGGCCGGATTCGACACGATCCATTTGAGGCAGAACTGCGGCCACGTCGTGGCGTCGAACTCCTTGGCCCACTCGGGGAGTGGCTTGCTCATCACTTTCGACAACACGCGGTTCCGACCAAAGGGGCTGTTCACCAGAACGGCCATGCCGAGGTCCTTTGCGAGCGGGATGATCCGCTCTTCCGCGCTCCGGTTGTCGATCGCGAGATCGATCTGCACCACGTCGTACTTGTACTTCTTCATCGAGGCTTCGAGGTCGGCGTACTGGCCCTTGAAACTGCTCGTGATGCCGGTGTAGCGGATCCGGCCTGCCTTCTTCATCTCGTCGAGCACCGGGGCGAGGAGCTCGGGATTGGAGACGTTCCAGATCTGCATCAGATCGATCTTGTCGGTCTTGAGCGCCTTGAACGAGTTGTCCATCTGTGCCGTCGCGGCCGCGCGATCGCCGCCGCCGCGGACGGATACCTTCGTGGCGATGAAATATTTGTCGCGATTTTTCAACTCGGACAGCAGGTCTCCGACGACGGACTCGGCGCGCCCATACGACGGTGCGGTGTCGATGATCCGGCCGCCGAGCTCGGGGAAGGCCCGCAACGTGTCGCGCAACGGCGGCATCTCATCGGGTTTCGGATTCTGATAGATGACGGCCGTGCCGATACCGATGATCGGCAGCTTCTCGCCGCTCGACGGAATTGGACGCTGAATCAGGGGGCCGGCCTGCTCGCCGTAATCGAATGGCGCGGGAAGCGCGAACGACTGATTCCGCGACAAGGTCAACAGGGCGCCGGCGCCAAGTCCGAGCTTGAGCGCGTCGCGTCGGCTGAGGGATCGATCGGTGGACATGAAGGCTCCGGTCTGTCGGGTGGGGTCGGGGTCGGCTCTTATCTTCATCGCATGCCAAAGCGCGCGCAACCGACGGAGTGGTGGACGAGCTACTTCGACGCACAATATCTGCTCGAGTACGAGCCGCTCTTCTCGCTCGAGCGCGATCGCGTCGAGGTCGCCCGTCTGCTCGACGTCCTCGGACTTCCGTCGGGGAGCAAGGTGCTCGACGTCCCGTGCGGGCAAGGCCGACACGCGCACCTTCTCGCCGAGGCCGGGTTCGACGTCGTCGGGTTCGACTACTCGCCGGAGCTTCTCGCGCGAGCGCGATCGCGCGGCACCGGTCCGCGGCTTCGATATCGACGCGGCGACATGCGCCGGCTTCCGGCACAATGGCGTGGCCGGTTCGACGCCGTCCTGAACCTGTTCACATCGTTCGGCTTCTTCGCCCATCCGCGCGACGACCGAACCGTGATTCGGGAGTTCGCGCGAGTCCTCCGTCCGGGTGGCGTGCTCGCGTGGCACGGCGCAAGCCGCGACGGTGTGATGGCGCGCTTCCTCGGGCGCGATTGGTGGACGACCGGCAATCGGACGCTGGTCGCTCAGGAGCGAACGTTCGATCCGCTATCCGGTCAATTGACGGTGGAATCGGTCTGGCGCGGACCACGCGGAATGGGATCACGGGAGCATCGCATACGGCTCTATTCGCCGACGCACCTGGCCGAGCTCTGCGCCGACGCCGGTCTCATAGTGGAGCAGGCATTCGACGGCTTCGCCGACAAGCCGCTCTCTCGCACGTCGGGCGAGATGATGCTGGTCGCGCGAAAGGGAAATCCGTTGCCCGGCTCGCGCCGATCCCGCTAGCTTGTGATCGCCATGCGTCCAATTCGCGTACTCGTCGCCAAACCCGGTCTCGACGGCCATGACCGCGGGGCGAAAGTCGTTGCCGCGGCGCTCCGCGACGCCGGGATGGAAGTCATATACACCGGGTTGCACCAGACCCCCGAGATGATCGCCGCCGCGGCCGTTCAGGAAGACGTCGACGTGGTCGGCTTGTCGATCCTGAGCGGCGCGCACATGACGCTTTTCCCTCGCGTGCGGGAGCTGCTGCATCAGCAGGGGCGCGACGACATCTTGATCACGGGCGGTGGCATCATCCCGAAGGAAGACATGGACTCCCTTCGTGATCTGGGCATCGGTCAGCTCTTCGGGCCCGGGACTCGGACCACGGATTTGATCGACTATATCCGCGACTGGTTCGCCGAGCGCGAGCGGCAGGAAGCGTGAGCAGCCGGCTTCGCGAGCTGAGTGACGAAGTCCGACAGCTCGAGGCACGACTGAAGCAGGGTGGCGGCGAAGACAAGATCGCGCGGCAGCACAAGCAGGGAAAGCTGACGGCCCGCGAACGCATCGCGCTTCTCTGCGACAACGACACGCGCTTTCTCGAGATCGGACTCCTCGTCGCCTACGACGAGTACGACGGCCAAGCTCCCGCCGCGGGAGTCGTAACCGGCATCGCGACTGTGGAAGGGCGGCGCGTCGTCATCGTCGCGAACGACGCGACAGTGAAAGCCGGCTCGTGGTGGCCCGAGACGATCAAGAAGATGCTGCGGGCGCAGGAGATCGCGATGCGCTGCCGTATCCCGATCATCTACCTCGTCGATTCGGCCGGAGTGAATCTCCCATATCAAGGCGGCGTCTTTCCCGGGCAGTACGGTGCGAGCCGGCTTTTCTACTACAACTCGATCATGCGCCGCTACCTGCGAATCCCCCAGCTGGCGGCGGTGATGGGTCAGTGTATCGCGGGCGGCGCATATTTGCCGGCGTTGTCGGATCTCATCGTCATGGTAAAAGGCACATCGTTCATGGGGCTCGGCGGCCCGAACCTCGTGAAGGGCGCGACCGGGCAGAGCATCGACGGCGAGACGCTCGGCGGGGCGGTGACGCACACCGAGGTGAGCGGCGTCGCGCACTACGCGGCGGACAACGACGAAGCGTGCATTGCGAAGTTGCGCGATCTCGTCGCGCGCCTGCCCGCGCAGCCGGGGGCGGGGGTCGCCACCAGCGAAACGACGAAAGGAAGCGCCGAGCGGCTGTACGATCTCCTGCCGGCCGATCATCGCATGTCGTACGACATGCACGAGCTGCTTCGCGTCATCGTCGATGACGGCGCGCTGGACGAGTTCCAGGGCAACCTCGCGCGCGAGATGATCTGTGGCGATGCACGGATCATGGGCATTCCGGTCGGCGTGATCGCCAATCAACGCGGCCTGATCAAAGGGCGCGCCGGAGAAAAGCCTCGCTTCGGCGGCATCGTGTACGCGGAGAGTGCCGACAAAGTGGCCTACTTCATAGACCGCTGCGACCGCGAGCGCATCCCGCTGCTCTTCGTGCAGGACGTCTCCGGCTTCATGGTGGGGCCGGAAGCGGAGCACGAGGGAATCATTCGGGCCGGCGCGCGGTTCGTCGAAGCGATGGCGACGGCGCGCGTGCCGAAGATCGTGCTGACGGTGAACCACGCCTCCGGCGCCGGCTATTACGCGATGGCCGGACAGGGGTTCGACCCCGATTTCATCTTCAGTTGGCCCACCGGCCGGATGGCGGTCATGGAAGGCGAGTCCGCCGTCCAGGCTGTCCACGGCCCGGCGATCGACGCCGCAAAAACGAAGAAGCAGCCGCTGTCGTCGGAGGTCGCGACGGCCGTCGAGGAGATGCGCGCCGACTACGAGCACCAGCTCGACGCGCGCTTCGCCGGTGCCCGTGGATTTATCGACGCAATTGTCTACCCTGAAGACACGCGCGACGTCCTCCATATCGCGCTGACCGCCGCGCTTCAAAATCACGGGCCGCACCTTGGCCCGTTCGTCCTTCCCGCGCACTTCGACGACGCATGAGCTCTTCCGATCGATCCGGCCGCATTGTTCGCGTCGCGGCGGGACAAGGCTTTTGGGGCGATTGGCTCGAGGCGCCGCGGCGCCAAGCCGAAGGTGGTCCGATCGACTACCTGATGCTCGATTATCTCGCCGAAGTCACGATGAGCATTCTGCAAAAGCAGAAAGAGCGCGACCCCAAGATGGGGTACGCGCGCGACTTCATCGGGGCGGTGGAGAGCATCTGGCCGGCGATCGCCGAGCGCGGCGTGCGCGTCATCGCGAACGCGGGCGGCGTGAATCCTCGGGCCTGTGCCGAGGCCGTACGCCAATCGGCCGAGCGCGCCGGCGTGTCGAAATCGGTGCGGATCGGCGTCGTGACCGGCGACGACCTTTTGCCGCGTCTCGACGAGCTGATCGCCAGTGGGCACGCGCTCGCCAACATGGAGAACGGCGATCCGCTCTCCAAAGTGCGAGATCGCGTCTTGTCGGCTAACGCGTACATCGGATCGACGCCCATCGTCGAGGCGCTGTCGAAGAAGGCGAACATTGTGATCACGGGGCGCTCGACGGACACGGCCCTCACGATGGCGCCGCTCCGGTTCGAGTTCGGCTGGGGCGCGGAAGACTGGGACCGCCTCGCGGCCGGAATCATTGCCGGCCATATCATCGAGTGCGGCGCGCAATGCTCGGGCGGAAATTGCCTGTACGATTGGCAGAACATCCCCGATCTGGCGAACGTCGGCTATCCGATTGTCGAAGGCTCGGCGGACGGCACGTTCGTCATCGCCAAGCATCCGAACACCGGCGGGCGCATCTCAATCCGGTCAGTGACCGAGCAGCTCGTGTACGAAATGGGCGATCCGCACTCGTACATCACCCCCGACGTGGTGGCGGACTTCACGTCGATTCAGCTTGAGGACGCGGGCGACGACCGCGTTCGTGTCTTCGGCATCAAAGGCCGTCCGCCGACGGACAAGCTCAAGGTTTCGATTGCCTATCGCGCCGGTTTCAAGGCGGTGGGTACACTCGTGTATTCGTGGCCCGACGCGCTGCCCAAGGCCCAACTGGCCGATCGCGTCCTCCGTGAGCGGCTCGACAACCTCGGGCTTCGCTTCGACAAGGTCCTGAGCGAATTCGTCGGGGCGTCGGCGACGCATGGACCCCTGGCCGGCGATCCGGGCGATCCGCCTGAAGTTCAGCTTCGCTTCGGCGTGCGCGGTGAGGACAAGGCCGCCGTCGAGCGATTCACGCGCGAGATCGCACCGCTTGTCCTAAACGGGCCGCCGAGCGTTACGGGCTTCGCCGGTGGCCGGCCGAAAGTCGAGGAGATCGTGGCCTATTGGCCGGCGCTCGTCGACAAGAGCGTCGTCCAGACGCGGGTTGAGGTGCTCGAATGAACGTTCGCTTGCTGGACATCGCGCATGCCCGATCGGGCGACAAGGGCGACACCGCGAATGTTGGCCTCATCGCGATCAAGCCGGAGTGGTACGCGGCGCTCGAGCGCTACGTGACGCGGGAGCGCGTCGCGGCGCATTTCCGCGGCATCATCACCGGCGCCGTCGAGCGGTACGAACTTCCCAATCTCCACGCGCTCAATTTCCTTCTGCACGGAGCGCTCGACGGCGGTGGCACGCTGTCGCTCAAGACCGACGCGCAAGGGAAGGTCTTTTCGACGGCGATGCTCCGCATGGTGGTGGAGATTCCGGACGAAGAGGCAAAAGCGATGAAGCTCCCCGGCTCGAAGCAGTGGCCGACGTATCAACGCTCGCCGAAGGAATGAAGCGTCGAACGGAGCTCCAGCTCGCATTTCTCGTGATGGGCCTAATCGTGTGGGGCTACGGCCAGCGCACGGACGACTCTCATCTGACGTGGATCGGCTTGGGCTTCTTCGCCGCCGCGACGATCCTCCGTTTTTTCAGGAAGCGGCCAGAGCCGGAATCGGACGAGGACCCCCTAGACGAAGACTCCAATCGAGGGCCGTAAGCCGTTATATTTCAAGGCTTATGGCGCGTCGCCAAATACCGGAGCTACTCGCTCCGGCCGGGTCGTTGGATGCTGTTCGCGCTGCTGTCGCGAATGGGGCGGACGCCGTTTATCTCGGGGCGTCGCGCTTCAATGCGCGCGACGAGGGCGCGCAGCTCAGCCTCGAGGAGCTCGGCGAAGCCTGCCGCATCGCGCACGAGCGCGGACGCCGGATCTACCTGACGCTCAACGTCCTGATCAAGCCGAACGAGGTGGTCGACGCCCTGATGTTCCTCGGCGAAGCGGTCGACCTGGGTATCGACGCGGTGATCGTCCAGGACATCGGGCTCATCACGCTGATTCGGAAGCTCTATCCGTCGCTCGAGGTGCACGGCTCGACTCAGATGACGGTGCACGACGGCGCCGGTGCCGCGGTCGTCGAATCGCTCGGCGTACATCGCGTGGTGCTGGCTCGCGAAAACACTCTCGACGACATCCGCGAGATCCGCGCGTCCGTGCCGAACCTCGGGCTCGAGAGCTTCGTGCACGGCGCACTCTGCATTTCGTACTCCGGTCAGTGCTTCATGTCGGGGATGATCTCCGAGCGAAGCGCGAATCGTGGATCATGCGCCCAGTCCTGCCGTAAGGACTATGTGCTGACGGACGCGACATCCGGCGACGAGCTCGATCGCGGCTACCTCATCTCGGCCAGGGACCTCGGCGCGTACGAACACCTCCCCGCGATCGCCGACGTCGGCATCGTCTGCCTCAAAGTCGAGGGTCGAAAGAAGCGGCCGGAGTATGTCGCGACCGTCACCAAGACCTATCGAGATCTGCTCGATCGCGTCGAGCGCGGAGAGGACGCCACGCCGGCCGAAGAAGAAATTCAGCCGCTCGTTCAGATCTACAGTCGTGGATTCACGGGTGGTATGTATGGCGGTCGCCAGGGGCGCGAGTACGTGACGCGCACGCAGCCCGACAATCGGGGCACGGCCCTCGGGACGGTCGTCGGGTATGAGCGCGGCGCTCTCATCGTCGAGGTCTCGCAGCCGATACAGGTCGGCGACGGGCTCGGTTTCGAGGCGCCGGCGAGCGTCGGCGGGCCGACGGTGGGATTCTCGGTGAGCGTGATCCGGACGCTTGCGTCGCGCGGCATCGTGCGCCAAGCGATCGAAACGCGAACGCGCGTCCAGACCGGATGGCGCGTTGTGCGGACGTCCGAGGCGCAGTTGCTCGAGCGAGCACGCGCGAGCTACGCGAAGCTCCCGAACGCCGTGCGAGCTCGTAAGAGCCGTCTCGACGTGCGACTGTTTGGTGGGGCGGGAACACCGTTAAAGGGCGTCTTCACCGCGGACGGCGAGTCGGTCACCGTTCGAACCGAACTGACCTTGGCTCCCGCTACGAAACGTGCACTCGACGTTGCCGCCCTCCGCGAGCAGTTCTCACGGCTCGGCGAAACGCCGTTCGTTCTTGGCTCGCTCGACGTCGAGGCGCTCCCGCCGGGCCTCTTCCTGCCGGTCAGCGAACAGAATCATCTGCGGCAGCAGGCGGTCGAGCAGCTCATGGTGAAGCGCGACTGGGCGCATCACGCCGCTCACGCCGAGCGGGAGATGCGCGTTCGCGACGCGGTCGAGACGCTCGACGTGCAACCGCCCCGCGCGCGAGACGATCGCAACGGCGAATTCCGGTTGACGGCCCAGGTCTATCGCCTCGAGGATGCCGACGCGGCCGCCGACGCCGGCGCGACTGAAATCTGCTTCGATCCATTCCTGCGCCATCCCGCGCCGCCGTTGTCGCGCCTGCGTGCGCTGCGCGACAGGCTGGCGGAGCGGGGAATTGCCTTACGGCTGCGCACGCCGACGATCGTACGCCCCGAGGAACGTCGCTCGCTCGACAAATGGCTCGACCTCGGCCTGCCCATTTTATCGGGGCACCTCGGGCTCGTCGCCGAGCTGTCGCGGAACGGTGGCGACGTGACCGCCGACTATGCGACGAATGTCTTCAACGCGCACACCGCCGCGCAGCTCTTTCACATCGGCGCGTCTCGCATCGTCGCGTCGGTGGAGCTCACGACCAACGAGATCGCCGCGCTCGTTGGCCCATGGCGCGGCGAGGGATTCGACGTACTGCTCTACGGTCGCCCCGAAGGGATGACAATCGAGCACTGTACGTTGTCCGCGGCCTTCGATCGCCAAGCGACAACCTGCCGCGATCTCTGCGTGCAGAAGCATACGAACGTGGAGTTGACGGATCCGGCCGGCTACACATTTCCGGTCGCGACAGACGCTGCCTGCCGGAATCGCCTACTGCACTCGAGGCCCGTTGACGGCTCGGAGTTCTTGCCTTCGTTGTGGGTCTCCGGAATTCGCGGATTTCACCTGCTGTTCAACGTCCCGCAGGATGACGTCGCCGCGATCGTCGCCCGGTACCGCGCCGCGCTCGACGCTCTGGCGAACGGCGCGACGCCGGACGTCGCTTCAGTGCGCGCGCTTTTCGGCTCGGAGTTCACGCGCGGCCACTTCGCGCGCGCGGTGTAATGCGCCGCCATGCGTCGTGTCGATGACGCGGCCGCGATCGTTGGTCGGCAGCCTAGTCGCATGACAAACGCGACAAGCGCGACAACCGCGACGTCCATCGAGCAAGCACGCGCGGCGCTCAAGGAACACTTTGGCTATCCCGCGTTTCGCGCGGGACAAGAAGCAGCGGTCGAATCGGTTCTTTCTGGACGCGATACGCTCGTCGTGCTCCCGACGGGCGGCGGCAAGTCGTTGTGCTATCAAGTCCCGGCGTTGATCCTGCCCAAGCTCACGGTCGTCATCTCGCCCCTCATCTCGCTGATGAAGGACCAGGTCGACGCGCTCGAGGCGCGCGGTCTCCCGGCGACGTTCGTGAATAGCACGCTGACGCCATCGCAGGTGTCGGATCGGCTTTCGCGCGCCGTGCGCGGCGACGTGAAGCTCCTCTACGTCGCGCCCGAACGTTTCGACTTCGGCACCACGGCCGAGCGTCTGCGTGACTCCGGCGTGTCGTTGCTCGCCGTGGATGAGGCCCACTGCATCAGCGAGTGGGGCCACGATTTTCGGCCGAGTTATTTGCGAATCGCGACCGTGCGCGAGAAGCTCGGTTGGCCGCCGACGGTTGCGCTGACGGCGACGGCGACCCCGCACGTCCGCACCGACATCGTCACGCAGCTCAAGCTCGACAACCCGACGACGATCATCACCGGGTTCGACCGAAAGAACTTGAGCTATCACGTCGTCCCGACGAAGACGGATCGCGACAAGGACGACGCCCTGGTGCACCTGTTGCGCAAGAACGAAGGCCTCGCCGTCGTGTACGCCTCGACGAGGCGCGCCGTCGAGCGCATCACCATGCTGCTCGAGCAAGCTCGCATTCCCGCCGCGGCGTACCACGCGGGACTCGACGACGAGCATCGGCATCGCGTGCAGGATGCGTTCATGCACGAGGATGTGCGGGCGATCGTGGCGACAAACGCCTTCGGGATGGGCATCGACAAGGCGAACGTCAGGCTCGTGATCCACTACGCGATGCCCGGCACGCTCGAGGCCTACTACCAAGAAGCGGGACGCGCCGGCCGCGATGGACTCCCCGCCGTCTGCTATCTCCTGCACGCTTTCCCCGACCGATTCACGCACGAGTTCTTCATCAAGGGCGCGTATCCGGAACGGCAGCTCGTCGAAGAGGTGTACGACGTCCTGCGCCGGAATGCCGACAAGATGGGCGGTGTGTCGCTGTCGGCGGACGACGTCGCCACTCGGCTCAAGCAAAAGGCCGGCGGCCGGGACGTCGAATCAGCCCTCCGCATCCTGAAACAGGGCGGCGCGTACAGCGTAGATCAGGAAGGAAGCGCGCGCGTCGAAGTGCGCCTCCTCGCCACGCCCGAGCGGATCAAGCGAGAGCTCGGTGGACAGGACTCCCTCGAGCTAGGATTGCTTCGGGCAATGTGGCGCGTTGCCGGCGATGCACTGAACGACGGCGCCGCGATCGATCTCGAGGGGCTGCCGCCCGGGTTAGGCGGATCGGCGAGCAAGCTCCGGCTTCTTGATTCGCTGCAGTCGCGCCAATTCGTGCAATGGAAACGCGCCGGCGCGGGAGCCTCGCTCACGGCGCCGAAGAAGCCGCTCACCGCCTTCAAGATCGATTGGACGATCATCGACCGTCGGCGGCGCGCCGACATGCAGAAGCTCGAGGCGATGCAGCAGTACGCGTATACCAAAGGGTGTCGCCGCGGCTTCGTGCTGCGGTATTTCGGCGATCCGTCGGCGAGAAACTCGTGTGGTGGGTGTGACAACTGCCTCGACGTTCGTGTGGACGTGGAGGTTGGGGCTGCCCCGTCCATGCGCGGGCAATCCAGATCGAAGCGCGGTGGGGGAAAGGAGAAACGAGAGGTTCCGGCCGAGGACCTTCCCGTACTCTCAGGCGCCGACGAGGCGCTGCTCGCTCGCCTCCGCGACCTGCGCCGGACCATCGCGCGTGAGGATCAGGTGCCGGCCTATGTCGTGTTTCCTGACCGCACGCTCGCCGAAATGGCGGCGCGAAAGCCCACGAACCCCGCGGCACTCGGTAAGATTCGTGGAGTAGGACCCGTCAAGCTCGACAAATACGGTGAGCGCTTCCTCGACGTCCTGCGTTCAGTGGACGAGACGGAAGCCGCCTAGACGAGATACACATGGACGACGCGCTTTACTTCTCGGAGCAGCATCTCGCCACGCGCGAGATGGTGCGTCAGTTCGCCCGCGACGAGGTCGCGCCGGTCGCAGCCAAGTACGATGCCGAAGCGAAGTTCCCCTGGGAAAGCATCCGGAAGATGGGAGAGCTCGGTCTTCTCGGCGTCCCCTGGCCCGAGGAGCTCGGCGGTGCGGGGCTCGATCTCATCAGCTACATGATCGTGATCCACGAGCTCGGCAAGGTCGACGCCTCGCACGCGCTGACCATCTCGGCCCACACCACGCTTGGCACGTCGCCGATTGTCCGTTTCGGAACGCCGGAACAGAAACGTCGGTACGTGCCGTTGCTCGCGACGGGTCGAGTGATGGGCGGGTTTGGGCTCACCGAACCGGAAGCAGGCAGCGACGCCGGCGGCACTCGCAGCACAGCCGTGCGGCGGAACGGTTGCTACGTCCTGAACGGTGTGAAGCGTTTCATCACGCACGGCAGCGTCGGCGAGATTTTCGTCGTCACGGCGGTGACGGACCGGTCCCAGGGAACGAAGGGGATCAGCTCGTTCATTCTCACGAAGCCGACGAATGATCTCGATGAGACGAAGGCGGTCGGTGTTGGACACGAGCCTTCGTTGCCGGCGATGAAAGGATTCCGTGCCGGAAAAAAGGAGGACAAGCTGGGATGGCGCGCCTCCGACACCGCCGAGTTGATCATGGAGGACGTCGAGGTACCCGCCGAGAACATGCTTGGGGGCGAGGGCCAGGGGTTTGTGAACTTCATGAAGACCCTCGACAACGGACGCGTCGGAATCGCCGCACTCTCACTCGGCATCGCTGAAGGCGCGTTCGAGCAGGCGCTGCAGTACACGAGCGTTCGAAAGCAGTTCGGCCAGCCCGTCGCGAACTTTCAAGGTGTGCAGTTCCGCCTCTCCGACATGGCGACGGAGATCGAAGCGGGCAAGCACCTGATGTATCACGCGGCGTGGCTGGCGCAGAATGGCCGGCCATTCTCGAAGGAAGCGGCGATGGCGAAGCTGTTTTGCTCCGAGCTGGCCATGCGAGCCACGATCGGCGCGGTTCAGCTGCACGGCGGCTACGGGTACACCAAGGACTACCCGGTCGAACGGTTCATGCGCGACGCGAAGATTTGCGAAATCGGCGAAGGAACGTCCGAGATACAGCGGATCGTGATCGCGCGGCACTTGTTGAAGGAGCTGAGTGACTAGCGGCGAGTTGGCAATCTCAGCGTTCGACAATTATTTATCTGATAGTGAGCCTTCTAACGTTTTCTCTTGCTCCGTCTCCGCGCCGCGACTCGTCGCGGGATGCGAGCTTCTTGCGCCTGCCGACGGTCGATGCGGTTTTCGCTGTCGTCCGGGCGTTCGTCCTGTTTCTGGTGCGAGGTCTGTTACGTCAGACCGATCGTACGCCGCTCCGTTCCACGCTGCGCGTGGCGCCGGATCTTCCGCAGCGGGAAGAGCCGGCGCGTCGCGATCAGCCGGAGCCGGTGTGGACGATCACGCCAGAGCGTCGGACAACCCTTATGCGTGACGTCGTAGCCCGCGGCAAGCGGTCGCGACCCGCCCACACCCTTCTTTTTTTCCGCCACGCCGCACCCGTCGAGTCGCCGGGCGCTGGCTGGATGGCGGACATCGATGAAACGAGAGATTCTGATCAACGCGAACCCGCGAGAGACGCGGGTCGCCATTATCGAGGACGACCAGCTCGTTGAACTTCTGGTCGACCGCCCGGACGCTCGCCGCATGGTCGGCGACATCTATCTGGGCAAAGTAGAAGCAGTCCTTCCCGGCATTCAGGCGGCGTTCGTCAACATCGGCACCGAGAAAAGCGCGTTCCTCCACGCGTCGGATGTCGTGTACGACGAAGGCGACGGGGACGGTGACGCCGACGACGACGATGCCGACGACGACGCCGACTCGGAGCGCGGGCGCCGACGACGTGCCAAAGCCCCGGCGATTCAGGACGTCGTCAAGCGCGGCCAGGACCTCATCGTCCAGGTCTCCAAGGAACCGATTTCCACGAAGGGCCCGCGGGTCACCGCGCAGGTGTCGCTCGCCGGTCGCTTCCTCGTCTACATGCCGTTCGCCGAGCGCGTCGGCGTCAGCCGCAAGATCGGCGAGCGCGAGGTACGGAAACGTCTGCGCGCGCAGGTCGAGGAAGTACTGCCGAAGAACTCCGGCGGCGTCATCGTTCGGACCGTCGGTGAAGACGTCACGCAGGAAACGCTCGAGCGCGAGCTGACCACGCTGATCGGCCAGTGGAAGCGCATCAAGCGGAAGACGCACTTTGTCCGCGCGCCATCGCTGATCCATCGCGAGACGAGCCTCACGCGCGGCCTCATGCGCGACGTGTTCAGCACGAAGGTCGAACAGGTCACGGTGGACTCGAAGCAGGTCCACAACGAGATCCTCGAGTATCTGAAGGGCATCGCGCCGGAGCTCATCGACCGCGTGAAGCTGTACGAAGACGTGACGCCGTTGTTCGACAAGGCGGAGATCGAACCGGAGATCCGCGATCTGTTCAAGCGGCGGTGCGATCTTCCTTCGGGCGGCTATCTGATCATCGAGCCGACGGAAGCGTTGGTCTCGATCGACGTGAACTCGGGCCGCTACACGGGGAAGAAGGATCCAGAAAAAACAATCCTTCGCACCAATGTCGAGGCCGCGCGCGAAGTGGCCCGCCAGGCGCGGCTACGCGACCTCGGCGGCATCATCGTCTGCGACTTCATCGACATGGAGACGAAGGCGAATCGCGAAAAAGTGCTCCAGGAGCTCCGCACCCACCTCGGTCGCGACCGCGCCAGAACGAAGGCGTTCGCCGTCAGCGACCTGGGGTTGATCGAGATGACGCGCCAGCGCGTGCGCCAGAGTCACCTGCAGAACATGACGGAGGCGTGCCCAACCTGCCACGGCACCGGCCGCGTCTTCACCGCCGAAACCATCGCCCGCCGCATCGAACGCTCCGTCAAGCGCGCCGGCCTCGAGGGCCGCAAAGACCCACTCGTCGTTCGCCTTCACCCCGATGTGGCGATGTACGTGTTGGAGAACGAGAAGGATTTGCTGAAGAAGCTGGAGAAAGCCGTGGGGTTCGGCTTGGAGTTCCGCGACGATCCGTTGCTCCGGCCGGACGAGTTCAAGCTGGTCGTGAAGTCGGCCGGGCGTGATGTAACGGGTCAGTTTGCCGTCGCGTAGCGACCGGCATCTCTGAGCGGTAATGGCATTGGTTGCGATGAAACGATTGTGAGATCTTAGATCCTGGGTCCTAGATCCTAGATGAAGCGGCGTCCCGCGGAGGGGTCATGGCCGGCGTCATCAGATCGTATCGGGACCTTACTGTATGGCAGAAAGGCGTAGAACTCGCTGTTCGGCTGTACGGCGTTACGCGACGTTTTCCAACTCACGAACGCTTCGGTTTGTCGAGTCAGATCCAGCGGGCCGCGGTTTCAATCTCTGCGAACATCGCGGAAGGGAACTCCAAGAGCGGCAAGGGGCATTATCTCAATCACCTTTCGCACGCGACCGGTTCGCTGGGCGAATTGGAGACCTTGCTGCTCATCGCACATCGCGTCGGCTATCTGACGGCCGCAACCTATCGTGCTCTGATGGCACTCACCGACGAGATCGGCCGCATGCTGAATAGCCTCACCCGGTCAGTGGCTCGTTCCGACGCGCAAGGTCGTCCTACCATCTAGGATCTCGGATCTAATACCCGGTATCTACTCCCCTCAGTTGACACAACCCACCGTATTACCTAGCTTTACAGGCTAACCCCGCACCAGACTTTAGCCTTACTATGTCCTACGCCATCATCAAAACCGGCGGCAAGCAATTCCGTGTCGAGCCCGGTCGCACCTACAAGATCCCCTCGGTTGTCGGCGAAGAGGGGGGCAAGATCGAGTTCAACGACGTCCTGCTCGGCAACGACGGCAAGAACGTCAAGACCGGGATCCCAGCGCTCAAAGGCGCCAGCGTCACCGGCGAGATCGTCCGTCACGGACGTGGCGAGAAGATCATCGTCTTCAAGCAGAAGCGGCGAAAGAACTACGCGCGGAAGCGTGGGCATCGGCAGGGCTTCACCGAAGTCCGAATCAACGACATCTCCCTCGGCTGATCGAGGTTCGCAATGGCTCATAAAAAAGGCGTCGGCTCGTCTCGTAACGGCCGAGATTCCAATCCGAAATACCGCGGCGTCAAGAAGTACGGCGGCGAGCGCGTGGTCGCGGGCAACATCATCGTCCGCCAGTGCGGCACGAAATGGCACCCCGGCAACAACGTCGGGTTGGGCACCGACTATACGATCTTCGCCCTGATCGACGGCGTCGTGAAATTCGAGCACAAGAGCCGCAGCCGATACAAGGTGAGTGTGTATCCCGCTCCGGCCGGTGCGACCGAAGCGACGTCCGCGGCCTGAACTCCGTACTGCGTTCTTGAACGGCTCCCGGTGCAATCGGGGGCCGTTCTAGTTTCCGGAACAGCGCCTGCAACCGAACAAGCCGGGATCGCGTAGGTTCAAGCACGGATCTGGCGAGGGAGAGACGACTCATGGCACTGCTCGACAAGTTGCGTCAAGAGCTGGATCGCGCGGGTCGCTCGGCCCAGCGCGCGTTGGACGAGGGCCGGCTGAGACTCGACTTGTTTCGTGCCCGACAGTCGGTCGATCGCTTTGCCCAGCGCTTCGGTTACGCGGTGTTCCGGGCGAAGAAGGCCGGCGCTGATTTGCCGCCCGAGGAGTACACCGCCCACATGAACAACCTCACGGCGGCCGAGGCCGAGGTGACGCGTCTGGAAACGCTCATTGCGCAGGCGCAGAAGGGCGAGGCCGACAAGGCTTCGCCGACCCCTCCGCCGGCGGGCGAGGGCGGCGCGACGCCCTAAAGCTCTTCGAGGAGGCGGATGTCGTCGGAACAGATTCCGTCGACACCGAGCGCGGCGAGTCGTCGCGCGTCATCGCGCGAATTCACCGTCCACGCGATGACGCGGCATCCGCGCACATGGATTCGGTTGACGAGCGCTTGATCGATCAGCTTCCACTGCGGCCACACGTCCCGCGCCGCGCTCCGTGACAGCACATCGTTGAGCACGGCCAGCGACCCGTCGAACAGCACGCCCCGAGCGATTCGCGGTGCGATCTCGCGCATCCGGACGATCGTCGCATGATCGAACGAATGAACCGCGCACCGAACGGGCACGCTGCCCAGCGTTTCACCCACGGCGCGTTCGATCCCCAGGGCCTTGATCTCGACGTACGCGGTCGCGGAGGCCGGGACGGCTTCCAGGACATCGTGGAGGCGGGGCACCGCGGCGTCGGTCCGTTGCTCGAGCTCCGTCCAGGTCAAATCGCGGATGGCGGGTCCGTGGCGGCCGAGCGTGGGGTCGTGGTGGACCACGATAACGCCGTCTTTGGTAGCATGGACGTCGAGCTCAACCGCATCCGCCCCAAGCTCGAATGCCCGGCGGAACGATGAAAGGGTGTTTTCGGGAAACTCCCGCTTGGCACCCCGGTGCGCGATTCGCTCGACGGTCCGGACGGCCCTCAAAACAGCCCTCGGGTGGTATATTGCCGCGCGGCGGACGCCTCGCCGCTCGCCATCTGACGGAGGTACATCACCTTAACGGCTTCGTTCCCGTGACGTCTACCCTTTGTACCGAATGACCGATGCGCCGCAAGGGAGTGGGTCGGGCGGGGGCGGAGGGGGACGAGGTGGAGGCGACGACCAGCGGGACCTCGAGCTCATCGCGCAGTGGAAGGCTGGCGATCAACGCGCGGCAAGCGCACTGGTCGAGCGGCATGCCGCGGCGCTTGCTCGCTTCGCCGTCGCCTCGGGGGAGCGGAACGAAGTCGACGAGCTCGTTCAGGACACCTTTGTTAGAGCCTTCAATTCGCTCGATGGTTTTCGTGGTGACAGCTCATTTCGGACCTGGTTGTTTACGATCGAACGCCGACTGCTCCTCGACCGGCGGCGAGCCGAAAAGCGGCGACGCGACCGGCTCGAGATTCAAGAGGACGATGCCTCCACGGAGTACGACGCACTCGACTCGGTAGTGGCGGACGAGACGGAAGGGCGGATGCGCGATGCGGTGAAGCGGTTGTCGCCGACGCAGCGCGAGGTGTTCACGCTCCGGGTGGCTGAAGGGTTGTCGTACAAGGAAATCGCCGAGGCAGTTGGGACGACGGAAGGGGCGGCGCGGGTGCACTACCACAACGCAATGCGCACGGTGAAGGAGTTTCTCGATGAATGATTGCCAGAACGCGGAAATGCGCGACCAACTGCCGGACTTGCTCAACGAGCGTCTGGATGGGTCGGCGCGTGCGGTCGTGATGGCACACGTCGCCGCGTGCGCCGACTGCCGCGACGAGTTGGAGCTGCTCCGGGTCGCGCGTGGGACATTGCTCAAGGCGACGCCGCGCGTTGATTTGAACTTCATCGTCGAAGCGCTTCCAAAAGCGGCGCCGCGAACTCGCATCGCGCCCAGTACGCGGCGTCCGATGTGGGCGGATTGGCGCATCGCCGCCGCGGCCGTGTTGCTCATCGCCGGCGGAAGCTCGTACTCGTTGCTCGGCCGTCACGGCGGCATCGCGATGCGCGACTCGCTCGTGGCGCAGGTGCAGGAACCGGTGCCGGAGACTTCGCCGGGGAAAACGCAGCCGGCTGAGAGTGCGTCGACGATTCCCGTGCCGCAAACCGAAACGGTGATCGCGGACGGCACGCCGGAGGCGAGTGAAAGCTCCGGCCTCGGTACGAGCCGCTTGGGCGATCTGAGCGAGAAGCAACTCAAGGCGCTGCTTACCGAGATCGATCAGCTGCAGCCGACGCCTATTACCGAGCCGGTACCCGTTGTGATTCGCGTCGACTCGAAGGGCACGACGTCGCCGGAGGGCTTGTGATCTTCGTCCGCGCGTCGGCGGTCGCTCTGATGCTCGGCGCGTTCGCTTCGGGCGCGGCGGGACAGCGCCCTGACAGCGGTGCCCCGCGGCCCGGCGGTCGCGGGGGATTGCGCGGGCAGCCGCCCGCCGAACGGCAGCTTCTTCAGCGGCAGGTGCGGCAGGCGTTCGCGAAGGCCGTGAAACGGCAGCTCAATCTGAGCGACGATCAGATGCGGAGGCTGCAGAGCGTCGACTTCAAGTTCGAGCGACAGCGCATTGCGCTGCTACGCGACGAACGCCAAGCACGCCTCGGTTTGAAGACTGCAATGGACGACTCGGCGAGCGTCGATCAAGCCAAGGTCGACGGATACCTGTCGCAGCTGGTCAAGGCGCAGCGAACGCGCGCGGATCTGTTGGAGAGCGAACAGAAGGAGCTCGCCGGGTTTCTGAACCCGTTGCAGCGCGCGAAGTATTTCTCGATGAAAGAGCGTCTCAACCGTCGCATGCAGGAGCTCGCGCAGCCGAATGGCGGGCGCGGCCCGTTCGAGCCGCCGCCGCTCGATTGAGCGCGCGTCGCCCCGGTGCTAGGTTTTCAAGTCCTGCCCGGGTGGCGGAATTGGTAGACGCAGAGGACTCAAAATCCTCCGGCCTTCGGGCCTTGCGAGTTCGAGTCTCGCCTCGGGCATTTTTCTTTACAGTTCGTCGAACGAGCCGTCGCGCATGGGCGACGGCTCGTTCGTTTTTTCCCTCGGCTTGATCGGCTTTCTCGTCGCCCGTAGTTTTCGGGGCTTCGTTATGAAAGTGCGAAAGGGCCTCTAACCGCCCGAACATGGCCGCCTACAAGCTCGCGACCGTTCCCAAGAACGGTGAGCGAATCACGTACGACAACGGCGTTCTCAACGTCCCGAGCAATCCGATCATCCCGTATGTCGAGGGAGATGGGACTGGCCCGGATATCTGGCGCGCGTCAGTGCGCGTGTTCGACGCGGCGATCGAGAAGGCGTACGGCGCCGAGCGACGCGTCGCGTGGATGGAAGTGTTCGCGGGCGAGAAGGCGTTCACGCAGTTCAAGGATTGGTTGCCTCAAGAGACCGTCGACGCGATGCAGGAGTTCCGCGTCTCGATCAAGGGGCCGCTGACGACGCCTGTTGGTGGCGGCATTCGCTCGCTGAATGTGACGCTCCGTCAGGTGCTCGATCTGTACGCGTGCATCCGCCCGGTGCGCTACTTCGAGGGCGTCGGGAGCCCGATGAAGGAGCCGGAGAAGCTCAACATCGTCGTCTTCCGCGAGAACACGGAAGACGTTTACGCCGGCATCGAGTGGCGCGCCGGATCGCCGGAGGCCGAAGCGTTGCGCGGCTTCATCGAGCGAGAGCTCGGAAAGTCGATCCGCGCGGGTTCGGCGATCGGCATCAAGCCGATGTCCGAGTTCGGTTCCAAGCGCCTCATCGACATGTCGATTCGCTACGCGCTCAAGCACTGCTTGCCCTCGGTGACGCTGATGCACAAGGGCAACATCATGAAGTTCACCGAAGGCGCGTTTCGCGATTGGGGCTACGAGCTGGCGCGTGATCGGTTTGCCGAAACGGTCGTCGCGGAAGCCGATCTGTCGAAGGGCGGCACGTCCGCCCGCGCCGATGCGGTCATCATCAAGGACCGGATTGCCGATTCGATGTTCCAGCAGCTCCTGCTGCGCCCCGATGAGTACTCCGTGATCGCCACACCGAACTTGAACGGGGACTACGTCTCCGATGCGGCGGCGGCGCAGGTCGGCGGCTTGGGCATCGCGCCCGGCGGCAATGTCGGCGACGGTGTCGCCGTGTTCGAGGCGACGCACGGCACGGCGCCGAAATACGCGAATCAAGACAAGATCAACCCTGGGAGCGTCATTCTCTCCGGTGTGATGATGTTCGAGTATCTGGGTTGGACGGAGGCCGCGACGCTCGTCGTGCGCGGCCTCGAGAACGCGATCAAGTCGAAGCGCGTCACGTACGACCTTGCGCGTCAGATGCCGGGGGCGACGGAAGTCTCGACGAGCGCGTTCGGCGATCAGATGATCAAGGGCATGACGACCTGAACTCGAAGCGCCGAAGTTGGCGCCACAACCGCCTCCTCCGTCATGACGCTATCCCTCAACGTTGCCGCGCCGAATTTCGGCACGCTCGACACACCGCTGCTTGTCGTCGCGCTGCCGAGTCCACCGGCCGTCGGCGCCGCATTGGCCGCGGCAGACGCCGCGGTTGGTGGAGCGATCAACCGCGTGATCGCTCGGCGCGACTTCCGTGGTTCGCGCGACGAAACACTCCACCTCGCCGGCGGTGACAACGGGATCCAGCGCGTGTTGCTCGTCGGCATGGGCGGCGGCACGGACCGAGCCGGAGCGCTCCGGCGGGCCGGCGCGATCGCCGGACGCCAAGCGACGCGCCTCGGGGTCGGGAAGCTTGCCTTCTTTGCCGGGCCGCTCACCGACGCCGAAGCCGAAGCGGCCAGCCTCGGCCTCGCCGCCGGATCCTGGGACTTTAAAGAACTCAAAACGGCGCCCCCGGCCGATGAGCAGCGCGCCCCGCTGAGCGAGGCCACGATTCTCGCTCCCGACGCCGCCGCCGCCGACCGAGGTGTGAGCGTGGCACGCGCCATCGCCGAGGGCCACGCGTTGGCGCGCCGCCTCGGCATGTTGCCCGGCAACGTGTGCACGCCGGACTATCTCGCCGATACGGCGCGAGACATCGCGAAACGACTGGGCATGGTGGTGACGACCCTCGACCGCGCGGCGATGACCCGCGAGAAAATGGGGTCGTTCCTCTCGGTCGCCCAAGGAACGTCGCAAGATCCGAGGCTCATCGCTCTCGAGTATCGCCGCGGTGCGAAGGGAACGCCGCCCGTGGCGCTGGTCGGCAAGGGCCTCTGCTTCGATTCCGGCGGCATCTCCATCAAGCCGGCGCAGGGGATGGAGTGGATGAAGTTCGACATGTGCGGCGCGGCCGGCGTATTGGGCGCGATGGAGGCCATCGGCCGATTGGAACTTCCAATCAACGTCGTGGGTCTGATTGGCGCGACGACGAACATGCCGTCGGGCGAAGCGGTCAAGCCGGGCGACGTTGTGCAGGCGTCGAACGGGAAGTACATCGAGATCATCAACACCGACGCCGAAGGCCGCCTCGTGCTGGCCGACGTGCTGTCGTTCGCCAGACGTTTTTCGCCCGCCGCAGTCGTTGATGCGGCGACGCTCACCGGGGCATGCGTCATCGCGCTGGGGCATACGGCGACCGGCGTGATGGGCAACGACGAAGCATTGGTGCAGGAAGTGCTAGACGCGGGAAAAAAGTCGGGCGAGCCCGGCTGGCCCCTTCCGCTGTGGGACGACTACAAAGAGCTGATCAAGTCGGACATCGCCGACGTAAAGAATTCGGGCGGCCGTCCCGCGGGGACAATTACCGCGGCGCTGTTCCTCAAGGAGTTTGCTGAAGGGTATCCATGGGTGCATCTGGACATCGCCGGAACAGCGTACACCGAATCGGATCTCGGCACCATGCCGCGCGGGCCCACCGGAGTGCCGGTGGGGACGTTCGTCGAGTTCGTTCGCGGGCGGGTGCGCTGATCGCGCGGCGCCGAACCGTCGTTCGTTGGTGGTCGATGCTCGGCCTCGGCCTGCTGGCCGGGGCCGTTTTGCAGACGCCGTTGCGTGCCCAAGTCCGCGACACGCTGCCAATGAAAAAGGACACGACGCTAACGGTCACGGTCCCGATCGGCCCGGAACGCGCCGACTCCTTGCTGCGCGACAGCTTGGCAAAACGCGATTCGATCCTTCGCGCGCGGATTCGCGCGGACACGATCAAGTCACCGCTGACGCATGCGCCGGCTGGCGCCGAGCTGTCCGTCGGCCGCCGACTGTCCTGGTCGCGCGATTCGCTGCTCGGAACCGGAGCCGTCACGGTCGCCGATCTGGTGGATCGCGTCGAGGGAGCGACGACGACGCGCGGCGGATGGATCGCGTCGCCCGCCGTTGGCGCGTACATCGGCGACGCGAAGCGCGTACGCGTTTTCTACGACGGCTTCGAGATGCCGGCACTCGATCCGCGCACCGGGAATGTGCTCGATCTGACGCAGGTGAGCCTGTGGACCGCCGAAGACGCGGTGGTCGAGCATGCACCCGATGAAGTGCGCGTGTATCTGCGAAGCTGGCGCGTGCGGAACACGAATCCGGAAACGCGGACCGACGTGTTCACCGGCGACCAGCAGACCAACCTGTACCGCGGTTTTTACGGGCGGCGTTTCGCGAGCGGCGCTGCGTTCCAGTTTGGCGCGCAACAGTACGGCACGACACCGCCGACGCTCTTCGGCTCGGCGAGTGACCAGACGTCGATCATGGGACGGCTCGGGCTGGCGCGCCGCGACTGGAGCATCGATGCGTACGCCGTGCGCGTCGGGCGGCATCGTGGCATCATCCTCGGCCAAACGGCCTTCGACATTACGGGCGATTCCATACCGCAGGTCGAATCCGCGCGTACCGATTCTTACGTTCGAATCGGCTTCCGCGACCCGGATGTCGACCCGTTGTGGCTGCAGCTGATGGCGGTCGGATCGTCCTACAAGTACACGGGGGTTCGTACCCTCATCATCAACAATCCGCGAACGGCCTTCGACTCGGCACTGGCGACGACGTCGCTCGACAGCGGCGCGTTCCGCTCGCAGTACATCGCCTCGGTCGGCTCGACGCGCGGGCCACTCGCGCTCACCGCCTCCGCGCGCGCGAGTTACTCCGCCGGACATTCGGCCTTTGCGCCGTCGTTTCGCGCGGTGTACCAGAGCGCGATGTTGAGCGCGATCGGATTCGCCGAGGGGAAGGGCTTCGACTCGACGAGCCGCGCCGAGGTGACGGTGCGCGTGGCGCCACTCTCGTTCGTGTCACTGCTCGGCGGTGTCGGGCGAACATCGCAAAACTTTTCTGATCATCAGACCTCGAGCACGAACTGGCTCCGCGCTGAAGGCGGGTTGCGCATCCATGATCTGTGGTTGGTCGGCGGCGTCGTCCGCCGCGACAGCGCGCTCGTTGGTCATCCTCGAGTCTTCTTCGACACCACGATCGCGCCGCTGCACGACAAACCGGCGACGGGACTCACCGCCGCGATTCGCGGTCGCGTCTGGCGTTTCATCGAAGCCGATGTGTGGGGAGTCCGCTGGAACGACACCGCGGGATTCTATCGTCCGCGCTACGAGACCCGCAGCGAGTTGTTTGTGCGCACCAACCTTCTCAATCGATTCCCGACGGGGGATTTCGGACTGAATGCGGGCGTCACTCACGAGTACCGCTCCGGCGTGACCTTCCCCTCGGAGAGCGACGCGACCGGCGTGACGAGGACCGTCGGGTATCGCACGATCTCGACTCTCCTCGAGATCCGGATTCTCACCGCGACGCTGTCGTGGCAATTCCGAAACGTTCTCGGCGAGCGCTACCAGCAATTCCCCGGGTTTGCGATGCCGAGGCAGACAAACATCTACGGCGTGCGCTGGTTCTTCTCCAATTGACAAATCTCCTTGTCACTTCGTAGGTTGGCTGCCGCGATATGATAAAGAGCATGACGGGGTTCGGGGCCGCCGACGGTGTCGTCGGGCCGACACGGGTTTCGGTCGAGATCCGGTCGGTCAATCACCGTTTTTTCAATCCGTCGATCAAACTTCCGAACGAGCTGAGCCGCTGGGAAGTCGAGGCACGCGAAGCGCTCCGCCGCGGCGTCACGCGCGGCCATGTGACACTCACGGCGCGCGTCGAGCGACACAACGCGGACGACGCGCGCATCGACGAGGAACGGTTTGGCTCGTACGTGGAGCAAATTCGAAAGCTGCAGGAGCGGTTCGGTCTCGCGTCGGCCATCGACGCGGCGACGATTCTCCGGCTTCCCGACGTCATGGCGTCCGAGGCGGATGACGCGACCGGCACCGCCGAGGAGTTCGTCGCAATCGTCGCGCGCGCGGTCGAAGCGCTCGATCGCATGCGCGCCACCGAGGGCGCAAAGCTCGCCACGTACATCGAGGCAAGACTGGCAATCATCGCCGACGCGGTTCAGCGGATCGCCGACCGTGCGCCGCAGCGACTGATCGAACAACGCGACCGTCTCCAGACGGCGGTGCAGGAAATCGCGACCGGCGTCACGATCGACCAGCAGCGCCTGGCGCAGGAAGTCGCCTTCCTCGCCGATCGCCTCGATGTCTCCGAAGAGATCAGCCGCTTTCACGCGCACCTTGGGGCGGTCGCGTCGTCGTTAGGCTCGCCGCCCTCTGACGGCGTCGGGAAGCGCCTCGGGTTTCTCCTTCAGGAGTTGCTCCGCGAGGCGAATACGACGGGGAGCAAGGCGAATGACGCGGCCATCGTGCGCGACGTGATTTTGATCAAGGAGGAGCTCGAGCGGATCCGTGAGCAGGTGGAGAATCTCGAGTGAGCTTCGAGCGACGTCGCGAGGCGCCGGTGGCGGCGGCTGTCGGCCATTCGTCGGGGAACCCGTTCCCGGTGATCCTTTCGGCCCCGAGCGGGGGCGGAAAGACCACCATCGCGCGTCATCTCCTCGAGCGGCGGAACGACGTCGGCTACTCGGTATCCTGCACGACCCGGCAGCCGCGCCCCGGGGAGCGAGACGGCGTAGACTACCATTTCCTCAGTCGGGAACAGTTCCTCGCCAGGCGGGACGCGGGAGACTTCGCCGAGTCGGCGGAGGTCCACGGCAACCTCTACGGGACGCTCAAGGACGAGATTGCCAAGGTTCTGGCCGGCGGGCGGCACGTGGTGATGGACATTGACGTGCAAGGGGCCCGGCAGATGCGCGAAGCCTTTCCGGAAGCGGTGACGATCTTCGTCCTGCCGCCGTCCGCTGAGGTCCTGCTGGAGCGCCTGAAGCGCCGGAAAACTGAATCCCCCCAACAGCTTGTGGCCCGATTAAATTCCGCTCTGCAGGAGCTTCAGGCAGTGGATGAGTACGAATACGTTGTCGTCAACGATGATCTCGACCAGGCGGTTCGCCGCGTCGGTTCGATCGTCGACGCCGAGGTCGTCAGCCGGGAGCGAGTGCTTGGACTCCGGCTGCAAGTCGAAGCGTTGCTCCACCGGCTGCAAGCTGAAATCGACCATCAAACATCGAGCTGATACATGCGAGTCTTCACCCCCGGCGAGATCGCCAACCACGCCGCCAACAAGTATCTCGGAGTTCTCGTCGCCGCGAAGTACGCGCGCGTGCTGAACGAGTTTCCGCGCGATCGATCATCGTCGCGTGAGAAGAAGCTGACGACGCGCGCTCTCGAGGAGCTGGCGAAGGGCGAGATCGATTACCACGTCGTTCCGCGCCGTCGCGCGGAGTAGTCGCTCCATTGCCGCTGGCTGAGCCGCTGACCTCCTTCAGTCGGTAGCCAGTATGCGGCCGTACGCAAATCGTCGCGTCCTGCTCGGCGTTTCGGGTGGCATCGCGAGCTACAAGGCGGCGTGGCTGGCGCGATTGCTGACGAAGGCAGGGGCGCAAGTCGACGTCGTGATGACGCCGGCGGCTACCGAGTTCGTGGGCCCGGTAACGTTCGAGGCCCTCACGGGGCGACCCGTCCACACCGGATTGTTCGACCCGGGTCGGGCCCTCGACCACATCAAGCTCGCGCGCGAAGCCGACGCCATCGTCGTCGCTCCGGCGACGGCCGACTTCATGGCCCGCGCCGCAACAGGCCAGGCGGGCGATCTTCTTACGGCGTGTCTGCTCGCCGCCGCGTGCCCGGTGCTGCTCGTTCCGGCGATGAATGACCACATGTGGGCACACCCCCAGACGCGGCAAAATGCCGAGCATCTCCGCGAGATCGGTTACGCGCTGCTTCCGCCGGACGAAGGCATGCTTGCCGCCGGCGAAGGGAGTGGTCCGGGACGCATGCCGGAACCGGAAACGATCTTTGCGCACACCGGCCGTTTGCTCGAGAAGCGCGAAGTGTTCGCCGGCAAGCGCGTGCTCGTCACGGCCGGACCGACGCGCGAAGCGATCGATCCTGTTCGATTCATCTCGAACCACAGCAGCGGGAAAATGGGTGTCGCGCTTGCGGCCGCCGCTTGGCGGCGTGGGGCAACCGTCGATCTCGTCGCCGGTCCCCTCGCCGTGAGCGCGCCGATCGGCGTCGAGGTTCACGAGGTCGAATCGACGCAGGACATGGCCGACGCGGTTGGCAGCCGATTACCCCAGACAGACGTGCTCGTGATGGCCGCCGCGCCGGCTGATTTCCGTCCCGCCGCACGCGCCACTTCGAAAATCAAAAAGGACAAGGCACCCGACTCGATCTCCCTCGCGTCGACGCCGGACATTCTCGCGTCGACGAAATCGGCCCGATCACCGGGCTCGATCATCGTGGGGTTCGCGCTCGAGACGGACGATGTCAGCGCACACGCCCGCGCGAAACTCGCGTCGAAGGAGCTTGATTTCATCGTGGTCAATGACGCCACCGAGCCCGGCGCCGGGTTTGGCGTCGACACGAATCGTGTGACCATCATTTCGCGTGACGGCAGTGAGGAGCGCTTGCCGCTGATGAGCAAGCCGGATGTCGCCGACGCCATTCTCGATCGCGTGGAGGTCTTGCTTCGTGGACGCTAGAGAGCAGCTCAAGCGATACCTCGAGCAGCGGCGCGACATGGGCGAGACGGAGCTCGTGCTCGATGGCCTGACGGTCGACGAGGCGCTTCGAATCCTCGGTGCTCCCGCCGGCGCCCCACAGGCCGGCGATCGACGCGAAGCTGTTTCGATGCCCGCGATCGAACGCGAGGCGCCGGTCGGCGCTTCGGTTGACTGGCGCGAGACATTGCGCGCCGCCGGAGCGGCGCCGGGAGAGCTCATGTCCGCAAAGCCCGCCAAGCCCGCGCCCGCTGACCAGCCCAGCGGCGACGTGCCGTCAGGGCTAACCGTTGGAACGTCCGGTGGCGAGTTGTTCGGCGGACCGATGGCACTCCTCGATTCGCTCGACAAGCTCGCGGCGCACGTGGCGTCGTGCACGCGCTGCCCGCTCTACTCGACGGCGACGAACCCGGTGCCGGGGGAAGGGAATCCCAACGCGGACTTCATGTGCGTTGGAGAGGCTCCCGGCGCGACGGAAGATGAAACAGGCAGACCGTTCGTCGGCGCGGCTGGTCAGTTGCTGACGAAGATCCTCGGGGCGATCGATCTCAAGCGCGAGGACGTATTTATCTGCAACGTCCTCAAACATCGACCGCCTGGTAACCGGAATCCGCGACCGGAAGAGGTGACCGCGTGCGGCCCGTATCTCATCCGGCAGATTGAATTGATCCGCCCGAAAGTGATTCTGGCGCTCGGCACATTTGCCGCGCAAACCCTACTGGACACGAAGCTGTCCATCGGCAAGTTGCGGGGACAGGTGCACAGGTATTACGGTGTGCCTCTCGTAGTCACGTATCACCCCGCCGCGCTTCTCCGGAATCCGGGCTGGAAGCGCCCGACCTGGGAAGATGTCCAACTCGCCCGTCGAATACTCGATAGCACCGCACCTAGCGGCGCGTGATCCGTATCGCGATCGGCGCCCTCCGTACTCGGAGGACGCCGAGCAAGCAGTGTTGTCCGCGATGCTCATCGACCAGGACGCGGTCCTCCGCGCCGTCGAGTATGTAGACGACACGAGTTTTTACGCCGAGCGCCATCGCCGAATCTTCCGCGCGATGGTGGCGATCGCCGAACGCGGGGCCGTCGTCGATCCGCTGACGCTCTCCGAGGAGCTCGGACGACGCGGCGAGCTCGATGCATCGGGCGGGAAGGAGTACATCGGTTTCCTCGTCGACGCGGTGCCGACGGCGGCGAACATCGAATATCACGCGCAGATCGTTCGCGAGAAGGCGATCTTGCGCCGCCTCATCGAAGTCTCGACGACGATTGTGTCCGAGGCGTTCGAGGGCAAGATCACGGCGCGCGAGCTGCTCGACGATGCCGAGTCGCGGATCTTCCAGGTCAGCCAGGAGCAGACCAAGGACGGCTTCACCCGCGTCAAGGAGCTGATCTGGCCGACGATGGAGCGCATCGAGGCGCTCCAGGGCAAGGGAAGCACGGTCACCGGTGTCGCGACCGGCTTCAAGGATCTCGACGAAATGACGTCGGGTTTCCAACCCGCGGACTTGATCATCGTCGCGGCGCGACCGTCGATGGGAAAGACCGCGTTCACGCTCAACATCGCGCAGCACGCGGCGATCGAGCACAGCACGCCGATCGCCTTCTTCTCGCTGGAAATGAGCAAGGAGTCGCTGGTCCAGCGAATGCTGACGTCCGAGGCCCGCGTCGACGCGCAACGCCTTCGCAAGGGCATGCTCCGCGACGACGACTTTCCACGGCTCGCCCGCGCCGCGGGGATCCTCGCGTCGGCGCCTGTCTGGATCGACGACACGCCGGGCATCACACTCCTCGAAATGCGATCCAAAGCGCGTCGATTGCGCGCCGAAGCGGGCATCGGCATGGTCATCGTCGACTACTTGCAGCTCATGCAAGGTCCGTCGAATTCCGAGAGCCGCCAGCAGGAAGTCAGTCAGATCTCGCGCGGACTCAAGGCGCTCGCCAAGGAGTTGAACGTCCCCGTAATCGCGCTGTCACAGTTGTCGCGTGCTCCCGAGCAGCGAACCGGCGACAACAAACGCCCCCAGCTCTCCGACCTCCGCGAATCCGGCGCCATCGAGCAGGACGCGGATCTCATCATGTTCCTGTACCGGCAGGAGTTCTACGACGGGCCGACGGACAAAGATGGGAACTCGCTCGAGGGGAAGGCCGAGGTGATCGTCGGCAAGCAGCGAAACGGGCCGACCGGACTGGTGAATCTGCATTTCCATAAGCAGTACACGCGGTTCGAGAGTTATACGCAGCGCGGGTGATCGCCTGGGCGGGCTCCGGATCGAGGGCCACCCAGCCGCACCGATTTGTACCGCCAGGCAATCGAGTGGTGGTTCGTGGCCAGTGGCGTGCGCCCATTCGTGAGCCTCCCCGCTCACGAGTAACTTTCATCATGCCGAAGACGAAAACCGTCTACCGCTGCACCGAATGCGGCGCCGAGTATCCACGGTGGCAAGGACGCTGCGAGACGTGCGGCGAGTGGAACACGCTCGTCGAAGAGATCATGGCGCCAAAGGTGGCGGTGGGTGGCGGGTCGTCGCGACGGATCGCCGGCGCTCGATCGCTCGCTGAGGGCGGGAGCGTCGCTCCCACTCCGCGGCTTCGTGAAGTCCACGGGTCCGAAGCCAAGCGGTGGAAGACCGGTATCGACGAATTCGACTTCGTCTTGGGCGGCGGAATCGTCCCGGGGTCGATGATTCTCATCGGCGGTGAGCCAGGGATCGGCAAGTCGACGATCCTCCTCCAGGTCGCGGCCCGCCTCGAGGCGAACGGCCACGCGACGCTGTACGCGTCGGGCGAAGAGTCCGCGCTCCAGGTGAAGTTGCGCGCCGATCGAATATCTGAAGGCGCCGATGAGGTTTCGCTACTGAGCGAGACGAATCTCGAAACCATCCTCGCGACGTCGTCGGCCGCCGCGCCGGCCGTCCTCATGGTCGATTCGATCCAGACGGTCTTCACGGCGGATCTCGAGGGGGCGCCCGGGAACGTCGGCCAAGTGCGCGAGTGCGCCGCGCGACTCATGCGTTATGCGAAGGAAAGCGGGACGACAGTATTCGTCGTCGGCCACGTGACGAAGGGCGGCGGGATCGCGGGGCCAAAAACGCTCGAGCACATCGTCGATACCGTGCTCTACTTCGAGGGCGAGAGCACGCTCGACCACCGGCTGCTCCGCGCGACGAAAAATCGTTTCGGCAGCGTCGACGAGATCGGCGTCTTCCGGATGTCGGAGAGCGGCCTCGAGCCGGTCGCCAATCCGTCGGAATTGTTTTTGGGCGATCGGGCGAGTCATGCGTCGGGGAGCGCGGTCACGGCGCTGCTCGAGGGGACGCGTCCGGTGCTCGTCGAGATACAGGCGCTCGCCGCGAAGGCGGGCTTCGGCACGCCGCAGCGCGTCGCCACGGGCTTCGATGGACGTAAGCTCGCGCTGCTCCTCGCGGTGCTCGACAAGCGCGCCGGCCTCGCGTTCTCGCAGCTCGACGTCTTTCTCAATGTCGTCGGGGGAGTGCGGTTGCAGGAGCCGGCGGGAGATCTGGCGGTGGCCGCCGCGCTCGCGTCGAGCGTTTACGATCGTGCGCTTCCCGCCGACGCCGTGTTCATCGGCGAGGTCGGGCTGGGGGGTGAGGTGCGGCCCGTCTCGCAGGTCGAGCGGCGTGTCGCTGAGGCGGCCAACATGGGCATGCGGCGCGTCTTTCTCGCCGAGCGCGGGGTACCTCGGCGCGGCGTACGCGACGTCGAGATCGTCGGCGTGCGCACGATTCAAGATCTCTTGCAGCGGTTGTTCCCGTGAACAACCGACGCGACGTCGGCGTGGTCATCGTGGCCGGCGGCAGCAGCACGCGGACCGGCGGTCGTGAGCTCAAGCAGTTTCGCTGGGTGGCGGGACGCCCCGTCCTGTTGCACAGCCTCCAGACCTTCATGGCCCGACCGGACGTTGTCGGCGTCGTCGTCGTCTTGCCGCGCGACAAGGTTGCCGATCCGCCGCCGTGGATCTTTCAATGCGACGTCGACCGGTTGATGATCGCGCCGGGCGGCGCGACGCGAAGCGACTCTGTCTGGAACGGCCTGGAAGATCTTCCCGACGCCGCCGAGGTCGTGCTCGTGCACGACGCCGCGCGCCCGCTCGTCGACGACGCGACGATCGATCGGGTCGTCAATGAGGCGCGCGCCGGTCGCTCGGCGATCGCGGCGCTGCCGGTCGTCGACACGCTGAAGGAGGTCGACGGAGACGGGCGCATCGTCCGCACGGTCGAGCGAGAGAAGCTCTGGCGGGCGCAAACGCCGCAGGGCTTTCCACGCGAGACGATCGTCACCGCCCACCGGCGCGCGCGCGAGGAAAAGCTCTCGGCGACCGACGACGCCGTGCTGTGCGAGCGGCTGGGCATTCCCGTGGTCGTCGTCCGCGGCAGTGAGCGCGCCCTCAAGATCACCGACGACGAGGACTTTGCGCGCGCCGAGGCGCTGTTCAGAGTTCCCGAATGAGGACCGACGTCCTCTCGATTCCATTCTGGTCGCCCGAGGAAGTGGAATCGGCGATTCGGCCGGCGCTCCAACAGATCGCGGCGCGCCGGGTCCTCGCCTATCCGACGGAGACCGTCTACGGGTTCGGCGGCGGCATCGACCGGGACTCGGTGGACGCCTTGGTTCATCTCAAGAGTCGGCCGACCGGCAAACCGTTTCTGCTGCTGATCGCCGGCCCCGACATGATCGAGCGTCTCGATCTGCGATTGCCGAGTTACGCCGCGCAGTTCATCGCCCGCCACTGGCCGGGACCATTGACGCTTGTTTTGCCCGGCGGTGAGCATCGGGTCCCCGATCGACTCCGCGGCCCCGAGGGCGGCATCGCGGTGCGGTGGACGAGTCATCCCGCCGTGGCGCGTCTGATCCGCGCCCACGGCGACGCCTTGACGTCGACCAGCGCCAACCGGCCGGGGGTTCCGCCAGCCACGCGCGCCGCCGAAATTCTCTCGCAGTGGGGCGACGCCGTTGCGCGGGGTGTGCTGCGCGTTCTCGACGGCGGCGCGTTGACTCCGTCGAAGCCGTCGACGGTTGTCGACTGCACGGGACGGCAGCCTCGCGTGATTCGCCCCGGCGCGATTGCGGCGAGTACCTTGCGTGAAAGCGTACCGACACTGATCGGAGATGCATGACCGCATGAGAATTCTGTTCGTGTGTACCGGCAATACGTGTCGAAGTCCGCTCTCCGAGGCGATCGCGCGCAAGATTGCGATCGAGCGCGGGCTCACCGATGTCGAGTCGATGAGCGCCGGAACGAGCGCGCACGACGGAGCGCCGGCCAGCGATGGCGCGCTCCTCGTCGGCATGGAGCGCAACATGGATCTCGGCGGACACCGGGCGCAGACGCTCAATCGAGATCTCGTCCGCCAGGCGGATCTGATCCTCGCCATGGGGCCGCACCACCTGGAGCGAATCGAGGCGCTCGGTGGTGCAGGGCGCTCGTATTTGCTGAGCGACTATGCCTCTCATGGCGCCTCGTCGCGCCCGATCAGCGACCCGATCGGCGCGGAGCTGGATGTCTATCGGGCCACCGCGGACGAGCTCGAGGAGGAAATCCGCCGCGTTCTCGACCGGATAACCGCGGAGCGCAGCACGGGCGCTCAGTGAGCGGCGCCGCCGACGGGGAAACGCGGACGAGAATTCGTCCGCCGGTCAACGTACCCGTGCGGTTACTGCTGCTCGGCCACCCGGTCAGCCACTCGCTGTCGCCGCGCATTCAGAATGCGGCTCTCGAGGCGGCCGGAATCCGAGGAAGCTACGAGGCGCTGGACATCGCGCCCGATGCATTCGAGGAAACGCTGACGCGCCTGCGCCGGCCGCACGCCGGCGGAAACGTGACGGTGCCGTTCAAGGAGCGCGTGCACGACGCTTGCGACGAGCTGTCGCCCCTCGCACGGCGCGTTGGTGCGGTCAACACCTGGTGGGTGGACGCGGACGGACGACTGATCGGCGACAACACCGACGTTCCGGGATTCGGTGCCGCGGTGCGCGAGCTTCTCCGTGCCGACGCAGGCGGCCCGCCTCGCGACCTGACCGTCGGTGTTTTGGGCGCGGGGGGCGCCGCGGCGGCAGTGCTCGCGGCAGCGGAGTCGTGGCCCGGTTCAGTCGTCCACCTGTATAACCGCACGCCGGAGCGAGCTCGCGCGTTGTGTGAGCGTTTTGGGCACAACGTGCACGCGGCGGATGACATCGGCGTCGTCGGTGGAGCTGATCTTGTCGTCAATGCCACGTCGGTCGGCCTGACGAACGATGCATTTCCAATCGACATCGCGCTTCTTGCGCCCGGCGCGTCGGTGCTCGACCTGGTGTACCGTCCGGGCGGCACGGCGTTCGTGCGCGAGCTGCGTGGGCGCGGCAGGCGCGCCATGGACGGCCTCACGATGCTCGTGGAACAGGCGGCATTCGCCTTCGAGCGATGGTTTGGCGTAACGCCGGACCGCTCGGCGATGTGGCGCGCCGCGCGCGGCGACTCGGCCTGACGCCGCGGCTGCACGCGGGTGCAGCCGCCTTGATCGACCTCGTCTTTCCGCGCGCCTGTCCAGTCTGCGAGCGCTTTCTCGAACGAAGCGACGAAGGGCTGATTTGTGGAGCATGCTGGGCCCGCGTCCCGCTTCTGCCGGAGCCGTGCTGCGAGCGGTGCGGCCATCCCACCTATGGCGAGCGCTGCCGCTGGTGCCCGCTATTGCCGCCGTACGTTCGGGCCGCACGAAGCGCGGCGTGGGCGGCGGGTTTTACGGGGCTCGGTGTCGTGCACGCACTGAAGTACGGCGGGTGGTATCGAACGGCGACGGACATCGCCCGACGAATGGCGCGAGTGACCTGGCCAGTCGATGTGATCGATGAGCGACGAGCCCTCGTCCCAGTGCCGTTGTCCAGCAAGCGCCTTCGCGAGCGCGGCTACAACCAGAGCCTCGAGCTGGCGAACGCGTTGTCACAATACTGGAAGCTTCCGGTGTGGAGCGACGTGGTTGAGCGCTCCCGCCATACCGAGACACAAACCCGATTGACACCAGGGGAGAGGCTCCGCAACGTTTCAGGCGCGTTTCGCGCGCCATCATCGGCGCGAAATCTGCTACGCGGGGCGCACCTGGTCGTGGTCGACGACGTGGTGACGACTGCCGCTACATTGAACGCGTGCGCTGCCGCGCTCTGCGAGGGCGGTGCACGCGTTGTGAGTTTCGTGACCTTCGGGCGGGCGCCGGCATTGGGCGACCGACTGTGATCAAACGATCGGGAGGATGGCACGGATGGCGATTCGCGTAGGAATCAACGGCTTCGGCCGGATTGGGCGGCAGGTGCTTCGAGCAGCGAAGCAGCAAGGCGTGGCCGACATCGAATTCGTCGGCGTCAACGACCTGACCGATACGAAAACGCTGGCGCACCTGTTCAAGTACGACTCGGTGCACCGCACCTATCAGGGAGACGTCTCGACCGAGAATGGCTCGATCGTCATCGACGGGACCGAGATCAAGGTGTTCGCCGAGAAGGACCCGGCGAATTTGAAGTGGAAGGACCTTGGCGTTGACATCGTGCTCGAGTCCACCGGCAAATTCACCAGCGCCGACGGCGCGAAGAAGCACATCGACGCGGGCGCGAAGAAGGTCATCATCTCGGCGCCGGCGAAGGGTGAGGACATCACCGTCGTCATGGGCGTCAACGAACAGAAGTACGACGCGACCAAGCACACCATCATCTCGAACGCGTCGTGCACGACGAATTGCCTCGTGCCGATGGTCAAGGTCGTGAAAGACAACTTCGGGTTCGTGCGCGGCTCGATGGTCACGGTCCACAGCTACACCAACGATCAGAACATCCTCGATCTGCCGCACAAGGATCTACGTCGCGCGCGCGCGGCGGCGATGTCCATCATCCCGACGACGACCGGCGCGGCCAAGGCGACGTCGCTCGTGATCCCCGAGCTCAAGGGCAAGATCGATGGCATCGCGCTGCGCGTCCCGACTCCCGACGTGTCGTTCACCGACCTCGCGGTCGTCGTCGACAAGGCCGTGACGGTCCAGCAGATCAACGATGCCTTCCGCGCCGCCGCTGATGGTCCGATGGCGGGTATCCTCCAATACACGGAGGAGGAGCTCGTGTCGTCCGACTTCATCGGCAACCCGCACTCGTGCATCCTCGACGCCAAGAGCACGAACGTCGTCGACGGCCTGCTGGTGAAGGTCTCGGGCTGGTACGACAACGAGTGGGGCTACGCATCGCGCTGTGTCGACCTGCTGCGATTCGTCGCCGCGCGGCTGGGAGACTGATCGTCGATCGATGAACAAGAAGACAATTCGCGATCTGTCGGACGGCGACCTGCGCGGCAAGCGCGCGCTCGTCCGCGTCGACTTCAACGTGCCGATTGAGAATGGGCGCGTCGGTGACGACACGCGCATTCGCGCCGCGCTGCCGACCATCCAGGCGCTGCTCGATCGCGGCGCGCGCGTCGTGCTGCTGTCGCACCTCGGGCGTCCGAAGGGAAAACCCGAGCAGAAGTACTCGCTCGAGCCGGTGGCGCGCCGGCTCGGTGAGCTGATGCCGCAGGAGCACGTCGTGTTCGTCGAGTCGACGGACACCGACGAAGCAATCAAGGAGACGCACGAGCCGTCGGCGCGCGTCATCCTGCTCGAGAACACGCGCTTTCTCGGCGGCGAGGAAACGAACGACGAGCGGTTGTCGCGTGGGCTCGCCGAATTGGGCGATCTCTACGTGAACGACGCCTTTGGCTCGGCACACCGGGCTCACTCGTCGACAGAAGGTGTGGCGCATTACCTCAAGCCCGCCGTCGCCGGCCTCCTCATGCAAAAGGAGCTCGACTACCTCGGCGGTGCGCTCGAGAATCCTCAGCGCCCATTCGTCGCCGTGCTGGGTGGGGCGAAGATCTCGGGAAAGATCGACGTCATCGAACAATTGCTGCCCAAGGTGGACAAGTTGGTGATCGGCGGCGCGATGGCGTGCACCTTCTTCAAGGCGATGGGACTGGAGACCGGCACCTCGCTGGTGGAGACCGACCGGCTGGACCTGGCAAGGCGGCTGATGGACAAGGCGGGGAAGAAGCTGGTGCTGCCGGCCGGAGCGGTCATCGCCCAGGGCCTCACGGCCGGCGCGGAAACTCGGACGGTGCCCCGCGACCAGATCCCGCCCGGCTGGGCCGTGTACGACATCGATCCCGAGACCGAGGCCGACTTCGCCCGGCGCATTCTTGGCGCCGGCACCGTCGTGTGGAATGGCCCGATGGGAGTCTTCGAGACGCCGCCGTTCGACCACGGCACGCTGGCGGTGGCGCAAGCTCTGGCGGAGGCCACGGGGCGGGGTGCGGTGACGGTGGTGGGCGGCGGAGATTCCGCGGCCGCGGTGGCCCAGGCAGGGCTCGCCGACCGGATCAGCCACGTGTCGACCGGCGGCGGAGCGTCGCTCGAATTCCTGGAGGGGAAGGA
>DATLPC010000022.1:0-22179 GCA_035535975.1 Gemmatimonadaceae bacterium | reverse complement strand
CTGCTGTTCGTGCTCGACGAGAAGGGACACTCGGTCCACCTGACGGATCGCGGCGTCGATTTCATGTCGCCCGACGAGCACGACGCGTTCGTGCTGCCCGACCTCTCACAGGAGGTCCACCGCATCGATCACGACCACGAGATGACCGGCGAGCAGAAAGTCGAGGCCCGACGTCAAGTCGAGATCGATTACGCGTCGAAGGCGGAACGACTCAACATCGTCCACCAGCTTCTGCGCGCGCACGCGTTGTACGAGAAGGACGTGAACTACGTCGTGCAGGAAGGCGAGGTGCTGATCGTCGACGAGTTCACGGGCCGTACGATGCCGGGACGCCGCTGGTCGGAGGGGCTGCACCAGGCGGTCGAGGCCAAGGAAGGCGTCCGCGTGAAGGGCGAGACGCAGACGATGGCCACGATCACCATCCAGAACTACTTCCGCATGTACGACAAGCTGGCCGGTATGACCGGTACAGCCGAAACGGAAGAGACGGAATTCTTCCAGATCTACAAGCTCGAGGTCGCGGTCGTCCCGACCAACAAGCCGATGATCCGCGACGATCGGCAGGATCTCGTCTACAAGACGCGTCGCGAGAAATACAACGCGATCGTCGAAGAGACGCGACGTCTCCACGAGCTCGGATATCCGGTCCTCATCGGAACGACGAGCGTCGAAGCGTCGGAAACCCTCGCCAAACTGTTCAGCCGCGCCGGAATGCAGCACAACGTGCTGAACGCGAAGTACCACCAGCGCGAAGCGGAGATCGTCGCCGAAGCCGGCCGCGCCGGCACGGTGACGATCGCGACGAACATGGCCGGCCGCGGTACCGACATCAAGCTCGGCCCGGGGGTGAAGGAAGGAAAGCCGTCGACGGTGAAGGATCCCGACGGCAAGGACGTCGAAGTGATGGAAGCCGGGGGTCTGCACATCATCGGCTCCGAGCGCCACGAGTCACGCCGCATCGACCGCCAGCTGCGCGGCCGCTCCGGGCGTCAGGGTGACCCGGGTGCGTCGCAGTTCTTCCTGTCGCTCGAAGACGACTTGATGCGTCTGTTCGGCTCCGAGCGCATCGCCAGCCTGATGGACCGGCTCGGCGCGCAGGAAGGCGAGGTGCTCACCCATCCGCTCATCACGCGCTCGATCGAAGGCGCGCAGAAGCGAGTCGAGCTCCAGAACTTCCAGGCTCGTAAGCGGCTGCTCGATTACGACGACGTGATGAACCAGCAGCGCGAGGTGGTCTACTCGCTGCGCAGCTTCGCGTTGGAGGGCGGGGAAGAGCTCAAGGGCGAAGCGCTGAAGATGATCGACAAGGCGATCACCTTCCGCGTCGAGACGAATCTCGCCGAGTTCGAGGATGCCGCGCAGTGGGATTTCGATCTCCTCCGGCAAGATCTTCTCATGCGGTACCTCGTGCAGGTGCCGGAGTTCGACAACGCCGATCATCGTCCGACGGACGAGGCCGCGGCGGCGCATGCCGGAGTCGAAGCGGCGAAGAAGGCATTCTGGGCGAAGCTCGAGAGCCTCGACAAGGTCCTCGACGAGAACGGCCAGCCCTACGGTGACAGACTTCTGTCACTCGTCATGCTCAACGTCCTGGACGAGAAGTGGAAGGATCACCTCTACGATCTCGACCAACTGCGCAACGCGATTCACTATCGGTCGTGGGGCCAGAAGGACCCGCTCATCGAGTACAAGCAGGAAGCGTACACGATGTTCGTGGATCTGATGAACGACATTTATAACACCTTTAGTGAGCGTTTCCTCAAGGTGCAGCTCATCGTCGAACCGCCTCCGCCCCCACCGCCGCCGATCTTGGGTGGCGGCGGTGGTCCACGCGGCGGCCCGACGAAGCGGTACAACGCGCTCGGCATCCTCGAGGACGTTCCCGCCGAGGAGGCCGTGGGCTCGGACAATGGTGGCGCGGTGGCGGTCGAGGACGTCGGCCCCGCCGAGATTCCGGCCACGAAGCCGGCCCAGGCGCGAAAGGATCCGGTCATCGTCGGTGCGGGACGCCCGCGTTCTTTGTCGTCATCGCCGGCACCCGCCAACGTCGATTGGTCAACGGTCGGCAGAAACGATCCCTGTCCGTGCGGATCGGGCAAGAAGTTCAAGAAGTGCCACGGAGCGCAGCTCTAGCTCCGCCGTCACGTCCTTTTCAAAGCTCAATCGGGCGGGCGTCGCTGGTCGGCGCCCGTCCTTTTTTTATCTGCCGTCACGATCAACGCCGTCTCCGTGCCTTTCCGCGGCATCCGTGCAGTTGTCCGTGTCGAATGCTGTTGAGGCCCGAATGATGATCTCGCCCGGAAGGGCCACGGCTAGCCTCGGACCAAGAGCTTTTGACACGGATGAACGACACGGATCAACGCAGAACGGCACGGAGACGGCGTGTCCGGTTGTGGGGTTGCTCGGACGTGCGGGTTGGTTCCGCGTGGGTCAAAATGGTGTCGCCCAGACCGATTGGCGGCCCAAAATGGGCCTCTATGTCTAGTCTCGCCCCGAAGGAATCGTTAAGTATTCGAGAGTTCCCCCGGTCCGAGCGGCCGCGGGAACGACTGATTGACCTCGGTGCCGCGGCGCTCAGTACCGCCGAGCTCATCGCAATCGTCGTTGGATCAGGAACCGCGGGTCAGACGGCGGTGCAGCTCGGACACGCGGTCCTGGCCGAGTCAGGCGGTGCGTTGCGATGGATCGCGCGCCAGCCCGTCGCGGCTCTGACGGCGGTGTCCGGGGTAGGAACGGCGAGGGCGGTGGTCATCCATGCAGCGCTGGAGCTCGGGCGGCGGATGGCGCTCGAGACGCGGGAAGAGGGGTGTCCGGTTCGGTCGCCTCGTGATGTCGTGGCGTACTTCGGACCGCGGATGGAAGACCTGCCCGTCGAGGAGTTTCACGTGGCCGTGCTCGACGCGCAGCACCGGTTGGAACGTGACGTCACGGTCACGCGTGGGTTGTTGTCGTCATCCCTCGTGCACCCGCGCGAGGTCTTTCGCGAGGCGATCGCCGAGCGGGCCGCGGCGGTCATCCTCGTCCACAATCATCCCAGCGGCGATCCGATGCCTTCGGCGGACGATCGCGCGGTCACGGAGCAGCTCGTCGCGGCCGGCCGCTTGCTGGACATACCCGTACACGATCACGTAATCATCGGACGAGGACGCTACACGAGCTTCGCGGAGGCAGGTCTGTTGTGACGGCAACGGCGGTGCAGGAGCTGATTCCGGGATGGCGCGAGAGCGAGTCGCCGCTACACGACAAGCTCGATCGCGACCTGCTCGTGCGCGCCTACAAGTTCAGCGAGGGCGCCCATCGCGGCCAGCTTCGCAATTCCGGCGACCCGTACATCACGCATTCGGTCGAGGTCGCGAAGATCCTCGCCGACCTGCAGCTCGACTCGATCACCGTCGCCAGCGGTCTGCTGCACGACGTCATCGAGGACACGCGGCTCACGCTCGCCGACGTCGAGGCGGAGTTCGGCAAGGAGATCGCCGCGATCGTCGACGGCCTGACGAAGATCGCCAAGCTGCCTTCCGGCGGCTCGACGCAGGAGCGGCAGGTCGAGAGCTACCGCAAGCTCCTGCTCTCGATCGCCAAGGACGCGCGCGTCATCATCGTCAAGCTCGCCGACCGCCTGCACAACATGCGGACGCTCGACTGGCTTCCCAACGAGAAGCGGCGCCGTATCGCGCAGGAGACGCGCGACCTCTACGCGCCGCTCGCGCATCGCTTCGGTATGGCGAAGCTGCGCTGGGAGCTCGAGGATCTGGCGTTCAAACATCTCGAATCAGAGGAGTATAAGTCGCTTGCCAAGAAAGTCGCGCAGAAACGCGGCGAGCGCGAGGCGCTGATCAAGCAGATGGCCGACCCGCTGATCGAGCGATTGACGAAGGCCGGCATTCGCGACGTCGAAGTCACCGGCCGCCCGAAGCACCTGTGGTCGATCTACAAGAAGATGAAGCAGCGCGAGAAGCCTTACGAGGAGATCTACGACCTCCTCGCCATTCGCGTGCTCGTCAAATCGGTCCCCGACTGCTATCACGCCCTCGGCATCATCCACGACGGCTGGACGCCGGTCCAGGAGCGCATCAAGGACTACATCGCCCAACCCAAGTCGAACGGCTATCAGTCCCTCCATACCACCGTTTTCGGCCCGGGCCGGCAGTTGTACGAAGTGCAGATCCGTACGCGCGACATGCATCGCACCGCGGATTTCGGCATCGCCGCCCACTGGCGCTACAAGGAAGACACGAAGAGCGACGAGCTCGATCGCCATCTCTCCTGGTTCCGGCAGGTGCTCGAGCTCCAGATGGACGCCCGCACGCCCGACGAATTCCTCGAGTTCCTCAAGCTCGACTTGTACCAGGACGAGATCTTCGTTTTCACACCGACGGGCGACGTCATCCAGCTGCCCAAAGGCGCGACGCCGATCGACTTCGCCTTCGCCGTTCACACCGAGATCGGTTTGCACTGCGCCGGCGCGAAAGTGAACGGTCGCATCGCCCCGCTGTCACGGCCGCTGCGCAACTCCGAAACGGTCGAGATCATCACCTCGAACACGGCGAAGCCGACGCAGGACTGGCTCGCCCACGTTCGTACGGGTCGCGCCCGGCACAAGATCCGACAGGTCCTCAAGCGCGAGGCGCAGTCGTCCGCCGAGAAGCTCGGACAGGAGATACTCGATCGAGAGATCAAGCGCCGCAGGCTGGGGAAGATCGAGGACGATCGGATGGACGAAGCCGCCCGCGCGCTGAGCCTGACCGACGCGACGCATCTCCGTGCGTCGATCGGCCAAGGCGACGTGAACGTCACGCTCGCGCTCAAGCACATTTTCCCCGACGCGGCCGAAGCCGAGCCGCCGAAGCCGAACGTCTTCGAGCGTTTCGTCGATCGCGTGCGTGGAACGAAGGGCGTTCGCATCCAGGGCGTCGACGGCCTGATGGTGCGCTACGCGCAGTGTTGCCAGCCGGTACCGGGGGATCCGGTCGTCGGCTACGTGACCCGCGGTCGTGGGGTGAGCATCCATCGCGCGGACTGCCCCAACCTACTCCTCCTCGTCCACGAGCCCGAGCGGCGCTTGGAGATCGACTGGCAGGAGGCGCAGGGCGAACGATTTGTCGTCCGCCTCGCGCTCGAAGGGAACGACCGCCGCGGTCTCTACGCCGACGTCGCCGCCGCCGTCAGCTCCACCGGCACCGACATCAAGAGCATGGACCTCCGGAGTACCGACGGCCGGACCAACGGCTCGATGCTGGTCGAGGTCGAGAACCTCGCGCACCTCGAGAAAATCATTAAAGCGACGAGGAAGGTGAAGGGAATTACCGAGGTGGCGCGGAGAGAGCGGCTTACTGAGTGAGGCGCCAGTTACGGCCGGACTGTGAGTACGCGCGGCCGGCGCGCTGTGTGTACGGCCGCTGCGCGGCCTGTGAATAGGCTCGCTGCCGCTCGCCGTGGGTAACGGCACACCGAACGCAGTACACTCACAGGGTCGCGCAGCGCCCGTTCGCACAGCGAGCGCCGGCGAGCGCCAGCGAGCGTACTCACCCCGAATCACTCCCCGAACAAACCCCGTTATATTCCAACCCATGGCCGCCCAGTACGATCTCCAGGCTCCGTTCCAACCCGCGGGCGATCAGCCCAAGGCGATCGCCGAGCTGACGAACGGCCTCGATCGCGGCGACCGGTTCCAGACGCTCCTCGGCGTCACCGGGTCGGGGAAGACGATGACGATGGCCAACGTCATCAAGAACCACGGCAAGCCGGCGCTCGTCCTGTCGCACAACAAGACGCTCGCCGCGCAGCTCTACGGAGAGCTCAAGAGCTTCTTCCCGCATAACGCGGTCGAGTACTTCATCTCGTACTACGACTACTATCAGCCGGAAGCCTACGTCCCGACGACGGACACGTACATCGAAAAGGACGCGTCGATCAACGAGGACATCGACCGGCTCCGGTTGCGCGCCACGTCGAGTCTCATGGAGCGCGAGGACGTCGTGATCGTCGCCACCGTCTCGGCGATCTACGGGTTGGGCGACCCCGTCTCGTACAAAGAACAGATGGTCACGCTCGAGCGCGGACAGACGCTCGAGCGCGACGACATTCTCCGCGCTTTGGTGCGCATCCAGTACAGCCGGAACGACGTCGCATTCGAGCGCGGGACCTTTCGTGTCCGCGGCGATACGGTCGAGATTTTCCCGGCGTACGAGGAGCAGGGCGTTCGAGTCGAGATGTGGGGCAACGAGATCGAGCGCATCTCGAAGATCAATGTGCTCACCGGCGAGACGATCGCGAAGCTCGATCGCGCCGCCATTTACCCGGCGAAGCACTTCGTCACCGAGCGCCCGACGCTCGAGCGCGCGGTCAAGCTGATTCGGGCCGAGCTCGCGGAGCGCCTCGCCGAGCTGCGCGCCGCGAACAAGTTGCTCGAGGCGCAGCGGCTCGAGTCGCGCACGAACTTCGACGTCGAGATGATGCTCGAGATCGGGACGTGCGCCGGCATCGAGAATTACTCGCGCCATCTGTCGGGACGCTCGGCGGGCGAACGACCGGCGTGCTTGTTCGACTATTTCCCCGAAGACTTCCTCGTCATCGTCGACGAATCGCACGTCACCCTGCCGCAAGTCGCCGGCATGTTCAACGGTGACCGGGCGCGGAAGCTGACGCTCGTCGAATACGGCTTCCGTCTGCCGAGCGCGCTCGACAACCGCCCGCTCATGTTCGACGAGTTTCTCGCGCTGACGCCGCGCGCGGTCTTCGTCTCGGCGACCCCGGCGGAGCTCGAGCTGCGATTGTCGGAAGGCGTCGTCGTCGAGCAGATCATCCGGCCGACAGGACTGATCGATCCCGAGATCGAAGTGCGGCCCGTGCGCGGTCAGGTGGACGACCTGCTCAACGAGATCCGCGTGCGCGAGCGCCGCGGCGAACGCGTGCTCGTCACGACGCTCACCAAGCGGATGGCCGAGGACCTCACCGACTACCTGCAACAAGTCGGCGTCCGCGTCCGCTACATGCACTCCGACATCGACGCGATCGAGCGCATGGAGATCGTGCGCGGGCTGCGACTGGGCGAGTTCGACGTGCTGGTCGGCATCAACTTGCTGCGCGAAGGGCTCGACCTGCCCGAGGTGTCGCTGGTCGCGATCCTCGACGCCGATCAGGAAGGCTTCCTCCGAAGCGATCGCTCGCTCATTCAGACCGTTGGGCGAGCCGCGAGACACCTGCACGGCCGCGCCATCTTCTACGCCGATCGCATCACCGGTTCGATGCAGCGCTGTATGGAGGAGACGGCGCGCCGTCGCGAGATGCAGACGGCGCACAATCGCGAGCATCAGATCACGCCGGTCTCGGTCAGCAAGAGCATCGACCAGGTTCGCTTCATCACGCGCGTCGCCGACGCGCGGACGGAGCGCGAGGAGAAGCGCGTCGCCGAGCCGGCGCGCGGCTACGCCGTGATGGAAATGGAGTCGCTCGAAAAGCTGCTCGAGGAGCAGATGCGCGAGGCCGCCGCCGCGATGGACTTCGAGCTCGCCGCGCAGCTCCGCGATCAGTTGTTCGAGGTGCGCGCGCGGCGCGCCTCCTCCGGCAAGCAGCAGGGCGCGGCGGTCGCGGGCCGGGGTCGATGACGGATGTCGCACGAACCAATCATCCCGCCCCTCGCCGACAAGGGTCATCTCGCGGTCGACGAAGCTGAGCTGGTCGAGTGGGGCGACCGCTTTGGACATCTCGCGCAGCCCCCGCTCGTCGTGACGATCATGGGCGAGCTCGGCGCCGGCAAGACGACGCTCGCCAAAGCGATCTGTCGTGGCTACGGAGTCACCGACGACGTGACCAGTCCGACGTTCACCCTCGTGCATCAGTACGCGGCGACCCGCTCTCCGGTTTACCATCTCGACCTGTACCGCCTGCGCTCGCCGGACGAACTGACGAACCTCGGCTGGGATGAAATTCTGTCGCAGGAGGCGCTCGTCCTCGTCGAGTGGCCGGAGCATGCGGGTGATCGGTTGCCGCACGCGCACGTCCCGATCAGCCTTCAGCACCTTCCCGAGCGGCCCGATCGCCGTTTGCTGTACGCCGGCGGCCACGTCGTATGATCACGCTCGTGATCGACGCGTCGACGTACGACGGCGACGTTGCGGTGCTCGACGACGGACGCGTCCTGGCCGAGCGGCGCACGGTGATGCGAGACGCGCTGCACGAGCGGCTGATGCCGGCCGTCGCCGAGGCGCTGGACGCGGCGGGCGTCGACATCTCGCGACTCGACCGGATCGTGTGTGGCGCCGGCCCGGGGAGCTTCACGAGCTTGCGGATCGCCGCGAGCATCGCCAAGGGCATCGCCATGGCGACCGACACCGCGCTCTATGCGGTCTCGTCGCTCGCGCTGCTCGTTGGCGGCGCCAGCGTTCCCCCGGGGCGTTACGTCGCGGCGCTCGACGCGCTCCGTGGCGAATTCTACGTGGCGTTGTATGACGTCGACGGAACGGGCGCGATCGCCGAGCTCGAGCCGGCGCGATTGATTCCTGCCGACCAGTTCGAAGCACTCGCGGCCTCGGTCGGAGCCGCGATCGTCTCGCCGTCCGATATCGCCGGCGCGGTGCGCGCCAGTCCGCGCGCTCGCGCCGCGATGAAGCTCGGGCACCTCATCGAACGCGACGGCCGCGTGGACGTCAGCGGCTGGGAGCCCGCGTACGGTCGACTGGCGGAGGCACAGGTCCGTTGGGAAGCGACGCATGGCGTCCCACTGCCGACGCAATGACCTTCGAGATCGGCTCGGCGACGGTGCACGATCTGGCGTCCGTTGCCACGATCGAGCGAACGGCGTTCAGCGATCCCTGGTCGCTGCGCTCCTTCCGCGAGGCGCTCGATAGCGCGTCGGTATACTTCGCGTGCGCGCGGAGTGACGCGGGTGGCGTGCTCGGTTATGTTGTGGCCTGGTTCGTCGCCGATCAGGGCGAGATCGCGAACATCGCGGTCGCGTCCGATCAGCGGGGGCGGGGAGTTGGGCGCGCGTTGCTGGACGCGGCACTCGGTGAAGCCGCGGCGCGCGGCATCAGCGCCGTCTACCTGGAGGTGCGCGACTCGAATCAACGCGCGCGCGAGCTGTACGCGTCGCGAGGGTTCGAGGAAGTAGGGCGTCGTCGACGGTATTACCGGCGGCCTGTCGAGGACGCGATCGTGCTGCGGCGCACGCTGACGTTGGCTGGTGTGTGAAGCAGAGAGGGGCAGGGAGAAGGGGGAGTGCAATACAACACGTCGGCGTGCGGTGAATCGCTTGCGCGTCGACACGGACTGGATCATACCGTGTGCGGCGAGGTCACGCTCTCTCTCGCCAGGAGGAATTTGTGAGCCGTAGCCTGAACAAAGTGACGTTGATTGGAAATCTCGGGAACGATCCCGAAGTGCGGTCCACGACGGGCGGCAATCGTGTCGCGACGTTTTCGCTCGCCACCAGCCGTTCGTGGAACGACGCGGCCGGGTCGAAGCAGGAAAAAACGGAGTGGCATCGCTGCGTCGTGTGGAACACGAAGAGCTCTCAGCTCGCCGACATCGTCGAGAAGTACGTGAAGAAAGGCGACAAGCTCTTCGTCGAAGGTCGCATCGAGTACCGTCAGTGGCAGGATAAGGATGGCCAGACGCGCTACAGCACCGAGATCAACGTGCGCGAGCTGATCATGCTCGGCGGAAAGGGTGGCGGCGGCGGCGGCGATTTCGACGGCGCGGAAAGCGGCGCCCGTCGTCCGGCAGCCACGGCGCAAAAAGCCAAGGCCGGCGGTGCGTCGGAAGACTTCGAGGATTTCCCGAACGCATTGAGCGACGAGGACGACGATCTGCCGTTCTAATGGCGAAGGGCGACTCGGCGACTGAGCGACAAATTTCGTAACCGCCGAGTCGCCGAGTCGCCGAGTCGCCGAGTCGCCGAGTCGCCAATTCTTTTTACACATCCAGCGATCGTTTCCTGAACCCGCGGCGAGTCGTCAACCCGCAGAGGCTGGCGCCGTTGGCCCGCCGGTTGACGTAAGACTCACGAATTCGCCTGGAGCCGATCCATGCTCGTGCCCGTCCGCGGTCCGAGCCGCCGGTTGTCGCTGCGCGGTGGACTTGCCCTGTCGCTCGCGCTCAGCGCGACCGTTTCATTTGCGGCGCGTGCGCAGCAGACAGCAGACCCCGCGCCGAAGACGCACACCGTCAAGCGCGGCGACACGTTGTGGGATATCGCCAAGCTGTATCTCACCGATCCCTTCCTATGGCCGGAAGTGTACCGGCTGAACACGGACGTCATCGAAGATCCGCACTGGATCTATCCCGGTGAAATCCTGAAGCTGCCGGGCGAGCCGGCGAAGGTGGTCGCGGTCGCGCCGCCTGCACCAGCACCCGCGCCGGCGCCAGCAATTCCGCAGGCCGCCGAGCCGCCGAAGCCGGCACCCGCGCCGCGCGACTCGGTCGTGGTGGTCAACGCGGTTCAAGCTCCGACGTCGGTCGTGCGCGTGGGCGAGTTCGTCGCCGCGCCCTGGGTCGACGAGAACGGTGGTCCACGTCGTCACGGCTACATCGTCGAGAGTGCCGAGCTGCCGGGCATCGCCTCGGCTGATCGCTCGCGCGTGCGACTTTACGATCGCGTGTTCATTGCGCAGCCCGACACGGCAACCGGTCGCAAACTCTACCTGACCTATCGCCTCGGTCCGATGCTGACCGATTTCGGTCAGATCGTGATCCCCACCGGCGTGATCGAAGTCCCACGTCCGGCGCAGCCGGGTGAAGCTGCCGTCGGTCGCGTCGTTCGCATGTTCGATGAGATGCTCGAAGGTCAGCGCCTGATTCCGCTCGACACGTCGGCGGCGATTGTCTCCGGCCGCCCGACGAGGATTGCCGACGGTATGCACGGTATGGTGCGCTGGGTTGGTGGCGAGCCGGTGCTCGGCACGGTTCAGACGTACGTCGTCATCGACATCTCGCGCCGCGACAGCCTCACCGCCGGCGATCAAATCGAGCTCTACAAGCCGCGCCAGAAGCCGACCGAGGGTCGCGATCTGGCGCTACCGGAGATCTCGATCGCGAGGGCACAGGTGCTCCGCGTCACCCCGTACGGCGCCACGGCGATCGTCTTTAGCCAGGAGCAGCCGAAAGTCGAGCAGGGCGCCGCGGTCCGTGTATCGGCCAAGATGCCCTAAGCTCTGACGTTGCAGTAGATTTGGGCGATCCGACATGATCGCGATCGCCCATTTCATCGCCATCTCGTGCTACATCGGCGCCGCGGCCTTGGCCGCGGTGCCGTTCGCGCGTCCGGTCGCGGCGCCCGTGCGCGGCGTCCTCGGCCTGTTGGCGGCCGGCGTCGCGGCCCACGCTGCCGCGCTGATGGATTTCGCCTTTCGGTCGAGCTCCGTCCCGATGACCGGCCTGGGCCCTGCCTTGTCGTTCGCGGGCGCCGCGCTGGCGCTCACGCTCTTGGTCGTCGAAGCCCTGGCGCACGACGTCAGTCTGACGCTTGTCGCCGCGCCGCTCGCCGCCATTCCGACAATCTGCGCGAACGTGATCGGGTTGGGGCCCGGGCAGTCCGCGCCGGGAGTTCGCGGCGCCTGGCTGTTCGCGCACATCGCTCTGAGCTTTGTCGGCATCGCGGCGTTCGCCACCGCGGCGGCCGCGGGGATCATGTACCTCGTCCAGCATCACGAGCTCAAGTCGCGGCGCTTCGGCACCCTCTTCCGATTCTTTCCCCCGCTCGCCACGCTCGACCGTGTCAATCATTTGGCCGCGATCGCGGGCTGGCTCGGTCTCACGCTCGGTGTGGTGTTGGCGACCACGTACTCCGTGGCCTACCATCAGCTCAACCTCTTGCAGATTCTGTGGGGCGGCGGCGCGTGGCTCGCCGCGACCTGCATCGCGATGGGCCGAGTGGCGCGAGGATGGCAGGCGCAACGCGCCGCGAAGTACTCGAGCATTGCATTCGCCGCGGTGCTCGTCCTCTACGTCGCATTCCGCGTCGTGAGCCCCGCGGCGGGACAGTTCCTATGAGCGCGTTCCCGGTAACGTTCGACGGGGCGTCCATTTCGGCGCTCGTCGTCGGGGGTGGCGCCGTCGCGCTGCGACGGTCACAATCGCTGGCCGACGCCGGGGCGCGCGTCCATGTGGTCGCGCCGTCCATCGATTCCCGGATCGATGAGCTCGCGCGAGTGAACCGTCGGATACGCCTGACGCGCGCCGAGTACGACAGCGGGCAGCTCGCCGACGTGAACTTTGTCGTCGCCGCGACGAATCAACCGGCCGTCAACGCGGCTGTCGCGGCTGATGCACGCGCCAAGGGAATCGTCGTCAACGTCGCGGACGCGCCGGAGCTCGGCACGTGCACGATTCCCGCCGTTCATCGCACGGAGACCGGTGACTTGGTGGTCGCGATCAGCGCCGGCGGTGTGCCTTCCGCCGCGATGCGCATTCGCGACGAAGTCGCCCGCATCGTCGACGAGCGCCACGGTCGGGCCGTCGCGGCGTTGGTCGAGCTCAGACGTTCGTTGCTCGATCGCGGCGAGCGCGGACGATGGCGAGAGGCTTCCGAGCAGCTCGTCGGTCCGGATTTTCTCGCCGACGTCGGTTCGGGCCGTTTTGCCGAGAGGCTCGGCGAGTGGCGCTGACCGTCGTTGGAATCAATCATCGCGGCGCGTCGCTCGACGTGCGCGAGCGCATTGCCTTCCGGCAGAGCGAGGCGGTTCCGATGCTCGAGGCGTTGCGCGACGCGTCGGGTGCTCGCGAGGCAGTCCTTCTATCGACGTGCAACCGTACCGAAGTGTACGCCGTCGAGGACGAGCGAGATGTCGCGCCGCACGTGTGGTCCGCGCTGTCGGCGCGACTGCAAGAGGACGCTGCCGGCTATGGGTACGTGTACCGGGATCGCGAGACTGTCGCGCACCTCTTCCGCGTCGCGAGCGGACTCGATTCGATGGTGCTCGGCGAGGCGCAGATCCACGGTCAGGTGCGCGAAGCGTGGGAGACGTGTCGCGCGCAATCGGGGGCCGTGCTCAACCGGCTCTTCCAGACGTCGCTGCTCGTGGCCGGCCGAGTGCGCAACGAAACGGCCGTGGCGCGCGGGGCGGCGTCGGTCAGCTCCGCCGCCGTGCAGCTGGCGAAGCAGATCTTCGGCTCGCTGGTGGGACGACGCGCGATGGTGCTCGGCGCGGGCGAGATGGCGGAGCTCGCGCTCGAGTCGTTCGCGTCGCAGGGTGTTCGCACGTCGATCGTCGCCAACCGGACCTTCGACCGCGCCGAGCAACTGGCCGCGCGCTACGGAGCGATCGCCATGCACTATGACGAGTGTTGGCGAGCGCTCGCCGACATCGACGTCCTGGTGTGCTCGACCGCGTCGCCGCATCCGATTGTTTTCTCCGACCATCTTCGGCCCGCGCTCGACGCCCGTGGAGATCGTCCGCTGTGTATTCTCGATATCGCTCTTCCGCGCGACGTCGATCCCGCGGTCGGCGATCTGGCGAACGTCTTCCTCTACAACCTCGACGACCTTCAAGCGGTCGTCTCGTCCAATCTCGAGCGCCGTCACGCCGAGGTGCCGACCGCCGAAGAGTTGATCGGCGGCGAGGTGGAGCGGTATTGGGATTGGCTCGCCGGCCTGGCGGCGGTGCCAGTGCTGACCGAGATGCGCGCGCGCATGGACGCGCTGCGCGCCAAAGAGCTGGAGAGCGCGCTCCGCAAGCTCGCCGAGCTGGGGCCGGCCGAGCGCGAGGTCGTCGCCGAGCTTTCTAGAACGCTCATGAACAAGTTTCTGCACGACCCCACCGTTCGTCTTCGTGCGGCGGCGGCGAACGGACGGGGGCTGGGTGTCGTCGACACGGCGCGCTATTTGTTCGGTCTCGAGCGCGCCGGTGGCGCGGGTTCAACGCCCGCGGCGAACGAGGACACGTCCAACAACGAATGAAAGGTCGAGCGCTCATCACCGGCGGCGCCGGTTTCATCGGATCCCACCTCGCCGATCGTTTCGTGACCGAAGGTTGGTCGACGGAAATCCTCGATGACCTGTCGAGCGGCAAGCGCGAGAATCTCTCTCCGGCGGTCGCGTTTCATCACCTCGATGTCCGCTCTCCGGATGCCGCGTCGCTGGCCTCGACGGGGGGCTTCGACGTCATCGTGCACTTGGCGGCCCAGATGGACGTGCGGCGCAGCGTGGCCGATCCGCGCTTCGACGCCGACGTCAACATCGGCGGAGCGCTCAACCTCTGCGAAGCGGTCCGGTCGATGAAGGGCAACCGCCCACGCATCGTCTTCTCGTCGACGGGCGGGGCGCTCTACGGCGATACCGCCCGACCTCCTCACGGCGAAACCACCGCGAAGGACCCGGACTCTCCCTACGGCGTCGCGAAGCTGGCCGTCGAGCAGTACCTGGGCTACTACGCGCGCGTTCACGGCGTCGAAACGGCGACGGTGCGGTACGCGAACGTATACGGTCCGCGACAGGATCCGCACGGCGAGGCCGGGGTCGTGGCGATTTTTTGCCAGCGGATTCTCGCCGGCCGTCCGCTGACGATCTTCGGCGACGGCAAGCAGACGCGCGACTATGTCCACGTAAAAGATGTCGTCGACGCGACGTACCTCGCCGCCACGAGGCCGATGCCGCCGATGGGTGGTCTGGACGCGCGAGCGTTCAACGTCGGAACCGGCATCCCGACATCGGTGGTCGATCTCGCCGAGACGTTGCTCGCGGCGTCGGGGCGCCGCGTGCCGATCGAGTTCGCCCCGAAACGCGCCGGCGAGCAAATGGCGTCGTACCTCACCGCGAGCAAAGCCGAGTCCGTGCTAGGTTGGCAACCGCGCGTCCGGCTCGAGGCGGGACTCGCCGACACTTTCGCCTGGTTCGCGGCGCGCGAACCGCAGCCCACTCTCACCGCTTCGCAACAGCCATCGTGACCACCCCTCTCCTACCGATGCTGCTCCAAGTATCGCGCGGCGCCGTTCCAACCAGTCCGCTCGACTTGGTGCTCAACGCCACGACGGTCACGCAAGTAGTGCTCGTCCTGCTGGCGCTGCTGTCGCTGCTCAGCTGGGCGATCATTTTCGGGGTCTGGCGATCGCTCTCGCGCGCGCGAAAATTCGCCGACCGTTTCTGGGAGGAGTTCGAGCGCGACGCGACGCTCGAACACGCCGGCATTCTCGCGAAGCGATCCAAGCCAAGCGCTCTCCCGCGGCTGTTCATGCGTGCGACGCATTTCGTCGCCGACGCCCGCGTCGGCAGCCAACAGTTGCGCGAGCGCGCGACGCCTACAGCCGGTGACGCGCCGACGGCGGCGACGCTCAGCGGATCGCAGATCGAGACGCTCCATCTCCTGCTCGATGCCGAAGCGTCGGACGAGCGCGATCGACTGGGCCGGTTTCTTCCGTGGCTCGCCACGATCGGCTCCGTCAGTCCGCTGATCGGCCTTCTCGGGACCGTGCTCGGCGTGATCGAGGCATTTCTGGGAATCGCGACGAAAGGCTCGGGTAATCTGGCCGCCGTGGCGCCGGGCGTCGGCGAAGCACTCACGGCGACGGCCGCGGCTCTCGCCGTCGCCATCCCGGCGACGTTCGGTTACAACATCTTCGCCAGCCGGTTGAACCGCTTCGACGCGCGCCTCGAGCGATTCGGCACGGCGATCGTCGCCCTCCTCGTGCGCGAAGGGCGGATCTGACATGCCGGGCCGCCGCCGCCGTCATCGCTTCGATCTCAACGCCGACGTCAACGTCGTCAGTCTGATCGACGTGATGCTGCTGCTGCTCGTCATCTTCATGATCACGGCGCCGATGATGCAAGGCGGTTTGGACATCACGCTGCCTACCGCGCAGGCGAGGCCGCTCGAGTCCAAAACTGGGCTCAGCATCTCCGTCAATCGGAGTGGGCAGATTTTCATCGGCGACGCGACGGCGGGATACAGCGTCAATCAATTCCGCATGCTGTTCTCGTCGATGTAGAAGAACGAAACGGCCAACGGCGTGTATCTCCGGGCGGACAAGGACGTCCCGTACGGCGTCATCGTGCAGGTCTTCCAGATCATTCAGGCGGCCGGCGTGAGCGACATTGGTCTCGTCACGGAGACGGAGGTCATTCGGTAGGTGGAAGCGGCCGTGCAGCCGCGCCTCGGCGCCGGGATTGTTGCATCCGTGCTGCTGCACGGCGGCCTCGTTGCGGCGTTTTTCGTGCTCCGGGCAGGCGCGCCGCCACCCGGACCCCCGATCTATCGGGTTCGACTCATCGCGGCGCCGGCCGGCGAGCGGGCCATCGGTGTCGTTCAGCCGAAGCCCGAGCCGGTGGTGGAGAAGCCGGCGCCGGTGACGCCACCCAAGCCGACGCCGAAAAAAGCGCCGGCGCCGGTGAAGACCCCGGCGAAGCCCACGAAGCAGGCCCCGACCGCGGCAACGCCGACACCGTCTCCGCCGAAAACGGCTGAGCCCGCACCGACCGCGGGCGGTGGTCCGACCGGCGGCCGCGGCGCCGACATTGCAAACGTCCTGACGCCGGGCATCGAGTTTCCATATCCGGCGTATACGGACAACATCGTCCGCCAACTCATCAAGTTTTTCGGGCAGACCACCGCGCGCTTCGAGGCCGAAGTCTCGTTCGTCATTCGTCGCGACGGCACCGTGGATCCAGAAACGATCCGCTTTGTGACTCGCTCCAAGAACTACTCGTTTGACCAGAGAGCGTACGGCGCCGTTGAAGCCGCGGCGAACGCAAACGCGTTCGGTCCGCTCCCGGCCGGCTTTCGCGAAGACATCCTGCCTGTGAGGTTCCGATTCACTCCCTCGATCATGAGGTAACGAGTGCAATGAACCCTTTTGTACGCGCCACGGTTTTGGCTTTCTTCGCGGCGCTCGCGATGACTGCCGGTGCGAGCCGAACGGCGCTCGCACAGGACACGACCTTCCGCGGCATCACGCTGATCGGGAACTACGATCCGCTGCGCGACAAAATCTCGGTGGCCGTGCTTCCTGTTTCCGGGGCGTTCGGCGATTCCCTGCGCGCGATCGTTCAGCGCGATCTCGACTTCAGCGACCGCTTCGCGATTCTGCCGATCGAGGGCGGCGATGCCGATGCGGCGCGGACGGGCGGTGCGGCGTCGGGACTCAACTACTCGATCTTCAAGCGCCTCAACGCCGCCGCCGTGATTCAAATGACGTCGACGCCGACGGGCGTCCACGTCGCGTTGCACGATGTCGTCAAGGGACAGGTCGTGAACGTCGGCGACTTCGCGCTGCCGTCGGCGGGGTTCAGTCGCGAATGGCGAATGGCCGTCCATCGCACGTCGGACGAGATCGCGCGCTGGATGACGGGCCAGCGCGGCATCGCGGCGACGCGAATCGCGTACATCCGGGGGACGGGGAAGGCCGCCGCGATTCGGATCATCGACAGCGACGGAGCCGGCGAGATCACCGTTCCGACGGACGAGAATGGAATCAGCCCGGCATGGCATCCGTCGGGGACGATGTTGGCGTATAGCACTTACGGCGACGTCGCGTCGCGAATCGTCCTCTTCGATCTGACGACCTCGAATTCGCGCACGCTGACGACCGCGCCCCGCAACACGCAGTACATCACGCCGAACTTCATGCCCGACGGGACGTCGATCCTCTACGCGCGTTCCGGCGAGAGCGGCTCGGACATCTACGCCGTCGGGCTGTCGGGAAGCGACGCGCCTCGGCGGCTCACGGCCGGTCGCGGCGCGGAGAACGCCAGTCCGACGCCGAGTCCCGACGGTCGCCGAGTCGTGTACGTCGGCAACGGCTACGGCCAGCCGGAACTGTATATTATGGACGCCGATGGCACGGACGCTCGGCTGCTCACCGAATACGATCTGAGTGACAAGAACTACCGTTCGGATCCGGATTGGTCTCCCGACGGCCGCCTGATCGCGTATCAGGAGAAAATCGGCCCGGCTTTCCAGATCCGAACGATTCGCGCTACCGGCGGCACGCCCAAGCAGTTGACCAGCGAAGGCGTGAACGAGCAGCCGTCGTGGGCGCCCGATTCGCGGCACATCGTCTTTACCTCTACACGCTCCGGCGTGCGTCAGCTCTGGATCCTCGACACCGAAACCTTTCGGATGCGTCAGCTCACGACGTCCGCCGGCTCGCGCCTCGCGGCGTGGTCGTCGCGACTGACGCAATGAAGCGGTCGATTAGCACTTTCTAATACTCTCTCCTCCTCGTTCTGCCCCCCCCCCCACAAACTCCATCCTCCCCGGAGAGCTCGACATGAATGCCACGCGACGGTTTGCGGGACTGACGGCCGCCCTGCTGTCCGCGACCCTCATCGACGCCTGCCACAAAAAGGCGCCCGACCAACCGGCCCCCGCTGTAGCGCCTGCCGCCGGCCCGAACGCCGACAGCGCCCGTCGGGCGCAGGAAGACGCCGCGCGCCGTGCCGCGGAGGACGCCGCTCGCCGCCGGGCCGCCGACAGTGCCGCGGCGGCGGCCGCCGCCGCGCGTGATGCAGCGGCCGCTGCCGCAGCCCTCCGCACCACACTGACGGCCATGGTGCACTTCGATTACGATCAATCAGACTTGCGACCGGAAGACCGCGCGATCCTCGACGCGAAGGTTCCGATTCTTTCGGCGAATCCGACGGTCATGATCCGCGTCGCCGGTCACACCGACGAGCGGGGTTCGGACGAGTACAACCTGGCGCTCGGCCAACGCCGCGCTTCCTCGGTGAAGGCGTACCTCGTGCAGCACGGGATCGCCGACTCACGCATTCAGACGATCAGTTACGGTGAGGAGCGACCGATGGCCCAGGGCACGGACGAAAGCGCGTACTTGCAGAATCGCCGCGCGGAATTCGACATCACCGGCGGCCCACAGACGCTTCGCAAGCCATGATTCCCGCACGCAGGGCGGTTCCGCTCACACTAATTCTTCTTGGTGGCTGTCTCGCCTCGAAGGGAGACATCCGCCTGCTGCAGGATGAAATTCGCGCCACCCGGGCGCAGATCGCTGTCGCGGATACCGCGCGCGGGCGCTCGGACGAGTCGCGCCGCGCACAGATCTCGGCGCTCGCGACGAGCGTCGAGCGGATCAGCGATTCGCTCCGGTCGCTCAACAGTCGCTTCTCGGCGTTTCAGGCCAACGCCGCCGGGCAATTCGATGCCGTCGGCCAGCAGATCGTACAGATCCAGGCGTTGCTCGGTCAGACGACGCGAGGCATGGCAGAGGCTCGCGCGCAGCTCGAAGCGCTTCGTGAGCAGGGGATTTCCAGTTCGTCGTCGGCTCCGGCCGGGGCGGATACGAGCAAAGGCGCGCCCGCTGGTCCGGGGCCGGCGACGTTGTACACGACCGCCGACCAAGCCTTGAAGCAAGGGAGCTATCAGACGGCTCGCAACGGATTCGATGAGCTCATTCGCACGTATCCGGACTACCCGCAGGTCCCGCAGGCGCAGATCTATGTCGGCGATTCGTTCAAGGCTCAAGGGAACACCGCCGCGGCGGACTCGGTATACCAGCTCGTTACGACGCGGTATCCGAAGAGCTCGCAGGCGGCGACGGGACTCTACAAACACGGCTAGATCCAGTGGGACGCGAACAAGCGCCCGGAAGCGCGGATTGTGTTCAATCGTGTCATCAAGGACTACCCGAACTCGCCCGAGGCGGACCTGGCCACCGACCGTCTGAGGCCGAGGGAGTGAGGCTGTAGTAGCCGATGCCGATTCCGAAGTCTCAGAATGGAGAGATGCCGTTCCTCGATCACCTCGAGGAGTTGCGCTGGCGAATCATTTATTCGTTGGCGGCGATCATCATTTGCGTCGGCGTCGGCTTTTGGGTGACGTTGCGGTTCGACCTGGTAAAGATCCTCGCCGGGCCGATTCTGCCGCTCCTGCCGGGTGAGCACAAACTCGTCTTCACCCACCCGGGCGACAAGTTCAGCATCACGCTCAACACCGCGATGACGTTCGGCCTCGTGCTCGCGGCGCCGATCATTCTGTATCAGATCTGGTTGTTCCTCGCGCCCGCGCTGCACAAGCACGAGAAGCGCATCGCGATCGGGGTGCTGTTCAGCGGCACCGCATTGTTCATCGCCGGCGCGGCGTTGGCATTTCTCGTCGTCGTCCCGTTGGCGCTGCCGTGGCTCATGGGCTTCGGCACCGAGTCGATGGTGCCGCTCATCACGGCAGAGGAGTACTTCGGGTTCGTCTTCGCGATGGTGCTCACGTTCGGTTTGAGTTTCGAGCTACCGATCGTGGTGTTCGCGCTCGCGGCGCTGGGTCTGGTCACGCCGCAGTTCCTCGCGAAGTACCGACGGCACGCGATCGTTCTCATCGTCATCGCCGGCGCGTTCCTGACACCGGGTGACCTGGTCTGGACGACGATCGCGCTGGCCGTGCCGCTCTACGGACTGTATGAGCTGAGCGTCCTGGGCGCCTTCTTCATCGATCGGCGCAGGAAGCGGCGTCGCGCGGCCCTCGCGGCGGAGCATTCCGGGGTCGCGGCGTGAAGCGATTTGTCGCCGCCGTGACCTTGGTCACGGCGCTCGCGCTTCCTTTGGGGGCGCAGATCATCCCAGGCTTCCCGGGTGGACGGGGGGTAGGGCAGCTGCAGCCCGTCAAGCGCGACACCAGCAAGGACACCACGAACAGGGTGCGTTGGCCGGCCCCAGACTCGATCGCGGCGCGGCTGTTGTCGAGGCCCGGCTACACGGTCACGAGATACAAGGGCGATACCGCGTTTTTCAACGCGCAGCAGCACACGCTCGATCTGCTCGCGGCGGGGAAGCGGCTGGCCGTCGTCGATCGTGACTCGCAAGTCGTCGTCAGTGATAGCGGCATCTTCTACACGGAAACGCAACGGAGAGTCGTCACCGGCGGCCAGTATCGACTGACGCCCCCGCCGAGCAGCGGGCAAGCCGACATCAAGGGCGTCGGTCGGGTGGACTACGACCTGGCCGACCGGTCCGCGCGAATCACTCGCGCGCGCCTCCCGGTCAACAACGGCCAGATGTGGTACATGGACGTCGCGCTCGCGCGCGTCCTCATGGATACGGGAAAGACAGCCTCGCCGACGGTCTTCGCGCGCGGCGGCTCCGCGACGAGCTGCGACGACTCGATTCCCGATTATCGCTTCGAGTTCAAGGAAGCGAAGCGCACCAGCAACAACACGCTCGTTGCCCGACCGGCGATCCTCTACATCAAGGATATTCCGGTTCTCTGGCTTCCGTTCATCTTCTCCGACACGCGGAGTGGCCGGCACAGCGGACTGCTTCCACCGATGTTCGGTCTCGGCGACATCGTCCGCAACAGTCCGACGTATCGCCGGCACGTGGAGCACTTCGGGTATTACTGGGCGCTGAGCGACTACTACGACTTCGCTACGTGGCTCGATTGGCGGAGCGCGGCAGGCGCGACGCTGAACGATCCAGGCTGGCTCCGATTCAACGGCGACTTCAATTACAAGTGGCTGAACCGCTTCATGGCCGGTCGCGTCGGCATGGCGTATACGACGCAGCGTGACGGGAGCACGAACACCGCGGTGAGCTGGGGCCATCAGCAGGAGTTCTCGAAGGACAGCCGGCTCAACACGAACATCAACTTCGTCACCAACACCACGCTTCAGCGGCAGAACACCTTCAATCCGTACACGGCGCTGGCCACGATCGCGTCACAAGCTTCCTATCAAACCAAGCTTGGTCCGGCGTCGCTCAATCTCGGCGCGACGCGCACGCAGTATCCCGGCCGAAAGCAAATCGACCAAAGCCTGCCGACGATCAGCTTGACGTCGACGGCGATCGCGCTCGGGTCGCACTTCAGCTGGACGCCGACGTTCTCGTACTCGCGGCACGATGTGCTGCACATGGATCAGCCCGGACCGGGCGCGTTCATCTTCGACGTCGACCCCGCGACGGGCCAGCGTGACAGCACGGTCAACACCGGTCGCAACTCGTCGAACGTGTCGATGGACGTCGGTTTGCCGCTCCAGATCTTCGGCCGCGATTTCCGGAACACTTTCCACGTCACCCAGCAGCGCCAAAACTTCCCGCAGCAGTTCAATATCGTCGACGTCGAGACGGGCGAAGTCACGGACACACGCATCTTCGCCGCGACCTACCAGACGGCGATCGACTGGACGCCAGACTTCACCGTGCCGTCGCTCGGCCACAACAAGTTCAACCTGTCGCCGAGCATCAGCCTGCAGAATGTCGAGCCGGGACCGTTCTGGGTTGCTTCCGAGCGGACCAACGGCCGG
>DATLPC010000021.1:0-42479 GCA_035535975.1 Gemmatimonadaceae bacterium | reverse complement strand
CGACTCGCGGCACACGAAGGAAGTCGTGACGTCGTCGCGCGAGGGTGGTCCGTCGCTCAACATCTTGTCGGGCCTCGTCGCCGGAAACTTCAGCGCCTACTGGCTCGGCATGGCCATCATGAGCTTGATGGCGATCGCCTATGGGGTGAGCACCCTCGGCGCTGACGGCGTCATGTTGCCGCCATCGGTCATGGTGGCGCCGGCGGTGTTCGCGTTCGGTCTGGTGGCCTTCGGCTTCCTCGGCATGGGTCCGGTGACGATCGCCGTCGACTCGTACGGACCGGTGACGGACAACGCGCAATCGGTGTTCGAGCTGTCGACGATCGAGCAGATCCCGAACGCCGCGGCCGACATCCAGAAATCGTACGGGTTCGCCGTGAACTTCGAGAAGGCGAAGCACTTCCTCGAGGAGAACGACGGGGCCGGGAACACGTTCAAGGCGACGGCGAAGCCGGTGCTCATCGGAACGGCCGTCGTCGGCGCGACGACGATGATCTTCTCGATCATCGTCGCGCTCACCAACGGCCTGACGGAGAATCTGCAGAAGCTGTCGCTGCTCTATCCACCGTTCCTGCTCGGCCTCATCACGGGCGGCGCAGTGATCTACTGGTTCACCGGCGCGTCGACGCAGGCCGTGACCACGGGAGCGTACCGCGCCGTGGAGTTCATCAAAGCGAACATCAATCTCGAGAGCGTGACGAAGGCGAGCGTCGCCGACTCGAAGAAGGTCGTCGAGATCTGCACCCGGTACGCCCAGAAGGGGATGTTCAACATCTTCCTTACCGTGTTCTTCGCCACGCTGGCCTTCGCGTTCGTGAATCCGTATTTCTTCATCGGCTACCTGCTGTCGATCGCGCTGTTCGGTCTCTACCAGGCGATCTTCATGGCGAACGCCGGCGGCGCGTGGGACAACGCGAAGAAGATCGTGGAAGTGGAATTGAAGCAGAAAGGCACGCCGCTCCACGCCGCGACGGTGGTCGGTGACACGGTCGGCGATCCGTTCAAGGACACGTCGTCGGTCGCGCTCAATCCGATCATCAAGTTCACGACGCTGTTCGGGTTGCTCGCCGTAGAGCTCGCGGTCTCGCTCACCGAGCAAAAGGGTCCTGGCTTGGGTCACGTGCTGGCCGCGGTGTTCTTCCTGATCTCGGCCACGTTTGTGTATCGCTCGTTCTACGGCATGCGTATCGAGAGCGGCGCCCCGGTCGCGTAATCGGGCCACCCCGAATCGAGCTCAATGAGCCAACTCTTCGCCAGAAAGTCGGTCGCCGACTTCGAGAGCGACATTGCCGAGCGTGGCGGCCTTCGCCGCACGCTCGGCAAATGGCATCTTACCGCCCTTGGCGTGGGTGCCACGATCGGCGCGGGAATCTTCGCGACGACAGGAACGGCGATCGTCGGCGACGCGGCCCGGCCCGGCGGTGGTCCAGCGGTCATCTTCTCGTTTCTGCTGACGGCGGTCGCATGCGGCTTCGCGGCGCTGTGCTACGCCGAATTTGCGGCGATGGTGCCGGTGGCGGGTTCGGCATACACGTATGCCTACGCCGCCCTCGGTGAGTTCGTCGCCTGGATCATCGGATGGGATCTGATCATCGAGTACGCCGTCGGCAACATCGGCGTGGCGATCGGGTGGTCGGGCTACTTCCGAGAGTTACTCAGCCATTTCGGCCTCGATCTCCCGGCGTGGTTGGCCACCGACTACCGGTCGGCGCACGATGCGTTCGTCGCGGTGGGAAGCGCGGCCGCCGGTGCGGCGACGGATCCGGTGCTGACGTACCTCGCGTCCGCCTGGTCGAACGCCCCGCACCTCTTCGGCCTCCCGTTCATCGTCTATCTGCCCGCGGTCGCGGTCGTCGTGGCGATCACGATCATTCTCGTGATCGGAATCAAGGAATCGGCGAACGCGAACAACGCGATGGTGCTGCTCAAGATCGGGATCATCCTGTTCTTCATCGCCGTCGGCGCGTTCCTGATCCGGCCGTCGAACTGGACGAATCCCGCGACGGGCGGCTTTGCGCCGAACGGCTTCGCGGGCATCAGCGCCGCGGCGGCCATCATCTTCTTCGCTTACATCGGATTCGACGCCGTATCGACCGCCGCGGAAGAAACGAAGGACCCCGGGCGCGACATGCCGTTCGGCATCGTGATGAGTCTTCTCATCACGACCGTTCTCTACATCGCCATCGCGATCGTGATGACGGGAATCGCGCCGTGGAAGCAGCTCGGCACGCCTGAGCCGATGATCACGGCGCTGCAGTTCGCGAACGGTCCACCGGCGCTGCTCAACTTCTCGCGGCTGATCATCGCGTTGGGCGCGGTACTGGCAATGGGAAGCGTGTTGCTCGTCTTTCAGCTGGGCCAGCCGCGCATCTTCTTCTCGATGTCGCGTGACGGCTTGCTGCCCCCATTCCTGGCGAAGGTCCATCCGCGCTACAAGACGCCCTATGTCGGGACCATCCTGACGGGCGCGTTCGTCGCGTTCTTCGCCGCGTTCGCGAACATCGCCGAGGTCGTGGACCTGACCAACATCGGGACGTTGTTCGCGTTCGTGCTGGTCTCGGCCGGGGTGATCGTCCTGCGGAGGACGGACGCGAACCGCCCGCGCCCGTTCAGGGTTCCCTGGGTGCCGATCACTCCTCTGATCTCGATCGCGGCCTGCCTCTATTTGATGTTCCAACTGCCCAGCCTGACATGGATCCGGTTCGCTGTCTGGCTGGTGATCGGTCTCGTGCTGTACTTTGCGTATGGCTATGGGCATTCGACCCTTCGCAGGGGCAGGGTTCCGGTCGCCACCGATGTGAGTAGGAAGCCTTGATGCAATCATCCGCCGTCTCGACGCTCGACCTGCCGCCCGCCGCACCCAAGTCGTTCCTGCGGCGCATCTCGCTATCGCAATGGATCCTCATCGCGATGGTGATCGGCATCGCGTTGGGCTGGGCGTTCCCGGACAACGCGCGCGACGCGCATCGCGGCTGGGCGGCCACCGACCTCAACGTCCTGTCGTCCGTGTTCCTGCGGATGATCAAATCGTTGATCGTCCCGTTGCTGTTCGCGACGCTCGTCGTCGGCATCGCCGGCCATGGCGACGACATGAAACGTGTCGGGCGTCTGGCGTTTCGGTCGATCGTCTACTTCGAGATCGTAACGACGATCGCGCTCGCCGTCGGTCTCCTCGCGGTGAACCTGGTCAAGCCGGGCGCCGGCGTGGATCTCGGCACCGCGTCGGCCAAGGAAGGCGCGGAGTTCGCGACGACGCATACGTCGCTGACCGGTGTGATCGAACACACGGTGCCGCAGAGCTTCTTCGACGCGGCGTCGAAGAACGAAGTGCTCCAGATCGTCTTCTTCGCGATCATCTTCGCGGTCGCGCTGTCGAAGGTCCAAGGGCCGAGCAAGACGTTCATGCTCAGCGCCTGCGAGGCGCTGTCCGACGTGATGTTCAAGTTCGTCGGCATCGTGATGGCGTACGCGCCGATCGGTATCGGCGCGGCGATCGCGGTTACCGTCTCGAAGGGCGGACTGGGGATTCTCAAGAATCTCGGAATTCTGGTCGGAACGCTCTACGGCGCACTGATCGTGTTCGTGGTGCTGGTGTTCATTCCGATCGCGCTCATCTTCCGCGTGCCGCTGGCGCGCTTCGTTCGCGCGGTGCGCGAGCCGTGGCTGATCGCGTTCACGACGGCGTCGTCCGAGGCGGCGTTCCCGCTTGCTATGGAACGGATGGAACAACTGGGGGTGCCCCGTCGGATTGTCGCGTTCGTGCTCCCGACGGGCTACTCGTTCAACCTCGACGGCAGCACGTTGTATCTCGCGATGGCGTCGGTGTTCGCCGCGCAGGCCGCGGGAATCGACATGCCGATCTCGAAGCAGCTGATCATGATGTTGACGCTGATGCTGACGAGCAAAGGCGTCGCCGCGGTGCCGCGCGCGTCGCTCGTCATCCTGTCGGGCGCGCTGGCTCAGTTTGGTTTGCCGCTGCAAGCCGTCGCGGTGATTCTCGGCGTCGACGCGCTGATGGACATGGCGCGGACGTCGCTCAATGTCGTCGGCAACTGCCTGGCGACGGTCGTCATGGCGCGGTGGGAAGGGGAATTCGACAAGCCCGCCGCTTCTACTCCGATCGCCGACGCAATCGCCGGCGAATCGCTCCGTGTTCCGCCGGTGAGAACTCCCGACCCGGTGTAAGGCCGGGTTTTGTCGTTTCCAGAAGTCTCAACACAGAGGGTCGCCCAATGGCAGTCTCATTCAAGGTGAACGGCAAAGCGGTATCGGTGGACGTGTCCGAGGACATGCCGTTGCTCTGGGTGTTGCGCGACGTTCTCGACATGAAGGGAACGAAATACGGCTGCGGCATCGCCCAATGCGGCGCGTGTACCGTGCACGTTGACGGCAATCCGACGCGCTCGTGCCAGCGGCGCGTAGCGAGCGTCGCCGGGATGAACGTGACGACGATCGAAGGCTTGTCTTCGGACGGCACGCACCCGGTGCAGCGCGCGTGGGAGGAGCTCGACGTCCCGCAGTGCGGCTACTGTCAGGCGGGCCAGCTGATGTCCGCCGCGGCGCTGCTTGCGAGCAAGCCGAATCCGTCGGACGCCGACATCGATCAGGCGATGAACGGCAACATCTGCCGCTGCGCGACGTATCTGCGAATTCGCCAAGCGATCCATCGCGCCGCGCAAATGCCGGCGACGGTGGGTTCCGGCAAGTCGAACCGATAAGGGGGCCGAGCCATGACCACGCTCCAGACTCCAGAAGCCACGACCGAGACTCGCGTCGATCGGCGCTCGTTCCTCCGCGTCACCGCCATCGCCGGCGGCGGCATTCTCCTTGGCAGCTACATCAAGTTCGGCGAGACGGCTGAAGCATTCGCCGCGGGTACCGCCGCCGCCGAAACGGCGATCGGCAATTTCATTCGCATCACGCCTGATGGCATCGTCACGATCATCGCCAAGAATCCGGAGATCGGACAGGGCGTAAAGACGATGCTTCCGATGCTCATCGCCGATGAGCTGGACGTCGATTGGAAGAACGTGCGCATCGAGCAAGCGCCGCTCGACACGACGAAGTTCCAAGGGCAGAGTGCCGGCGGCAGCACCGCGACGCCGACCAACTGGGAGCCGATGCGCCGCGTGGGTGCGGCCGCGCGGGCAATGCTTGTCGCTGCGGCGGCGCAGCAACTCGGGGTTCCGGAAGCGGAGCTCGAGACAGCGTCTGGTGTCGTGCGGCATCGTGCTTCGCGCAAAGAGGTCAAGTACGGTGAGCTCGTCGGCAAAGCCGCGACGCTCACGGCGCCCGACCTCGCGACGGTGAAGCTCAAGGACCCGAAAGACTTCAAGATCATCGGTACGCGCGTGACGGGCGTCGACGTGAAAGACATCGTGCGCGGCCAGGCGAAGTTCGGCATCGACATGGTGCTGCCGGGCATGCTCTACGCGAGCTACGTCAAGTGCCCGGTGTTCGGGGGCAAAGCGGTAAAGGCCAATCTCGACGAGATCAAGTCACAGCCCGGAATCAAGCACGCGTTCATCGTCGATCAGGCAGGGCAGGGTGGGCTGATGGGCCTCCTCTCCGGCGTCGCGGTCGTCGGCGACAACTGGTGGCTCGTGCAGCAGGCGCGTCGCAAGCTCGACGTCACGTGGGACGAGGGCGCGACCGCGTCGCAGAGCAGCGAAGGCTTCGCTTCGCAAGCGGCGGCGCTCTCGAAGCAGGCGCCGCATCAGAATCTTCGAAAGGACGGCGATTTCGACGGCGCGATGAAGAGCGCCGCGAAGACGGCGGAAGGCGCGTACTTCTATCCGTTCATCGCGCACGCGCCGCTCGAGCCGCAGAACACGACAGCGCTGTTCAAAGACGGTAAGATCGAGATCTGGTCGCCGACGCAGACGCCCGCCGGCGGGCGCGGCATCGTCCAAAGCGCCCTCGAGCTCAAGCCGGAAGACATCACGATTCACATCAGCCGGTCGGGCGGCGGCTTCGGCCGACGCCTCAGCAACGACTATATGGTCGAAGCGGCGGCGATCGCGAAGCAGATTCCGGGCGTTCCCGTCAAGCTGCTCTGGACGCGTGAGGACGACATCACGCACGATCCGTATCGCCCCGCGGGCTTCCACTATTTCAGTGGCGGCACGGACGCGAGCGGAAAGCTCGTCGCGTGGCGCGATCACTTCGTCACCTTTGGTTCCGACGGCCGCCCGGTGTCGAGCGCGGCGCTCGGTGGCACCGAGTTCCCGGCGCGGTTCATTCCGAATTTCGTGATCGATCAGTCGCTGATTCCGCTCGGCGTGCCGACAGGGCCGCTCCGCGCACCAGGCAGCAACGGCATCGCGTTCGCCGTGCAGTCGTTCATCGACGAGCTCGCGCACGCGGCGGGGAAAGATCCGGTGCAATTCCGACTCGAGCTGCTCGCGAACGAGCAGCCCGCGCCGGCGCAAGCAGCTCAGCCGGCCGGAGCTCCGGGTGGGGGTCGTGGCGGTCCGCCGCCGGCTGGCTTCGACGGTAAGCGCATGGCCGGCGTGCTCCAGATGGTCGCCGAGCGTTCGGGCTGGGGAAAGCAAAATCTGCCGAAGGGCACCGGCATGGGCGTCGCCTTCCACTTCAGCCATCGCGGATACTTCGCCGAGGTCGTACAGGCGACCGTCTCGAAGGATGGCGCGGTGAAGGTCGACAAGGTCTGGGTCGTCGGCGACATCGGCGCGCAGATCATCAATCCGAGCAACGCCGAGAATCAGGTGCAGGGCGCCGTGCTCGACGGGATCGCTGAGGCGCTTGGGCAGGAGATCACGATCGACAAAGGCCGCGCGGTGCAGCAGAACTTCAACGCGTACCCACTGCTGCGCATGCGTCAGGCGCCGCCGGTGGACGTCGCGTTCAAGGTTACCGAATTCCCGGTCACGGGACTCGGTGAGCCGGCGCTGCCGCCGGTCGTTCCCGCGTTGTGCAACGCGATCTTCATGGCGACGGGCAAGCGCATTCGATCGCTCCCGCTGTCGAAGCAGGATCTCAAGTGGGGATGAACGAGTAGGCTGAACGACATGCGGATCGGCGTCGACCTCGGCGGAACGAAGATCGAGGCGATCGCACTCGGCGGCGGAGGTGACGTGCTGGCGCGCCAGCGTGTTGCCACGCCGCCGAGTTACGATCGGACACTCGACGCGATCGCGCGGCTCGTGCTGCGCATCGAGGAGGAAGTCGGCGAGCGCGGCACGGTGGGCGTTGGAGTGCCGGGCGTCGTCGTTCCCTCGACAGGCCTCGTCAAGAACGCGAATTCAACTTGGCTCATCGGTCAGCCGCTCGAGCGCGACTTGGCCCGCATGCTCGAACGTCCGATTCGCACGATGAACGACGCGAACTGCTTCGCGCTTTCCGAGGCGGCGGACGGCGCGGGCGCCGGTGCGTCCGTGGTGTTCGGCGTCATTCTCGGAACGGGCGTCGGCGGCGGGATCGTGATCGATGGGAAATGCCTCGTCGGCGCGAACCTCATCACCGGCGAGTGGGGACACAACCCATTGCCGTGGATGACGACGGATGAGTTTCCCGGACCGCCGTGCTACTGCGGCAAGATCGGTTGCATCGAGTCGTTTCTTTCGGGTCCGGGCTTTGAGCGCGACCACGAGCTGCGGTCGGGACGAAACGAACGGTCGCGCGACATCGTGACGGCTGCGTCGCTCGGCGACGAAGGCGCCGCGGAGAGCATCGCGCTCTACCACAATCGGCTGTCGCGCGCGCTTGCGTCAGTCATCAACCTGCTCGACCCGAACGTGATCGTCCTGGGCGGCGGCATGTCGAACCTGCCTGGGCTGTCTCGCGCGGTGATGGCGCTGCTTCCCAACTATGTCTTTTCCGACTCGGTGGCGACGCCAGTCGTGCCGAATGCGCACGGCGATTCGAGCGGGGTTCGCGGCGCCGCATGGCTGTGGCCGGCCTGAAAATATATTGGGGGCCAATTATATTTCGGTATGAAGCAAGCGGATCGGGACTCGGTTCCTGTTTCGCCGGGTCTCGAGGCCGTCGTCGACACCTCGCCGCCTGGGGCGTCGACCGAGCTGCGCACACCGGACGAATACGAGCCGGTCGACAATCGAACGCTCGTCGTGACCGCGATGGCGATCGGTATCGCCGTCGCGGCAAGTCTCGCGGCTGAGTTCCTCAGCAGACTCATCGCGCTCGTCACCAACCTCGCGTTCTACGCGAGATGGAGCACGGCGTTCGTTTCGCCTGGTGGCGGCCACCGCGCGTCGGCCGCGCTGCTCCTTATCCCCATTCTCGGCGGCCTGATCGTCGGTGTGATGGCGCGCTACGGATCGGCGGCGATTCGCGGCCACGGAATCCCGGAAGTCATGGAGCGGGTGCTATTCGGCGAGAGCCGTATTCCGGCGCGCGTGTTGATTCTCAAGCCGCTGTCCGCCGCCATTGCGATCGGCACTGGTGGTCCTTTCGGCGCCGAGGGCCCGATCATCGCGACGGGCGGCGCGCTCGGGTCGTTGATGGGACAACTCGTTCGCGTGACGGCCGACGAGCGAAAGACATTACTCGGCGCAGGTGCCGCGGCGGGCATGGCGGCGACGTTCGGAACGCCGGTGAGCGCGGTACTGCTCGCCGTCGAGTTGCTCTTGTTCGAGTATCGCGCGCGTTCGCTCGTGCCGGTGGCGCTTGCCGCGGCGACGGCGACTAGCGTGCGCATCGCGTTCCACGGCGCGGCGCCGGTCTTCCCGGTGGCGGAGTTGCACCAGCCGAGCGGGCAGGCGCTCGTCATGTACGGTGTGCTCGGCGCGCTGATGGGACTCGTGGCGGCGGCGATCATTCGCGCCACGTATGCCGTCGAGGATGCATTCGAGCGATTCGGTGAGCGCTGGCATCTGCATTGGATGTGGTGGCCTGCGATCGGGGCATTTGCCGTCGGCTGCATCGGATTGATCGAGCCGCGCACGCTCGGCGTCGGCTATGACAACATCACGGGCCAGATCTCGGGGTCGTTCACGGCGAGCGCGATCGCCATGCTCGTCCTCCTCAAGTTCCTCTCGTGGGCGCTGTATCTCGGGAGCGGAACGTCCGGCGGAACGATGGCGCCGTTGTTCACGATCGGGAGCGGGATCGGCGCACTGTTCGGCGTCCTGATTGCCCGCCTACTGCCGGGCATCGGATTCGATCCGCACGTGGCGGGACTCGTGGGGATGGCGGCGTTGTTCGGCGGCGCATCACATGCGTTGCTCGCGTCGATCGTGCTCGCGTTCGAGACGACGCGTCAGCCGGTCGGGTTGCTTCCTCTGCTCACCGGTTGTACGGCGGCGTATCTCATCACGGTTTACTTCGGGCGCCACTCGATCATGACGGAGAAGTTGGCGCGACGCGGCGTCAATCTGCGTACGGAGTACGCGCTCGACTACTTGAGCCGCGTTTCCGTGCGGTCCGTCGGAATTCGCGCGGTCGCGACGCTGCGGGCCGGTGACTCCGTCGGAGAGGCGCGTGCCTGGCTCGCCAGCGGAGGCGACGGCATGTCGCATCAAGGATTTCCGGTGGTCGACGACATCGGAACGCTCGTCGGCGTTCTCACCCGGCGCGACATTCTCGACGCGACCCGCAGCGAGTTCGAGGTGCTTCAGGGTCTGATCAAGCGCGCACCGATCGTCGTGTTCGACGACAATACGCTGCGCGACGCCGCCGACCTCATGGTGATCGAACATGTCGGACGCCTTCCGGTCGTCACGCGCGACGATCCGCAGCGCGTCATTGGAATCATCTCGCGGAGCGATCTGCTCGCCGCCCACGCGCCGCGCCTGCGCGAGGCGCGCGAGGCGAAACAGCTTCGCCGCGGCTTTCCCACGTTCACGCGATTCGACGCCGATGGCGCCACGTCGTCCCGGGCGGAGTAACTTCCGACCGGGAAGTCCGCTTAGAACATTTCGGGGGCGGAGCGATGGCGAACTATGACGGCGGTCCGATCCAGGGTCACCCGGTTGCGTCGCACGACGAATGGCTGGCGGCGCGCCGGGCGCTGCTCGAGCAGGAGAAGGAGTTCAACAAGCGACGCGATGAGCTGACTCGTGCGCGGCGCGCGCTGCCGTGGGAGCGCGTCACGAAGCCCTACGCCTTCGACACGGCAGATGGGCGTCGCACGCTCGCCGACTTGTTCGAGGGACGACGCCAACTGCTCGTCTATCATTTCATGTTCGCGCCGGACTGGAAGGAGGGGTGCAAGCACTGCTCCTTCTGGGCGGACAACTTCGACGTGCGGCAGGAGCACCTCAATCATCGCGACACGACGTTCGTCGTGATCTCCCGCGCGCCGCTCGAGACGCTTGCGGCATTCAAGCAGCGCATGGGCTGGCACTTCAACTGGGTGTCGTCGGCGCCGAGCGACTTCAACTTCGACTACGGCGTGTCGTTCACGCCGGAGCAGATCGAAGAGGGATCGGCGATCTACAACTATCGTGATCCTGAGCGAGGGCCAGAACGTGAAGGCGCGAGCGCGTTCTATCGCGACGAGGGTGGGATTGTCTACCACACCTACTCGACCTACGCCCGCGGGATCGATCTGCTCAACACGACCTACAACCTGCTCGATCTCACGGCAAAAGGCCGAGACGAATCGCACCTGAGCGACACGCAAGCCTGGGTCCGCCTTCACGACCGCTACTGACTCCGCGATAGGAGTCCGCGATAGGGGTCAGACTCCCAATTTCTTAGGGGTCAGACTCCCAACGCCGACGATTCCGTTGGAATCCGGCCGTCAACACCGAATCCATGCTTTTAACTCGCCGAGATAGGGTCAGACTCCATTTTGTGAATGGAGTCTGACCCCAAAGTTTTTTGGAGTCTGACCCCAACCGCAATGAATTGATTAGGTGGGGGATAAATCGCTGCGTGGGTAGCTGCCGAGGATCTTGAGCATGGGGCAGCGGTCGTTCAGCGTGGCGAGGGCGGCGACGATGTGTGGGTCTTCGCGGTGGCCCTCGAGATCGGCGAGGAAGACGTAGTCCCACACGCGGCGTCGGCTGGGGCGCGATTCGATGCGTGTGAGGTTGACGCCCGCGTCGTCGAAGATCTCGAGTACACGGCGCAGCGCGCCGCGGCTGTCGTGGACGGCGAAGGCGAGCGTCGTCTTGTCGTTGCCCGTCCGCGGCGCGTCGTCGTTCGCCAGCATGACGAAGCGCGTCGCGTTCTCGACGCGGTCCTGAATGTTCTCGCGAAGTATCGCGACGCCGAACAGCTCCGCGGCGAGCTTGCTGCCGATGGCGGCGCCGGCCGCGTCGGACAACGCTTCGCGCGCCGCGGCCGACGTCGACGGCGTTTGCACGAGCTGCGCGGCGGGCAGATGCTTGCCGAGCCACTCGCGGCATTGCGCGAGCGCCTGCGGATGCGAGTAGACGCGCTCGATCTGCGTCAGCCCGTTCGCCGCCGACATCAGGCAATGCCCGATCTCGAGCACCAGCTCGCGGCGGATCACGACGCCGCCGTCGATGAGCGCATCGATGGCCGACGTCACCGATCCTTCCGTCGAATTCTCGATCGGCACGACGCCATACGTCGCGTCGCCGCGACGGACGGCATCGAACACGCCATCGATCGTCGTGGCTTCGCTGTAGCGCGCGGCGAGCCCGAACAGCTCGCGCGCCGCCGCGTGGGTGAACGTTCCCTCCGGCCCGAGGAACGACACCTTGACCGGCTCCTGCAACGCCAGGCACGCGCTCATGACTTCGCGGAATACCGCACGAATCGCCTCGCGCGGAAATCGGCCGGCGCTCTTTGCCTCGAGGCGATCGAGCACCGCTCGTTCGCGCTCGGGATCGTATGTCGGGACGCGCGACGCCTGCTTCGCCTTCGCGACGTCGCGCGCCAGGCCGGCGCGACGTTCGAGGAGCGCGAGGATCTCGTCGTCGATCCCGTCGATCGCGCGGCGGAGATCGTCGAGAGGCATCGCTTACGCCATGACTTCGCCGACGATCCGCAGGGCGGCGCGCACCGCACCGCGCGCCGCGACCACCGGGTCGGTCCGAATCTGCGCGCCTGGTACCGCGGATTTGAGACGGTGCTCGAGGCGCTTGCGCAGCGTGCTGCCACGCGACAGCATCCCACCCGACAGCGCGACCGGCAGCGCCGCGCGCTCGTCGCCGAAGAGCTGGCGGGCCAGCGCGCGCACGTGCAGTACGAGCTCTTCGACGGCCAGGCTCACCAGTGCGTTTGCCCGCAGATCTCCCGACTCGGCGACCGCGAGGACGACGGGCGCGAGCGACGCGAGCTGCGCCGGCGTCGCGGCGGCGGCCCAGCCGACAAGGTCGGAGGTCTCGTTCACCTGCGCGGCCGTGAGCACGGCGCCGGTGAGCGCGGTCTCCGGCTCGCGCCCGTCCGCGGCACCCGTCACCACGGACAGCGCGCGGCGCCCGATCCACGCGCCGCTGCCCTCGTCGCCGCACACCGGACCCCAACCGCCGCATCGCGACGTCGCCCCAGTGGGTCCGCGGCCGAATGCGACGGACCCGGTGCCGCTGATCATCAGGACGCCCGGACCGTCGCCGAACGCGTCGTCGAGCGCGATGCTGAAATCGGAATGAATCACGAGCTCGGACGCGAGATCGCGACTGACGAGCGCCTGCCACAGCTCCTGTCGCTCGGTTTCCCGACCGGCGCCGGCGACTCCGACCGACAAGACGCGCGGCGTCACGTGCGTCATATCGCACGACGCGAGGGCGTCGCGCACGACGTCGGCGATCACCGACGCGGAGTGCTCCGCCTGACCGGGGCGAACGGCGCTGCCCGGCCCAACGGTCTCGCCGATCGTCCGTCCCTGATCATCCGCGACAATCGCGTGCGTCTTCGAGCCGCCGCCGTCGATGCCAATCACGATGTACGTCATGCTGATTCCGTCGCGGCGCTTGGGGCCGGTCCGTGTGTCAAAGAAGAAAGAATGCCGACTGTGAGCGTGATCGTCGTTCCAATGAACACGTACCACGGGTAGGCAATCGTCGAGAGCGGTTGGAGCGCCGGCGCCCAGGCAGGCACGGCGGCCATGATCTGCTTGGCGAACACGATCACGCTCATCACCGCGATGCCGACCGACATTCCGAGAATCGCGTCGCGCTGTCGTGCCCGACGCCAGAAGATAGCGAGGAAAAAGCCGCCGAGCAGTCCGCCGTAGGTGAAGGAGGCGATCGAGAGCGCGATGACGACCACCGGCGTCTGCTGATTTTTCGGGAAGAGCAGGGCGCCGCCCGTCAGCACGATGCCCCAGATGAGCGCGAAGATCCGGCCGACGCGAAGCGTTCGCGGATCGTCCGGGTCGCGCTTGGTAATCGGTAAGTAGATGTCGTGCGTCGACGACGCGGCGAGCGAGTTGATCGCGCCGGAGTGGGTGCTCATCGTCGCGGCGAGAATGGCCGCGAGCAGCAATCCGACGAGTCCGTGCGGCATCTGGTCGACGATGAACGTCGGGAAGATGGCGTCGGGTGTGGGGAACGTCCGACCACCGTAAAACGCCCACAAGCCGATGCCGAGCAAAAGAAAGAGCGTGAACTGAATGATCACCGCCACGCCGCTCCCGATGACGGCCGCGCGCGATTCGTTGAGCGAACGCGCCGAGAGCAAGCGCTGGACGATCAGCTGGTCGGCGCCGTGCGACGCCATCGACAGAAACGCGCCGCCGATGATCCCCGCCGCCATCGTATTCGGATCGGTCAGAACCGGCTTCCAGGCGATGACTTGCAGCTTGCCGGCGGCGCCCGCGGTTTGAACAATCGAGCCCCAGCCGCCCGGAACGAGGCGTCCGACGAGGATCATTGCCGAAAGCCCACCGAGGACGTAGACCGACGCCTGGACGATCTCCGTCCACACGACGGCCCTCATCCCGCCGCGGATGGTATAGATCACCGTGAGCGTGCCGAGAACGAGGACCGCGACCGGCATGACGGCGGCCGGCGGCAACAGCGGCCCGATGATCAAGGCGATGGGAACCGCCGTCGCGAACACACGCACCGAATCCGCCATGCCGCGTGTGGCCATGAACACGATCGACGTGAAGCGGCGCGCCGCGAGCCCGAAGCGCTTTTCGAGGAGAGCGTACGCCGTGACCAGATTGCCTTCGTAATAGCGCGGCAGCAGCGTGTACGCGAGCACGATGCGGCCGACGAGATATCCGGTCGCCAGCTCGAGAAAACCGAGGTTGGTGCGATAGGCGAGCCCGGGAATGCTGATGAACGTCAACGCGCTCGTCTCGCTGGCGACGATCGAGAACATGACCGCCCACCACGGGATCGCGCGGTCCGCGACGAAGTAGTCCTTCGCGTCTCGCTGCCGTCGCCCGACCCACATGCCGAGCAGCGTGATGCCGACGAGATACGCGAAGATGACGACAAAGTCGAGCGCGTTCAGCCCGCGCATCGTCGTCCCGGAAACGCTGTTGTCATCCTGAGCGCAGCGAAGGATCTACTTTCACGAGTTAATTACCAGACAGGGACAATAGATCCTTCGCTTCGCTCAGGAGGACAGCGCTATTCGACCACGTAGGCTTCCATCGCGAAATATTCGGCGAGGCCGAGCCGATCGAGCTCGGCGGCCGTTCCCTTATTGCGCGCTTCGACACGCTGCCAGAATTCTCGTTCGTCATAGCCCCCAGGGAAGGGCGCGGAATCCTTTTGCGATTGGTGCTTGAAGATCGCCTGGATCTTGAGCCGCAGCTCTTCCTGCGACAGCGGCACGAGCCACGTCGCTTCATGAATCGGCCATTCCTGCCACGCGCCGCGATATAACCAGACCTCGGGCGCGCCATGGTTGGCGTCCGGGGGGGGGGAATCCACGCCGGATCCCTTGGCGCGCCCCGCCGTGCCGAGCTCTCTGAGCGCGCGATCGATCGCTTCCTTGCACATGCGATGCGTGCCGTGTGGATCGGACAGATCGCCGGCGACGAAGATCAGCTCCGGTTTGAACTCCTCGAGCAGTTCGCGGACGATCGCGACGTCCGCTGGTCTGATGGGATCTTTGCGCACCTTGCCCGTTTGATAGAACGGCAGGTTGAGGAAGCGCGCCGCGCTGCGCGGTAGCCCGACGGTCTCGATGCCACTGACGGCCTCCGCCTCTCGGATGATCCGCTTGATGTCCTGCACTTCGCGAACGTCCACCTCGCCGGGCGTCTTTCGCTCCAGTCCCACGTGCACGGTGTCGGCGAGCGCTCGCTCCTTCGGCCGATCGATCAATCCTTCGCCGGCGAGACGTTCGATGAAATCCACGTAACGCCGCACGTCGTGATCGAACACGGCGATGTTGCCGCTCGTCATGTAGGCGACGATGATGTCGTTGTCGTTCTCGACCAGCTTACGCAGGATGCCGCCCATCGAGATGACGTCGTCGTCCGGGTGTGGCGAGAAGCAGATGATCCGGCGACCGATCGGCAGCTTCGATTTCCCACGGATCTTCGCGCCGAGCAGGTTGAAGACCTTGCCGTTTACTTCGCCGGGTGAACCGAACTTGGCGACGAGCGACGACATCCGGGCGTCCGCATAGTCTCGCTGTGTGAGCTTGAGGATCGCTTTGCCGGTGCGTTCGGAGAGCCAGATCACCGCGCGCAGGATGAGATCCTGCGTCCATTGGACCTCGTCGATCAGCCACGGTGTCTTGATTCGCGTCAACTCGGCGGCGGCGGCGCGGTCGAGATAGAACGTGGTGGCGCCGTGCCGCTGCAGGAAGGTTGCCGCGACCTCGACGTCGATCTCCCCCTCGACGGCGCGCTGTACGATGCTCGCCTTGTGCTCACCGGTCGCGATGATCGCGATCTCTCGTGCGTCGAGAATCGTCGCGATGCCCATCGTCACCGCCTCACGGGGAACGAACTCCTCGCCGAAAAAGTCGGCGGCGGCATCTTTGCGCGTGACGGCGTCAAGCGTGACGAGCCTCGTCCGGCTGTCCGCGCCGGACCCGGGTTCGTTGAAGCCGATGTGTCCCGTCTTCCCGATGCCGAGAATCTGAAAATCGATTCCGCCGGCGCGGACGATTTCCTGCTCGTACTCGCGCGCCGCGGCCGCAGTCTCCTGCCGCGGGAGCTCGCCGGGCGGAATGTGGACGTTGGTCGGATCGATGTCGATTTGCGAGAAGAGATTCTCCCACATGAAGCGGTGGTAGGAGTGAATGCTCTCCTTCGGCATCGGGTAATACTCGTCGAGATTGAACGTGACGACGTTCTTGAAGCTCAATCCCTCGTCGCGATGCATGCGAATCAGCTCGCGATAGATCCCGATTGGCGTCGAGCCTGTCGCGAGGCCGAGGACTGTACGCTCGCCGGCTGCCTCATGCTCCCGAATGAGCGTCGCAATACGCTTTGCGACGAGGCGCGCGATCTCCTCGTGATCGTCGACGATGACGGTGCGAATGTGCTCTCGTTGCGCGGCGCCGTGAACGATATGAGAAAGGGGGGTAGAGCGATCCACTGAATCGCTACCCCCCCTCTTTTCATTCACGACCGCGTCCCGGCGTGTGCCAGCGACGGATCGTTCCATGTGTGCTGATTCGTATCGGTGACGCTGTTACGCGGAGAACGAGCTCCCGCAGCCGCAGCCACCCGTGGAGTTCGGGTTCTTGAAGGTGAAGCCAGAGCCCTGCATCGACGAGACATAGTCGATGATGACCCCGTTCAAGTACTGCGCCGAGAACGGATCGACGAAGACGTTCCACTCGCCTTGTGCAACCACGAGATCGTCTTCGGCGGCCTCATCCTCGATGAGAAGGCCGTACTTGAAGCCGCTGCAACCGCCCGGCTGGACGCTCACGCGGAGTCCGCCCTTCGCCGGATCGACGTTCTCGGCTTCCATAAACTTCTTGACCTCGGCGGACGCGACCGGAGTGACGGTCACCAACACCTCGGGCTGATTCATCGTGCTCATCGCGGATCTCCAATTGAGGCCGCCGAAACGGCGGGCGCTTCACATGTGCACCAGTAATAATAACGAGGTCGGAAGTCGCGTTCAAACACGACGTTGAGCTGTACCCCGCAACGGCTCAAACGGCGCGCCTAACCGGCGCAACATCGCCAACGGCTATGGTCGGCGGCGGCGGCGACAGCCTCGCTGACGGCTCTCGGCTGAAGCTGTCGGCCGCAGCAGCTGTCTCGCGTTCTACATGGCGTCCTGCTGCCGGCGGCCGGCCGGGAGCCGGCGCCGACAGCCAAAAAGCCGGCAGCCGGGCGCACCGCCGCCAGCCGCGGGCCAGCCGTCCGCCGCACCGGCCGACCATAGCCGAAAGCGATGTTGCGCCCTTTCGATCAGTCAGCCGCCAGCGATACCGCCTCTCTCTGCCGGACCGCCGGTGGCGGCACTTCGTTCCGGAACGACCGCGCAATCCAGGCGAACGCGACAACCGCAATGACCAGCAGAATCAGGCCGGAGCCGAGTTCGCCGAAAACAATCTTTCCAATTCCGAAGAGCGATGAATAAACGGCGACGATGCCGGCAACCCAGTTCGTCCATGCCAGCGCCCCGCCCGGAATCTGCTCTCGCCCGTAGCCAAGCTTCTCGGAAATGCGTGCCCAGCCTGGACCGCCAGGCCGCACGCGTTCGTAGAACGAGGCCAGCACCGATTCGTTTTCCGGTTGCGTCATGAACGTTACCGTCAACCAGACGACTGTGCTCAGCGCGACGGTGATCAGCATGATCGCCGAGTCATTGCGCGGATCGTCCGCCGGGAACCAGCGACCCGGTACCGTCTGGAAACAGATCGCCGAAATCGCGAACGACGCGAGCATCGAGCTGATCTCGGACCAGGCGTTGATGCGCCACCAATACCAGCGGAGGATCAGCACGAGCCCTGTCCCGGCGCCGATCGCGAGCAGGAACTTCCAAGCGCCTTCAACCGACGAAAGGCGCCAGGTCACGAGCGTCGAGAGTAGGAAGAGAAAAACCGTCGCCAGGCGCGACATCGAGACGTAGTGCTTCTCGGTCGCGTCTTTTTTCAGGAAGCGACGGTACACATCGTTCACGAGATACGACGCGCCCCAGTTGAGCTGCGTCGCCACCGTCGACATGTACGCGGCGGCGAAGCCGGCCATCATGAAGCCACGCCACGGCGTCGGGAGCAGATCGACGAACGACTGGACGTAGGCGGCTTCGTGGTCGTGGTTCGGGCCGATGCCGTTGGGGTAGAGAATCACCGTCGCAAGGCCGGTGATGATCCACGGCCAGGGCCGCAGCGCGTAGTGCGCGACCTGGAACGACAGCGTCGCCAGCACGCCATCGCGCTCCGTGCGCGCCGAGAAGATGCGTTGGGCGACATACCCGCCGCCTCCCGGCTCGGCACCAGGATACCACGCCGCCCACCATTGCACGCCGAGGAACACGGCCAGCGTGAGGATCGGCATCCACGCGTACGCAACGAGTCCGCTCGGCCCGAACGAGATTGGCAATACCGACAACGCCGCCTTCTCGCTGCCGAAGTGTTCGGCGAGCTTCGTCTTCATCACGTCCATTCCGCCGACCGCGCGCACCGCGAACACGGCGAGGACAATCACGGCGGTCATCTTGATCACGAACTGGACGAGGTCCGTCCACAGCACGGCCCACATGCCGGCGGCCACCGAATACGCCATCGTGATGACGAAACAGATCCCGACCGCGATCACCTCGCCCGAGATCGTCATGCCGCCAACGGTGACGGCGTGCAGTCCGAGCGAGATCGTGAGGATCTTGATCATCGCGCGCGTCACCCAGCCGAGGATGATCAGATTGATCGGAAGCGCGAGGTACAGCGCGCGAAACACGCGGAGGGTCGCGGCGGGTTTGCCGCTGTAGCGTACTTCGGCGAACTCGACGTCGGTCATCACGTGAGCCCGTCGCCAGAGTCGGGCGAAGAAGAAGACGGTGAGCATGCCGCTCATCAGCATGTTCCACCACAGCCAGTTTCCAGCGACGCCGTGCGCCGATACGAGTCCGGTGACGACGAGCGGCGTGTCGGCGGCGAAGGTCGTCGCAACCATCGATGCGCCGGCCAGCCACCACGGCACCGCGCGGCCGGAGATGAAGTACTCGCTCAGACTTTCGCCGCCGCGCTTCGTGAATGCGAAGCCGATGCCGGCCGAGAGGAGAAAGTACGCCGCTACGATGGCCCAGTCGATCGCAGTGAGATTCATGGTCGCGTGGTTGAGGAGGACCCGCTCGGGGAGGAGCGCAGACGATCGTAGTCGGGAACGACGGCGTCGGCGAGCTGTCGCCGCACTTCGGTGATCTTACCGTTGTTGCGCGTCGGGTTCACCCGGTTGGTGAGCAGGATGATGAAGAGATCCCGCTGCGGATCGATGGCGATCGACGTGCCGGTAAATCCGGTGTGACCGAAGGCCCGCGACGACAGGGAATGTCCGGCCCACGCGGCCGACGGGCTGGCGAACTTCATGCCCGGTAGATCCGGCTTCTGCCAACCGAGCCCCCGGTCCGAGAAGATCGAATCGACGTACGCCGTGAAGCGCGCGATGGTCGCGGGCTGTAGAACGCGAACACCGTCCAGCGTGCCGTTGTTCAAGTACATGCGCGCGAAACGGGCGAGATCGTGTCCGCTGGTGAAAATCCCCGCGTGGGCCGACACGCCGCCGAGATAATACGAGCGTTCGTCGTGCACCTTCCCGCGAACGAGTCCGCCGCGCCGCGGATCCACTTCCGTCGGGGCGATACGAGGGAGAAGGGATGGCGGCGGGTTGTACATCGACTCCGTCATCGCGAGCGGTTGGAAGACATGGTCGCGCAGATAGACGTCGAGTTTCTGTCCGCTCACACGCTCGACGATCTTGCCGAGCAGGTAGGCGCCGATGTCGCTGTAGACCATGCGAATCCCGGGCAGCGTGTCGAGGGGCGTCGAGAACATGAGCATCGCGACGCTGTCCGGGTTGTGTGTGATCTCGTCGTACGGCTTGGAGCCGGGCGGTTGGTCGGGTGGCAGTCCGCCCGTGTGCGTCAGCAAGTGTCTGACGGTCACGCGTTCCTTGTTCGGGCCCGTCCAATCGGGCAGATAGCGTTGCACGGGGGCGTCGACGTCGACGCGCCCTTGTTCGACGAGCTGCATGATCGCCGTCGTCATGCCGACGACTTTGCTGAGCGACGCGAGATCCCAGATCGTGTGCGCGTCCGGCCGCGGACTGGGTGCCCAATCGAGTTGTCCCACGCCATATTCGGCAATGACGCCATCATGCGTACCGACGACCGCGTACGCGCCGGGAAACGCGCTGTCGGCCCGCGCGCGATCGAGCACGCGTTGCAGGTCGGCGCGGATGGCGTCGCGAAGGGGTGCGTCGCTCGCCGAGGGTTGTGCGGCGACCGTCCCCGCGCCAGTCGTTGTCGACGAACGATGACAAGCCGAGAGAAGCAGGGCGGCGGGAATCACAACGGAGACGAGTCGATGCATCGGCGAGTAAAGCTGGCGGTAGTGTTGTCGATCGGAAGCGGAGGCTGGGGCTGCATGAGCCGGACCGCGCCGACGCCGACGGTCACGTCGTCCGCGACGGTTCGGCCTGGAATTACCGTCTTGCTCGAGGACAGTATCGCCCTCATCCGCGGCAAGCGGTTGGCGCTGCTCACCAATCAAACCGGCATCGACGCCGCCGGCCGGTCGGACATCGAGCTCCTGCGCGACGCGCGCGCGAAGACGGCCGGCGTGACGCTCGTGCGGCTCTTCTCGCCGGAGCACGGCATCCGCGGAACGGAAGACCGTGAGCACATCGCGAGCGGGATCGACGAGCGAAGCGGTCTCGCGGTGCATTCGCTCTACACCAACACGACGATCGCGCCGCCCGACAGCCTGACGACCGATCTCGACGCGCTCGTGTACGATCTGCAGGACATTGGCACTCGGACGTGGACGTATGTGGGAGCGATGATCTATGCCATGCACGCGGCGGCGCGTCGTCACATCCCCATCATCGTGCTGGACCGACCCAACCCAATCACGGGCGAGCACGTCGATGGTCCCATGCTCGACACCGCACTGTCGAATCCCGAAGAGCCAACCGCGCAGCGCGCGGGAAAGGCGTACGCATTATACCCGTTCCCGTTGCGCCACGGAATGACGATGGGCGAGCTCGCCCTGTTCTACAACGATGTGTTGCACATCGGCGCGGCGTTGCACGTCGTTCCGGCCGCGGGTTGGCGACGTTCAATGTGGTTCGATGACACCGGGCTCCCGTGGGTTCGTCCCTCGCCGAATCTTCCGAACCTCGCGAGCGCGCTCGTGTACCCGTCGCTCGTCGCTTTCGAAGGCTCGAACGTGTCCGTCGGACGCGGAACGAGCGACGCCTTCCAACGATTTGGCGCGCCGTGGATGGACGCGCGGCGCGTCGCGGATTTGTTGAACGGACGCCGGCTCGCCGGCGTCCGATTCGATGTCGACCCGTTCACGCCGCAAAACGCGGGCGACTCGAAGTACAACGGCCAGCGGATTCCGGGCGTGCGCATTGCGATCACCGACCGGAACGCCGTGCAATCGGGTCACGTCGCCGCGGCGATCCTCTGGGCGCTCACTCGACTCCATTCAGACTCGCTCGAGATCCGGGACCACGCCTTCGACGAGCGGTTTGGGAGTGCGGCGGTTCGCGAGGCGATCGTTCGCGGTGCCGATCCCGACCAAGCAATGGCATCCGAGCGTCCCGCGGTCGAGCAGTTCATGACAGCTTCGCGGCGGTACTTACTATATCGCTGAGCGGGCGCGACGGTTTGCGCATAGCTTTTGCACCGAAGCACGACAAAAAAGGAGATAGCGATGAGACTGTCTACGACCCGTCGCGCGCAGGGCGTTTGCCTGTTGGCCGCGAGCGCGATTCTCGCGGCCTGCAGTCCCCGGCAAGTCGACGTACGCACGGCGCCGACCCAAGCGACGGCCGTATCGCTTCAGGTCAATAACACGCTCTCGCAGGCGGTGAACGTCTACGTGACCGTGAGCGGCACGGACACGTTCCTCAAGCAAGTCGGCGCGAACAGCTCGGCGACGATCCCGGTGCAGGGAGTCGCGACCGGCAGCACGGTGACCCTCAGGGCGACGACCGTGGATGGCGCGAAGACCTACACGCGGGCGAACGTGATGCTGAGCGGCACATATGTCTTCCCGCTGCCGTGATTTATCTCCAGTCGAGTCGGTTGCCACAACTCGCTGACGGGGCTACCTTTACGCCCGAAGCAGCCCCGTCGCGCCCAATGGGCGGCGCCCCCAAGCGAGCCGCATGAAGATTCTCCCGGACTGGCTCCAAAACGGATACCTCAGGTTCATCGATCCGGTCGCCGATTGGCTAGTCCGTCGCGGAGTCCATCCTAACACCATTACCGCGATCGGCACGGCTTGCACAGTCGCCGGCGGGGCCATTTATGCCTCCGGCCACATTCGCACGGGCGGCTTCTTTCTCGGGGCCACGGCGCTGTTCGACGTCCTCGATGGAACCGTCGCCCGACGGTCCGGCAAGAGCTCGACGTTCGGGGCGTTTCTCGACTCGACGCTGGACCGCGTCGCCGATGGCGCCCTGCTCGGCGGCTTGGCGGTGTTCTACGCCGTCAATCCACGTCACAGCAACATCGTGATGGTCGTTGTTTGTCTCGCGGGTTTGATCGGCGCGTACCTCACGTCATACATCCGCGCGCGCGCCGAGGCGCTTGGCCTCGACGCGAAGGTCGGCATGGTACAGCGGCCCGAGCGCATTGTGTTGTTGTCGGTGCCCCAGGCGTTCTTCGGATTGGTGTTCAACGGCGTCGTCCTGGGGTTGATCGTTGTTTTTCTCACCGTCACGGCGTGGATCACAGTCGTGCAGCGAATGGTGTTCGTGTACCAACAGACGAACGCCCGCGCCGACGCCCCGCCACTCCCACTCACGACCGAAAAGTCGTTCTGGCTGCGCCGCCGTCGTCCCACCGGCACGCGGCCGTAAAGTCGACAGGAGATTCAATTCGTGGCATCGCCCGACATTCGCCCGGCCACCGGCACGCTTGGTATTCTCACGCCCGGGCTCGGCGCTGTTGCAACAACGTTCATGGCGGGCGTCGAGAGCATCCGTCGCGGCCATTCCAAGCCCATCGGATCGCTCACGCAAATGGCGACGATTCGCTTGGGTAAGCGCACCGAGAATCGCTCTCCCCTGATCAAGGATTTCGTCCCGCTCGCGTCGCTCGACGACATCGTGTTCGGCGCGTGGGATCCGATTCCGGACGACGCGTACACCGCGGCCAAGAAAGCGGGCGTGCTCGAGGAGCGAGATCTCGAGCCGGTCGCCGACTTCCTGCGCGGGATCAAGCCGATGCCCGCCGTGTTCGACAACAAGTACGTGACGCGTATCAACGGCGACAACGTGAAGAAGGGCAAGACCAAGCGCGATCTCGCCGAGCAGCTGCGTCAGGATCTGCGCGACTTCAAGGCGCGCAACAAGTGCGATCGTCTCGCCGTGGTCTGGTGTGCGTCGACGGAAATCTTCATCAAGCCCGGCCCGCAGCACGCGACGATCGAGCAGTTCGAGAAGGCGATGGAACGGAACGACGACGCGATCTCGCCGGCGATGCTCTACGCCTGGGCGGCGATCATGGAGGGCGTGCCGTACTGCAATGGCGCGCCGAATCTCGCCGTGGACACGCTCGCGCTCCAGCAGCTGGCCAACGATCGCGGGGTGCCGATCTCCGGCAAGGACTTCAAGACCGGCCAGACCTGGATGAAGACGGTCATCGCGCCGGGACTCAAGGCGCGCATGCTCGGTCTCGCCGGCTGGTACTCGACGAACATCCTCGGCAACCGCGACGGCGAAGTGCTCGACGATCCGGCGTCGTTCAAGACGAAGGAAGAGTCGAAGCTCAGCGTATTGCACACGATCCTGCAGCCCGAGTCGTATCCGGATTTGTACAAGGACTTCTCCCACGTCGTGCGGATCAACTATTACCCGCCGCGCGGCGACAACAAGGAAGGCTGGGACAACATCGACATCGTCGGATGGATGGGCTATCCGATGCAGATCAAGGTCAATTTCCTCTGCCGCGATTCGATCCTCGCCGCGCCGATCGTGCTCGACCTCGCCCTCTTCTCCGACTTCGCCCATCGCGCCGGAATGAAGGGCATTCAGGAATGGTTAAGCTTCTATTACAAATCGCCGATGGCCGCTCCCGGCTTGCAGCCGGAACACGATCTTTTCATCCAGCAGACGAAGCTCAAGAACACGCTTCGGCACTTGATGGGTGAGGAGCAGATCACCCACCTCGGCCTGGAGTATTACCAGTCCTGAGTGAGGGTACCGCCATGAAGGTGGGTGCTGCAGTTCGGTTGAGCGCGACGCTGGCCAGCGTCGCGCTCGTCGCGTCGGTCACTGAGTCGTGCGACAGCGGTCCGCAGGGCCCGCCGGCGCTGCACCAGTATTCGGCGAGCTACGACTACACGATCCGGCCGGATCAGGCGCCGCCGCATGCGCGCGACGACATCCACTATTCGGTTACGATCGTCGACCGGAAGACACGCCAGCCGATTGAAAACGGCGACGGACAGCTGTTCGCCGGCAAGCCGATCGATCCGGACGTGCCGTCCGGGCCGCAATCGAAGACCTACGACGGGTTCGCCTACGGTCCCGAAGTCGGCGTGTACCACGCGAAGTTAAATTTCGTGATTCCGGGGACGTGGGCGGTCGCGATTCGGTTCCGTCGCGACTCGCTGCACCCGCTGGAGCGGATCGACTGGATGCAGGACGTGATCAACGAACGGCCTTCGAACATTCCTTGATGCGACACTTCTATCGCTCGAACCTCCAGCTCGCGGACGTGCTCGCGATGGCCGATGAATTCTTTCCGACCATCGGTCTCACCCAACACACGACGGCGCCGAAGTCGCGCACATACACGGGGGCGCTCGGCACGCTTCGTCTTTCCGTCCGCGCCGAAGGCGGGCACTACACCTTTGTGCAGGTGGAAACCGATCAGATGGGCGAGAGCCGCCTCGATCGCAACGCAAAACGGTTCTTCGTCACGCTGCATCGTACCGAAGATCCGACGCACGCGCTGAGCCCGAACTACTGATGCCGACGGGCCGGCGTACACCACGCCGGTCCGCCACGGGCGGGCCGGCAACAGCGGCGCGCGGCGCGGACACTCCGTCGGCCGCGCTTTCCGCGGAGCAGCGGCTGGAACTGTACTACTGGATGCGATTGACCCGGACGCTCGAGGAGCGCCTCGTCGCGCTCTACCGCCAGACGAAAGTCGTCGGCGGGCTCTTTCGATCGTTGGGGCAGGAGGCGGACGCCGTCGGCAGCGCGTTTGCGCTCGAGCGACGAGATGTGCTGTCGCCGTTGATCCGCAATCTGGGTTCGATGCTCGTCAAGGGCGCCACGCCCGTCGAGATCCTGCGACAATACATGGCGAAGGGCGACTCCCCGACGCGCGGCCGCGAGCTCAACATCCATTTCGGGGACACGGAGCGCGGTTTTATCGGGCAGATCTCGCCACTTGGCGACATGGTGCCGGTGATGGCGGGTGTGACGCTGAGCTTCAAGATGCGCGGTGAGGATCGCGTCGGTCTCGTGTACGTCGGTGACGGCGCGACGTCGACCGGTCCGTTTCACGAGGGCATCAACTTCGCGGCGGTGCAGCGCTGTCCGCTCGTCGTGATCGTCGAGAACAACGGGTACGCCTATTCGACGCCGACGTCGAAGCAGACGGCGGCGGAGCGCTTCGTGGACAAGGCGATCGGGTACGGCATTCCCGGTGAGCGCGCCGACGGCAACGACGTGCTCGCCGTGTACGACGTTACGCGACGGGCCGTCGATCGTGCACGACGCGGCGAGGGCGTGTCGCTCGTCGAGCTAATGACGTATCGACGAAAGGGCCACGCGGAGCACGACAACCAGTCGTACGTGCCCGACGGTGAGATCGAGCGGTGGGAGCGCGAGAACGATCCGCTCACACGGTACGTCGCGCGACTACGCGAGCAGTTCGACGTGACCGCCGACGACATCTCGTCGATCGACGATCGCGTCCGGCGCGAGGTCGATGAGGCGACTGACGTCGCCGAGCGTTCGGGCCCGCCCACGGCTTTGGACGGGTTGATCGGGATTTACGCGGACCCGCCGACCGAGAAGCCGCTGTGGTATCGGGAAGGTCAGGATAGCGCCGTGGCGTCTCATGAGCGCCCCGAAGGGTGGGGCACGTTCAACGCATCGAAGGCAAGCTCCTGATGGCCGAGATCACCTACCTCGAAGCGATTCGCGAAGCGCTGTTCGAGGAAATGGAGCGCGACCCCAACGTCTTCTGTCTCGGCGAGGACATCGGCCAGTACGGCGGAGCGTTCAAGGTCACGGATGGGTTGCTCGACCGCTTTGGTGAAGCGCGCGTCATCGATACGCCGATTTCGGAAACGGGGATCGTCGGCGCGGCGGCGGGGGCCGCTCACATGGGCATGCGCCCGATCGTCGAAATGCAATTCATCGACTTCATCGCAAGCGCGTACGACATGCTCACGAACTACGTGGCGACGGCACGCTATCGTGCGTTCTTGCCATGCCCGATGGTCGTGCGGGGTCCGAGCGGCGGCTACGTGCGCGGTGGACCATTCCACTCGCAGAATCCGGAGGCCGGTTTCATTCATACGCCCGGCCTCAAAGTCGTGTATCCGTCGACGGCCGAAGATGCGAAAGGCCTGATGAAAGCGGCGGTTCGCGACGACGACTGCGTGCTGTTCTTCGAGCACAAGTACCTGTATCGCCGGGTGAAGGCCGAGATGCCGGCGGGCGATCACGTCGTGCCGATCGGCAAGGCGCGCATTGCGCGCGAGGGCAAGGACCTCTCGATCATCACGTACGCGGCGACGGTGTGGAAGGCGCTCGAGGCAGCCGAGGTTCTGGCGAAGGAAGACGGGCTTTCCGTCGAGATCGTCGATCTGCGCTCGCTCGCGCCCCTCGACGACGAAGCGATTCAGGCCACGGCGCGCAAGACGAATCGGGTGCTCGTCGTGCACGAGGACACGCGGACCGGTGGCATCGCCGGTGAGATCACGGCGCGGATCAACGAGACGTCGTTCGCCTGGCTCGACGCGCCGGTGCTTCGCGTCACGGCGCATGACGTCCCGCTTCCGTACGCGCCGCAGCTCGAGGACTTCGTGCTGCCCCAGACGGGTGACATCGTCCGCGCCGCCCGAACGCTCGCGGCCTACTGATGTCGTCGGCGACGCCCCCTGAAAACCAGCCGAGACAGGCGGGCGGGCTCGGGCCAGCGTATTTTGGTATTGGCTGTATTACGGCGATCGCCGGCTTTGCGGGCGGGGGGATGATTGCGGTCCTCATCGCCAAGATTGTCGGTGCTTTGAGTCGCTGTGCTCCCGATGCTGAGACCGGCGCGCCGTGCGGATGGGGAACATACTGGCTTCGTGGGGCGCTGATCGGCCTCGTGCTGCTTCCATCGGTTGCACTGTGGCGGTTCCGGCGCGGGCGGCAGCGCGAACAACACACGGAACGAGGATGATGCAGTGGCACGCATAGACGTGGTGATGCCGCAGATGGGCGAGTCGATCGCCGAGGGCACGCTCTCGAAGTGGCTGAAAAAGGTCGGCGATCAAGTGAAGCGCGACGAGCCGATGTTCGAGATTTCGACCGACAAGGTCGATGCCGAGATCCCGTCGCCCTCCACGGGCGTGCTGGCCGAGATTCTGGTCACTGAAGGTCAGACGGTGCCGGTACAGACGGTCGTGGCGAGGCTGGAGACGGACGTCACGGCCGGGGTTGCTGCTCCGGCGGCGGCGCCGAGTGCTCCGGCGGCTCCGGCGGCGGCGGCGCAGAGCGCGGCGGTGGGTGGTGGCGCGGGGGGCCCCCCCCGCAAAGAATCTACCCCTCAACCCGCCCCCCCCTCGCACCCAATCGCCGCCAGCGCGCCCATTTCCGCGCACTCGAACGGCGACTCGTTCGAAGAGCGCCTCCGCACCAAGTCTTCGCCCCTCGTTCGCCGTATGGCCGCCGAGCATGGCGTCGAGTTGACCGCGCTCCACGGCTCCGGCATCGCCGGCCGCGTCACGAAAAAAGATCTATTGGAGTTCCTCGAGTCAGGGGCCAAAGCGCCGCCGCGCGCGCCGACGGGGATGCCCGCGCCGTCGCACGGCTTGCCACTCCCCGAGCCGTGGCCCGGCGACGTCGTCGAGCCGATGTCCAAGATGCGTCAGCTCATTAGCGACCATATGGTCGCGTCGCGTCACACGTCGGCGCACGTCAGCTCGTTCTTCGAGGTCGACTTCACGCGCATCGCCCGCATTCGCGCCACGCGTCGCGCCGAATTCGAGAAGGCGACCGGCGAGAAGCTCACCTACCTGCCGTTCATCATCAAAGCCGTCGTCGACGGTCTCAAGGCGCACCCCGTGCTCAACTCGTCGGTGCGCGGCAACGAGATCATCTATCGCAAGCAGATCAACGTCGGCATCGCGGTCGCGTTGGATTGGGGGCTGATCGTTCCTGTCATCAAGGGAGCGGACAATCTCTCGCTCACCGGCCTGACGCGGTCGCTCAACGATCTCGCGAATCGCGCCCGTGCCAAGCGGCTCGACCCGCGTGAGGTGCAGGACGGCACGTTCACGATCACGAACCCCGGTGTCTTCGGCTCGCTCATTGGAACGCCGATCATCAATCAGCCGCAGGTCGCCATCCTCTGCCTCGGCGCGATCGAGAAGCGTCCCAAGGTGCTGACCGGTCCGGATGGCGAAGACACGATCGCCATTCGCACGTGCTCATACCTCTCGCTGTCGTTCGATCATCGCATCGTCGACGGCGCCGACGCCGACAAATTCATGGCGTTCGTGAAGAAGTCGCTCGAGAACTTCCCGGACGCCGTCGTCTGATGTCACGCGCCCTGACGATCCAACGCACCCTCGTCACGCCTGGCGAACGCGAGCGCTTTCAGGAGCGCCTCCGCGCGAAACGGGATTACTACCAGAAGGCGAACTGCCGCTTCTGGGTGTTCGAGGAGGCCGGACTCCCGGGAGCATTTTTGGAATTCTTCGAGGCCGCCGATCCGGCAACGCTGGTCCGCGCTCACAGCGCGGCGCCCGAAGCGGTCCTCGACCCTAATCGCGTTTACACGGAAGTGGAGTTGCTCTGATGCCCACTCGATCGATCACCGTGGACGGTAACACATGGCTCGTGTTTCCCTCCGGGCGCGTGACGCAAAACGACCGCGATGAATTCGGCCTGATTTTCATCCACGGCACCGGCACCGACCGGCGCGTGCGCGTCACACGCTATTCCCCAGTCGGGTCCCGCTCGCGGGAGCGCTCGCTGCTCGAGCTGTCGGACGCGGATCTTGCCCGGCTCTTCGAGTGGTCGCAGCCGAGCGATACGTCGCCGGAAGCGAACTACTCGGCGTGACGTCGATCGAGACCACGCGGCCGACGCCCTCCCCGAGCGGATTCGTCGATCTTCACGTCCACTCTACCGCGTCCGACGGATCGAGTCCGCCAGCCGACGTCGTCGCGGCGGCGAAGCGCGCCGGCCTGTCGGCGATCGCACTGACCGATCACGATACGATCGCCGGCATCGAGGACGCGACCCGCGCCGGGCTCGCGCTTGGCGTGCGCGTCGTTCCCGGCGTTGAGCTGAGCGCCGTGGAAGGAGACGTCGAAACGCACATCCTCGGGCTTCACCTGTCGGACACGCGCGAGTTGGAAGCCACCCTCGCCGCGCTGCGCGAGATGCGGCGCACGCGCGCCGAACGAATCGTGCAGCGACTGAACGACCTCGGCGTCCGCATCGAGCTCGCCGCCGTTCTCGAGCAATCGGCGGGCGGCGCGATCGGTCGTCCCCATGTCGCGCGCGCGATGATCGCCGAAGGTTGGGCGATCGACTTTCGCGATGCGTTCGATCGGTATCTCGCCAGCGGGCGGCCCGCGTATGTCGCGAAAGAGCGCCTCGCCATCGTCGACGCCATCGGACTGATTCATCGAGCGGGTGGCCTCGCGATTCTCGCACATCCGGCGCAAGGGGGAACGCGCGAGCGAATCGAGGCGTTTGTGCGCGACGGCATCGACGGCGTCGAGGTGCGGCATCCGGGTCACTCGAACGAGGACATCGCCCGGCTCGGGGCGCTCGTCGATCACTTCGGGCTCGTGCCAAGCGGCGGCTCCGATTGGCACGGCGCTACCGACGGCGCGCGCACACTGGGGACGATGCGCGTCCCGGCGGATTGGCTCACCCGACAGGACGGCCGCGTCCGAGCGCGCGCGGCCTGATCGCCGCGGCGAACACACGGCGCGGGACGGGTAAGGAGGCGACGCGGCATGGAGCTTCGAGGTCGAACGGCAATCGTGACGGGCGCGGGGCACCGCGTCGGCCGTGCACTCGCGGTCGCGTTGGGTCAGCGCGGAATGCGCGTGGTTGTTCACTACAACACGACGGCGGACGGCGCGCACGAGACGCTGCGTGTCATCGAGTCCGCCGGCGGACAGGGCGTGACCGTCGGCGCCGACCTGACGAAAGCCGAGGAAATTCCGCGCGTCGTCGACGTCGCCCTCACCCATTTCGGCGGCATCGACGTTCTCGTGAACTCGGCCGCGATCATGGTGCGGTTGCCGTTCGGAGACGTGCAGCCCGAACAGTGGGATCAGACGATGGATCTCAACGTGCGCGCGCCGTTCTTCCTCACACAGGCGGCCGCGCCGCATCTCCGCAAATCGCGCGGCGTCGTCGTCAACATCGCCGATCTTGCCGCGTTCGAGACGTGGCCCGGTTATATCCCGCACGGCATCTCGAAGTCGGGCGTCGTCTACCTCACTCGCGCCCTCGCCTCCGTGCTCGCGCCGGACGTTCGCGTCGCCGCGATCGCGCCCGGGACCGTGTTGCTGCCCGAAGGCTGGAGCAAGCAAGACGCCGAGCGACTCCGCCGCACGACGCCACTCGCACGCGAGGGAAGTCCCGAGGATGTCGCGAGAACGATGCTGTTCATCCTCGACTCCGATTATCTGACCGGAGAGACGATCATCGTCGATGGCGGACGACATGTCCGTCGATGACGCGACTCCTCAGCGCTACGGTCGCGTCGTCATCGTAGGCGGGGGATGCTACGGCGGCTACTACGTCCGCCAACTACTACGAGCGATCGACGCCGGCGCCGTCGAGGCGCGAGAGCTGTTGGTTGTGGACAAGGACCCGGACTGTGCAGTCGCGCGGGAATACGGATCGAACGGGGCGTCCGTGAGAGTCGAGTCTCGCGAGTGGCGCGCATTCTTCGAAGAGTACTTGTCCCGTGCGGCCGACGATCCGTCGTCGTCCGCGAGCGACGCCATCGTGCCCTCGCCGCTGATGCCCCATCTCATGGCGGACTGGCTCGTCGAACGGGCCAAACGCCGTTGGCCGGAAAGGCAGGTCGCTACGACGCCACTCACCGAGACACCAGACGTTCCGTGGGAGCGCGCCGGCATCGGCGGCACACATTACGTGAGCTTCGCCACCTGGACCTGTCCGATCAATTGCGTCGAACCTCGAACCTGTCCGCACACGCGCGGTCCGCGGTCGTGGAGTATGCCGACGACCGTCGAAGCGTTCGCTCGCCGCGCGCGCGAAGCCGGGCGCAATCTCAACGCCGCGGTGCTGTTCTGCCGGCATCGTGCGTACGGTGTCGGCATGTTCGATACCGCCGAAGTGCTCGCGGCCGATGCCTCCATCGCGTCGGCCGCGGCGGCCGGCGCCGCCGAATTCGTGATCGGAACAGTCTCGCATTGCCACGGCGCGTTGACCCGGCTTGTCATCCCGGCGCCAAGAGCCGAGGTGATTCCCCCAACCGCTACATTCCGGTTAGACGCAGCGCGTTGATGCGCTCGCCGACTTTCGAGGACAGGACGTGCCAGCGACTTACAACTACGACGTAGTCATCATCGGAGCCGGTCCAGCCGGGATGTGCGCCGGGATGTACGCGGGGCGGTCCATGCTCAGCGCCGTCGTTCTCGAGCGCGGTTTCCCGGGCGGAGAGTTGCTGAACACCGAGCTCATCGAGGATTACCCGGGCTTCGAGCGAATACTCGGCCACGAGCTGGCCGACAAGTTCGCGGAGCACGCCCAGAAGTTCGGCGCGGAGTTCCGAAATGGCGTCGTCGTCGAGTGCGTCGGCCGGATGCCCGACGGCACGTTCGAGACGCGCACGGATTCGGGGGACATCTATAACTCGAAGGCCGTGATCATCACCGCGGGCGGAACTCCGGTGAAGCTCGGCATTCCCGGTGAGCTCGAGTACGCGGGGAAGGGCGTGTCCTACTGCGCGATCTGCGACGGGGCGTTCTTCCGCAATCAGACGATTGCCGTGATCGGCGGCGGTGACGCCGCGACCGAAGAGGCGGACTTTCTCACCCGCTACGCCGACAAGGTGTATTTGATTCACCGTCGCGATGAGCTCCGTTCATCGAAGATTCTCCAGCAGCGGTTGCTGGCGAACCCCAAAGTCGAGGTCATTTGGAATACCGTCGTCGAGCGCGTGAACGGCGACGAGCAGGGATTGGTGAAGAACCTCGAGCTCCGCGACGTCGAGAGCGGCGAGCGGCGCGATCTTCCGGTCACGGGGATGTTCGTCTTCATCGGATTCCGGCCGAACACGGGCATCATCGATGGGCACGTCGATCACGACGACATGGGCTATCTGCGGACCGATCAGAACATGCAGACGAGCATCCGTGGGCTGTTCGCCGCGGGCGATGTGCGCGCCCAACTCACACGTCAGGTGACGACGGCGGTGGGCGATGCGACGACAGCGGCGATCGCCGTCGAGAAGTACTTGAAGGCGCTGGCGGACGGCGATCCCGATGAGCCGATCGTCGGCAGCGGAGGCTATGCGGTATGAAGGTGTTGTCGAAGACCGTCGGCGCGTTTCAAGAGAACGCGTATCTCGTCGTCGATGAAACGACGAACGAGGCGGTGTTCATCGATCCGGGCGCCGAACCCGATGCCCTGATCGATCTGGTTCGACAGTCGGGCGCCGAGCTTCGAGCGATCTGGCTCACCCACGCCCACCTCGATCACGTCGGCGGGATCGTCGGCGTGCGTCGCGTTTGGAAGGTGCCGGTGCACATGCACCCCGCGGATCGTCCGGTACTGGAGCGCGCTCCGGTGTCGGCCGCGATGTACGGCATTCCGTTCGAGGCGCCGGACGCTCCCGACGTATTGATCGAGGACGGACAGAGGCTCACGGTGGGTACGCTCGCGTTCGACGTGATTCACACGCCGGGCCACGCGCCGGGCCATGTCGTCTTTCGGAACGGCACCATGGCGTTCGGCGGTGATCTCCTGTTCGCCGGCTCGATTGGCCGAACCGATCTGCCGTATGCGGATCCCGCGGCGATGGAAGAGTCGCTCGAAAAAATCGCGCAGCTGGACGACGCCACCGTCGTTCACCCGGGCCATGGACCCGTGACGACGATTGGCCAGGAAAAAGCATCGAATCCTTTTTTGACCGGACTGGCCAAGCCGGTCAAGCGCGTCAGCGCATGAGCACCGGCGGGCCGTCACTCGTTGTCCGGTTGACGCTGCTCGCCTTCTGGCTCGGCGCCGCGACCATCTTTTCGGCGGTCGTCGCGCCGGCCCTGTTCGACGTACTTCCGACGCGCACGCTTGCGGGCCTCGTCGTCGGACGCGTGCTGCCGGTGATCTTCTACACCGGTATGGCGCTCGCCGCGCTCGATCTGCTCATCGAGCTCCGGGGGGCACGTCACGTGGGTCGACTCATGGCGGATGCCGCAATGCTCCTGACCTGCGCCGCCGCACAGTTCCTCGTTTCGCCGCGCATCGAGCGCGTGCGCTCGGCGATCGCCGGCCCGATCGAGCAGCTCGATCCAGGCGACTCGCGTCGCCTCGAATTCGGTCGCCTGCACGCGGTGAGCGTCGGACTCCTCGGTATCGCGATGATCGCCGCGCTCGTAACGATCATCGGACTTGCTCGCACCATGATAGGGGCGCGCGACGCGCGCTCGACACCCGTTCCTTCGAATTCTCTTCTGACAACCGACCATGCCTGAGACTCGCCGCGAGAAGGACCCGCTTGGAACCCTCGATGTGCCGGCCGATGCGCTCTATGGCGTGCAGACCCTGCGCGCGCGACAGAACTTCCCGATCAGCGAGCTGCGACCGCTGGCGCCGTTCATCATCGCCCAGGTCTGGATCAAGAAGGCGGCCGCGCTCACGCACCGGGAAACGGGCCGTCTCGATCCCAAGCTCGCCGACGCGATCAGGACGGCCGCGGACGAAGTGCTGGCCGGACAGCACCTGGACCAGTTCATCGTCGATCCGTACCAGGCCGGCGCGGGCACGTCGCACAACATGAACGCGAACGAGGTGTTGGCGAATCGGGCCAATGAGCTGCTCGGGCACGAGCGCGGCACGTATTCGCCGGTGCATCCGAACGATCACGTGAACATGGCGCAGTCGACGAACGACACGATTCCGACGAATATCCGGCTCGCGACGCTCTCACAGCTCGATGCGTTCCTCGCCGCGTTCGAGGAGCTACGCGCTGTTCTCGTCGGCAAGGCGGCCGAGTTCGACGACATCGTCAAGGCGGGACGCACGCACCTTCAGGACGCGATGCCGATTCGTCTCGGACAAGAGTTCGCCGCGTACGCCGGCTCGATCGACCGCGGCATGCGTCGTGTGAAAGAGGCCGCCGACTATCTGCGCGACCTGGGCATCGGTGGCAGCGCTGTCGGCACCGGCGTCACCGTCGAGCCGGAATATCCCGAGCTGATGGTGAAGCACTTGAAAGAGATCTCCGGTCTCGAACTCCGCGTCGGTCAGGATCGTGTGCAGCTGATGCAGAGCATGGGCGACGTCGCCGCCTTCAGCGCCCAGATGCGGGTGCTTGCGATCGATCTCAGCAAGATCGTCAGCGATCTGCGGCTCATGGCGATGGGCCCACGTACGGGCATCGACGAGATCAAGCTTCCGCCGGTACAGCCCGGATCGTCGATCATGCCCGGCAAAGTGAACCCCTCGATCCCCGAGATGGTGAACCAAGTCTGCTTCCAAGTCATGGGATGCGACACGACTGTCGCCATCGCCGCGGAGCATGGCCAACTCGAGCTGAACGTGATGATGCCGGTCATCGCGTTCAACGTGCTCCTGTCGATGCGCATCCTCACCCGCGCGGCGACGGTGCTCGCTCGGAAATGCGTCGCCGGGATTGAAGCAAACCGCGATATGTGTGCGTATTGGGTTGAGCGGTCGGCGGCATTGGCGACAGCGCTCGCCCCGCAGATCGGCTACGCCCGGGCGGCCGAGATCAGCAAGCAGTCCGTGAAGGAGGGCGTGCTGATTCGCGACCTGGTGAAGCGCGACCACATTCTTCCGGATGACGAGATCGACGAAGTGCTCGACCTACGGAAGATGACGGAAATCGGCGTCCCCGGCGGGGCGCACGGCGTGTCCGCCGGCGGCTGACTATATTCCTAACTCGTGCGTATCACTACGCTTGCCGAATACGGCGTCATTTGCGCCCTCCACCTCGCCCGGCGTTCGGCCGAGGGGCCGATCACTGGCCGCGAGATCGCCGAGCTCGAGCGTCTACCCGGCGACTACGTGGAGCAAATCCTGTTGCGCCTTCGGCGCGCGGGGATCGTGCGCAGCACGCGCGGCGCGCGCGGCGGCTACGCCCTGGCGCGCGAGGCGGCCGATATCTCGATTCGTGACGTCATCGAGGCGTCCGAAACGACGACGTTCGATCTCCACTGCGTGACGCATCCGGTCGGCGAGGAGCGCTGCTCTTCGTCGCACAATTGCAGCATTCGACCGGTGTGGATGCTCCTCCAGCGGCGAATTGACGACGTACTGTCGGCGGTGTGCCTCGCTGACCTTCTCGCGGAAGAAGGCGAGGTCCGCTCGCGCGTTGGGCTGACGGCAGCGACCGATTCGGTACGCGCGCTGCCCGTGCTGGGGTAGCCGTGGCTTTCCTGTCGCAGTGGCGGGCGGAGCGCGACCTCCAGCGAAAGGCCGCCGGCTATGTCACTGCACTGTTCCTCGACCCGGCGCACGTGGACGTGGAGTGGCTGGCGCAGAACGCGACGCGTGGCGACGTCGATCACGCCTGCTGGGAGCTGCGGTACGCACGGCGCGCGCTCGGCCTGATCGCCGCGCAGCGCGACGCCCTGGATGATCGAACGGCGTCGATCGTCGCGCGCGAGATCAGTGAGGCGTTCTCGCGCGACAGGCACATCGCCGCGGGAATGCTCGAGACCGCACACTCGCAATTCAACGCGCGCCTCAGCGCCTATCGGGATGGCCTTGCGTCGCGCGCGGGCGCCCCGACCTGGATCCGAATGGGCCAGACGTTGTTCGCGTTCGCCGGAGGAAGCTTCAAGCTCCAGGACTCGAATATCGTTCGCGCCGGCGAGCTGCTCTCGTCGTACCTGACGGAAGCGAACGACGCGCTCCGCGCGAGCTTCGGCGCCGTGACGCTGCCTGAAAACGTGCCGCCGAGCGCACTGACGGGTCCGTCCCGGCGGTAGCCGACCTGTCCTCCTGAGGGAGCGAAGCGACCGAAGGATCTATTAGCCCGGTCACGGTTGTCGGCTAGGACGATAGATCCTTCGCTGCGCTCAGGACGACCACCAGTGCCGAAGGGGGGACTCGAACCCCCACGAGCTTGCGCCCACTGGCTCCTGAAGCCAGCGCGTCTACCAATTCCACCACTTCGGCAGAGCCAATCAAGCTAGTCGTCGTCAGCGGCAGCGTCAACGTATCGTGTGTTGCTGCGCGCAGATGGCTCGCCTAAGTTGCGACATCGCGCGAGCCCCGACCGCGCAGGACTCCCCAGTCGTTCCGATGGCCAAACAAGCGCAAGAATCCGGGAAGCCTGAGATCGAGTCAATCGCCCGGAACAAGCGGGCGAGGTACGATTACCACCTCCTCGAGACCTTCGAGGCCGGGCTGGTCCTTCAAGGGACCGAAGTCAAATCGCTTCGCGAAGGAAAAGCGAACATCAGCGACGCCTACGGCATCGTGAAGGATGGCGAAGCCTTTTTGCTCAACCTGCACATTTCGCCGTACGAGCGCGGCGGTTACTCGAATCACGAGCCCGCGCGGACGCGTAAGCTGTTGCTCCACCGAAAGGAAATCCGTCGTTTGATAGGAGCCGTGGAACGACAGGGCCTGACCCTGATCCCCCTCGAGCTCTACTTCAAGAACGGAGTGGCCAAGGTGGCGCTAGCGCTCGGGAAAGGCAAAAAACTTCACGACAAGCGCGACACCGAACGTACCCGTGACGCCGAGCGCGAAATGGCGCGGGCGGTGCGCAGTCGATGATGCTCGCCCTTGGACTCGCGCTGCAGGTCGCCGCGGGGTCCGCCGCTCAGACGCTCGTCGTGCGCGACGCGCGTCAGTCGCTGCGCGTACCGACGATATCGACCGAGAACGGACCGATGTTGCGCCCGGAGGCGCTGCGGCCATTGATCGCGATCGACGTGAAACGCGATTCGATGTTCTGGTACACGCTCAACGTTTGGAACGTCCGTCTCGGACTCGAAATCGGAGTGCCCGTGGTGCGCGTCGGCGGGGAAGCCCGACCGCTTGCCGCGGCGCCGATCATGAAGGACGGACATCTCCTCATCCCGCTGCAACTGCTCTCCGAGGTATTCCCGAGTGTCGTGCCCAACACGCGCTGGGACGCGGACAGCTCGCAGTTGGTCCTCTTCACCACGTCGATCCCTGGGGCGAGTCCCGATCTTCCGAGACGCACGGTCGCCAGCGACGACGCGCCACGCGCGCGGCCGGCGCCGGACCCACGGAATCAACGTCCCGCGGAACGGCGAGACCGTTGGACGGTGATCGTCGACGCTGGACATGGAGGCGTCGACAATGGGATGACCGGTCCGATTGGCGGCGGGCCGAAGATCTATGAGAAAGACATCACGCTCGCCGTCGCCAGGAAGCTCGGCGCGGTGCTCAAGCGCCAGGGCGTGGACGTGGTCTACACGCGCACGTCGGACACGCTCATCGCGCTGGACGACCGCGGCAGAATCGCCAACCGCGAAGGCGGCGATCTCTTCATCTCGATCCACGTCAACGCCGCCAACCCTACCTGGAAGGATCCGGGCGGAGCCCGCGGCTACGAGACGTACTTCCTGTCGGAAGCAAAGACCGAAGACGCGCGCCGCGTCGAGCAGATGGAAAACGCGGCCGTTCGATTCGAGGAGGCGCCCGTTCGAGTCGCCAAGGATGACCCGTTAGGATTTATCTTGAGCGACATGAAGCAGAACGAGCACCTGCGGGAGTCGAGCGACTTGGCGGATCTCATTCAGCAGCGCCTTGGAACGATGCATCCCGGTCCCAGTCGCGGCGTCAAGCAGGCGGGTTTTCGAGTGCTCGTCACCGCGTATATGCCGGCGGTCCTGGTCGAGATTGGATTCGGGACGAACCCGCGCGAAGCACAATTCCTCTCCGATCAACGCAAGCAGGATTCGATCGCCGGCGCGGTCGCCGGCGCGGCGATGGAATATCTCGATCGGTACGCGCGGCGGGTGAGCGGTTCACGCCCCGGTGCCGGGATGATGCGGTGAGCGCTGCGTCGGCGCTCCGGATCGCCGTCGCCGATCTCTCCTTTCAGAATCCGATAGTCCTCGCCGCCGGCACGGCCGGCTATGGCGAAGAGCTCGAGCGCGTCATGTCGATCGACGCACTCGGCGGATTGGTGACGAAGGCCGTCTCGGCGGAACCGCGCTCCGGCGCACCGGCGCCGCGCGTCGCCGAATTCGACGGCGGCATGATCAACGCCGTCGGCCTGGCGAATCCCGGACTCGAGGCCGTGGGCCGGGAAAAGATTCCGTGGCTCGCCACGCATCTGCCGAACGCTCGGAAAATCATCAACGTCGTCGGATTCTCTGTCGACGAATATCCGACGGTCGTCGCGGGACTCGAGCAGGCGGCGCGAAATGGCAACGCCAAAGCGGTCGACGCGTACGAGCTGAACGTCAGCTGCCCGAATGTGAAAGCGGGCGGCATGGAGTTCGGAGCCGATCCTTCGTCGCTGCGCGCGGTCGTCGCGGCGGTGCGCGCCGAGACGCGTCGTCCGGTCTTCGTGAAGCTCTCACCGACACTGTCGGATATCGGCCGCGCGGCGGCGATCGCTGCCGACGCCGGCGCCGATGCGATCAGCGTCGTGAACACCATTCCCGGGTTGGTGATCGACATCGAGCATCGCAAACCCGCGCTCGGTTTTGGAACGGGCGGCGTAAGCGGCCGCGCGATTCTTCCCGTCGGTGTGTTGGCGACGCACAAGGTGCGGAGAGCCGTAGCACTGCCAATCCTTGGCGTCGGCGGCGTGGCCAGTGGGACGGATGCGATTCAGTACGTCATGGCAGGTGCGTCGCTCGTCGGCGTCGGCACCGCGGCGATGCGCGACCCGAGTGTGCCGGAGCGCATCGTTCGCGAGTTGGCGGAATGGTGTGTGCGGCACGGTGTGTCGTCGATCGCCAATCTCGTCGGAGCGTTGCAATGGCCGTCCTGAACAAGACCGGCCGCGCGATTCCGATCATCGCGCTCGACGTCCCCTCGACCGAGAAAGCGCTCAAACTAGTGACCGAGCTGGGCGATTCCTGTCGCTTTTACAAGATCGGCAACGAGCTGTTCACGAGTGTTGGGCCCGAGGTCGTGCGCCGCGTTCGTGAGCAGGGAGCTGACGTCTTCCTCGACCTCAAGCTGCACGACATCCCGAACACCGTCGCCGGCGGCGTGCGAGGCGCGGCGGCGATGGGTGCGCGGCTGGTCACGGTTCATGCGACCGGTGGGGTTGCCATGTTGCGCGCGGCCGTGGACGCCGCGGGGATCGACTGTGGTGTCCTTGCCGTCACGGTGTTGACGTCCCTCACCGGCGATGAAGTCGCGCGGTCATGGGGCCGGACTTCCGTAGATGTCGGCGACGAGGTACTGCGTCTCGCGGACATAGCTGCGGAAGCTGGAGCGCACGGCGTGGTGTGTAGCGGCCGGGAGGCCGGGGCAGTTCGCGAGCGGTTTGGCGCGTCGCTGGCAGTGCTCGTTCCCGGGGTTCGCGCGTCAGGCGGGGCAGTTCAGGACCAAGCGCGCGTCGTGACGCCGAGCGAAGCTGCAGAAGCGGGCGCGACCTATGTGGTGATCGGCCGCATGGTGACGACGGCTCCAGATCGCCAAGCAGCGATGGCCGCCGTGCGCGCTGAGCTGGGCTGAGTCGCCGAGTCGCCGAGTCGCCGAGTCGCCGAGTCGCCAGCTTTTACTCAACCCATCCCCTTGATTGGACTTACCACGTCAGTTACTGTTAGGGTCTGTCCGAAAACCCTTTGTTCTGAGTTGTCCGGAGCGCCTGTGAAAGTCCGAACAAGCGTCAAGCCGATTTGCGAGCACTGCAAAGTTGTGAAGCGCAACGGCGTGACCCGAATCATCTGCAAGCGCAACCCTAAGCATAAGCAGCGTCAGGGCTAATTATGGCACGTATTGCCGGCGTCGACCTTCCGCGCGACAAAAAGCTCGAGATCGGTCTCTCGTACATCTATGGCATCGGCCGCAAGAACGCGGCGGAGATCATACAAAAGGCGGGCGTCGATGCGACGCTCCGCGTGCGCGATCTCACGGATGCGGACGTCAACAAGATCCGCGGCGTCATCGAGCGCGACTACAAGGTCGAAGGTGCGTTGCGCACCGAAGTGGCGATGAACATCAAGCGATTGATGGACATCGGTTCCTACCGCGGGATCCGGCACCGTCGTGGTCTGCCGGTGCGCGGTCAGCGGACGCATACGAACGCGCGCACGAAGAAGGGCCCCCGTCGCGCGATCGCCGGTAAGAAGAAGGTCACGAAGTGACCGCGGCGCGCGCGAGCGCGCGGCGGTCATCCTGAGGCCGTAGGCCGAAGGATCTACTGTAACGAGTTAGCTGCGAGGCAAGGACGATAGATCCTTCGCCTCGCTCAGGATGACAAATGGCAACTGGGAAGAAAACGAAGCGAGTCGTGGAAGCGGAGGGCGTGGCGCATGTCAGCGCGACGTTCAACAACACGACCATCACCATCACCGATTCGCACGGCAACGCGGTCTCGTGGGGCTCGTCCGGCAAGGCCGGGTTCAAGGGCTCCAAGAAGAGCACGCCGTTCGCCGCGACCGTCGCGGCCGAGCAGGCGGCGCGCGAGGCGTTGAGCCTCGGCGTGAAGCGCGTGCACGTGCGAGTGCAAGGTCCTGGGTCCGGCCGTGAGTCGGCTATCCAGGCGCTGGCGACGGCCGGCCTGCAGGTGAAATCGATCAAGGACGTGACGCCGATTCCGCACAACGGCTGCCGTCCTCCCAAGCGCCGGAGAGTCTGATTTTATGGGTCGTTATACAGGCGCGAGCTGCAAGCAGTGTCGGCGCGAGGGAACCAAGCTCTTTTTGAAGGGCACTAAGTGCTTCACGGAGAAGTGCCCGGTCGAGCGTCGTCCGTACGCGCCCGGACAGCACGGTCAGAACACGGCCCGGCGGCGCAAGTCGTCCGAGTACGCCAAGCAGCTCCGTGAGAAGCAGAAGATCAAGCGTATCTATGGCCTGAGCGAGCAGCAGTTCCGCAACACGTTCGAAAAGGTCACCACGCTTCCCGGAATCACGGGTCACAACCTTCTTGCAGCACTTGAGAGTCGGTTGGATAACATGATTTACCGCATGGGCTTCGCTCCGAGTCGTAAAGCGGCGCGTCAGCTCATTCGGCACCGTCATGTCGAGGTCAACGGCAAGTCGGTGGATATCCCGAGCTTCTCGGTGATGCCGGGTCAGGAGATCCGCATTCGCCAGAAGTCGCGCGAGGTTCAGCCGATCCTCGCCGCCATGGAGCAGTCGGCGCGCGGCGTCGCGCTCTCCTGGCTCGCGGTGGATCGCGACACGTTCAGCGGCCGCATGCTCGAGCGTCCGTCGCGGCCGAACATCCCGATTGCGGCGCAGGAGCAGTTGGTCGTCGAGTTGTACTCCAAGTAACCTGAGCGCGCGAGCGCTCAGGTCATCCTGAGGCCAACGGCCGAAGGATCTACTCTCCCGGTCTGGCTACCGGCTTCGGACAGTAGGTCCTTCGCTACGCTCAGGATGACAGCAGGGGTCGGAGCCTTCACCTCCATTCGAGCCTACCGCGCGTGAAGGGCGGGGTAGGGCGATGCCGGAGCTAGTCCGGCAAGACCATAGGTCAAAAATCCAAATGCCAAACACGATCGATCTTCGCGGTCTCGTCCGTCCGCAGCTGGTTGAAGCAACCAAACGCGAGGACAATCCAAATGTCGCCGAGTTCCGACTCCAGCCACTGGAGCGGGGTTTTGGCCACACGCTCGGCAATTCGATGCGCCGGATGCTGCTGTCGTCGCTCCGCGGCGCGGCGGTCTGGGCGTTCCGCATCGACGGCGTCGTCCATGAACACCAGACGATTCCCGGTGTCGTCGAGGACGTCCATCAGATTATTGGCAATCTCAAGACGCTCACGATGACGTTGCCCGAAGACGTGGAGGATGTGGTGCTCCACATCGCCAAGTCCGAGGCCGGCCCGGTCACCGCGGCCGACATCAGCAGCGGCGGCGGCGTGCGCATCGTCGATGGAACCC
>DATLPC010000020.1:0-27849 GCA_035535975.1 Gemmatimonadaceae bacterium | reverse complement strand
TACTGGCACTTCGTCGACGTCGTCTGGATCGCGATCTTTACTCTCATCTACCTCATCCGGTAGCGGCCGAACATGCCCGACCATCACGACACGTTCACGCACACGAATCCCGAGATCGACGTGCACTCCATGGGTGAGGTCCACGAGCATCCGACGTGGAAGCAGTACAAATGGGTGGCGATCATCCTCACCGTCATCACGGTCCTCGAGGTGTGGGCGTATTACATCCCGTCGTTCGTCGCGTCGGCGGCGTTCGTCCCGATCCTGCTCATCATGTCGGCGCTCAAGTTCGCGATCGTCGTCGCGTTCTACATGCACCTCAAGTACGACCACAAGCTGTTCCGCGCGCTGTTCACCGGTCCGCTGATCATCGCGATGGCAACCCTCATCTCACTGCTCTTCCTGTTCGGGAAGTTCGCGGGGCGGTAAACCAACGATGTGGATGGCGATCGCGCTGCTGCACACCGGCGCGAGTTTGAGCGCTACGAGCTTCACGGTCCACCCGAGCACGGTCATCGGCATCATCGGGTTGGGCGCGTTATACGAGTGGGGACAGCGGCGCACCCGGCGGTCCGGGCGCGCCGCATTGTTTTATGCCGGCCTCGCGACGATGTTCTTCGCCCTCAACGGGTGGCTGCACGACCTGAGCGACTCGTACTTGTTCAGCGCGCACATGGTGCAGCACCTGCTGCTCGCGCTGGCCGTCGCACCGCTGCTCATCATGGGTCTGACCGCCGATATGCTACGACCGGTGCTTGCCGTGCGCGGGATCGGAGCGGTCGCGCGTTGGATCACGTCGCCGATTCGAGCCTTCGCGATCTTCAACGTGGTCGTCGCGGCGTGGCATCTGCCGCCGCTGTACAACTTCGCGCTCGCGCACCATCCGGTGCACATCGTCCAGCACCTGATGTTCCTGGCCGCCTCGGTGCTGATGTGGTGGCCCGTGTTGAGCCCAGTCCCCGAGCTGCCGCGGCTGAGTTATCCGGGACAGATGCTCTACCTCTTTTTGATGAGCATCCCGATGGCGATCATCTCCGTCTATATCGCCTACGCCGACAGCATCCTCTATCCGATGTACGCCTCGGCTCCGCGCGTTTGGGCGATCACGCCGATGAACGACCAACTCCTCGGCGGGTTGATCATGTGGATCCCGGGTGGGCTGTACTTCTACACGATCATTTCGATCGTCTTTTATCGGTGGCAGCAGCGGGACGGCGTCGATAGTCGAGCGGGCGCGCAGGTAGACTGGGTGAGATCTTAGATCCAAGATCCTAGATCCTAGATCCTGGATCCTAGATGAAACGGCGGGGTTCCGCTGTTACCATCTAGGATCTAGGACCCAGGATCTCGGATCTCGGATCTGCACGATCACTTCGACCGCTGATTATACCGAACCATCAATTGCTGTAGCTCCGCCTCGCGCTCCAGCGCCTTGAGCTTGGCCTGGACCAGATAGAACTCCGTCACAATGCCCGCCGCGCGCTGGCGCTCGGCTTGCGCGGCCCGCTGGCGCGCCAGCGCCAGCTCTTGCTGCGCCACCGCGATGTCCTGCTGAAGCTCGGTATTCGCTAGGCGCGCCGACAGCTGCTCGATCGGCGTCGCTCGCTCGACGAACTCTTTCCGCAGCGCGAGGCGCTGAGCGAGCACTGTCATCGCGGCGCGGCCGCGCTCGACCTCCACCCTCGCGTCGAGCGTAGCAAGGTCCGACGCCGCTCCGGCGCGCTCGCGCCGCTCGGCTTCCGACGCGGCGCCTTCGGCTGCCGTGAGACGTCGTTGCGCCGCCATGAGATCGAGCATGATGCGATCCTTCACGAAATCGCGGCCGTCGATCAGCGGCGAGTTGAGATCGTCGCGCGGTGCCTGCGCCGTGGCGGTGATCTCCTCGATGTTGTAGCGAGTACGCATGACCTGCGCTTCCATCTCGCGCAGCTCGGCGTCGGCGTTGGCGAGCGTCGTCGCGTCCGACGCGCCGACGTCGAAGCGTCGTTTGGTGTCTGCGAGGCGTTCACGGGCCAGGTTGAGCCGGACCCCGGCGAGGGTGGCGTCAGCCTTCGCGGCGTCGAGCAGCGAGTCGCGGCGAGCCGCGTCGCGAATCTGGCCCGAGGCGATGCCGGCCGTGGCGCCGATCGCGACAGACACCACGATCACGGCGGCCAAGCGCGCCCACCCGGTTCGTTTTGCGCGCGCGCGATGGTTGATCTCCTGCTCCAGACGGTATGTGTGCAGCAGCGTGCGCTCGAGACGGTCGCGGAAGTCCGCGGTCGGCGTATGCGTCGTGTCGTTCATCGTTCGTCTCCATCGGCGGGCGAATCCGCCTCGATCTGTTTGCGAAGGTTCTGGCGCGCGCGCCGCAACCGGCCCTCGACCGCTCGCTCCGATACGCCCATCGAATCGGCAAGCTGGCCGACGCGAGCGCGCTCGAAGTGGAACGCCTCGAGTAGTCTCGCCTGTGACACGGGAAGCCGAGCGAGGGCGCGCTCGACGAGAGAGCGTCGCTCGGTCCGATCGACGGCAGCTTCGTTGTCCGGGGCGGTTGGTTCGCCGGCGCCGACGTCCAACGAGTGTTCCACCGGACGGCGGAAATGGTTGCTCAACAGTCGAGCGGCAACCGTCGTGAGCCAGGCGAGCGGCTTCTCCGGCAAGCCATCCTGATGCCAGGCGCGAACCGCGCGCAGCCAAGCGTCCTGCGTGATGTCCTCGGCCAGCGCCCGATCACCGTCACAGCGACGCGAGACGAGTGTGTACAGCCCGTCGATCGTCTCGCGGTAAATGCGGCGGATGTCGTCTTCGGTCGCCGGCCGATGCATGACAGCTCCGTGGGGTCCGCTAACATGACACGGACGGCTCCAAAAACCCACGCATTGTCCCTACGGCACAGGGGCGGTCCCCTTCGCTCCCTTCACGTACACGTCGAACCAGGCGAGCCAGCGCGCCCACTGGTCGAGGTCCGTCTGGTACATGGCGACGCTGTGATCCTCGTACGGATACATGTACATCGCCGCCGTCTTTCCGAGTCCCTGCAGAGCGTGGAGCATGCGGATCGACGAGATGGGCGCCGTTCCGACATTCTGATCCTCGAGGGAGTGGTAGAGCAGTAACGCGCCACTCAGCTTGTCGGCGCGGAAGAACGGCGACATGTCGAGATAGGTCGGCTCTGCGTCGAAGAACGTCCGCCGCTCGCTCTGGAAGCCGAATGGCGTCAGCGACCGGTTGTACATCCCGTCGCCGGCAATACCGGCCTTGAAGTACGGCACGAGCGTCATCGCGTTCACCGTGCTGAACGCGCCGTAGCTGTGACCGCCGATCCCCAGCCGATTGCGATCGACGTAGCCGGCCTCCACTACCGCGTCCACGACCGCGTCGAGCGATTCACGCAGATCACGCGTGTAGTTGTCGTTCATCTTGCCGCTGTCGCCGACGATCGGGAGATCGGGCTCGATCAACGCGTAGCCGTGACCCACCCAGAGCTGCATCGTCGAGGCCGGCCGCGCGGTCGGGACCTCGGGGAAGCGATTGATATTGGTGCCGTACTGCACGCGATCGTACTCGCCTTGCGACGTGAACTCGCGAGGGTAGAACCACAACACGCCTGGGAGCTTCACGCCGGGCTTCCAATCCTTCGGCAGCGTCACGTCGACGAGAAACGTGAAGTTGTCGCGCTGCCGCGTGACCGCGAGCTGCTTCACGACCGCGCCGGTGATCTCGGGCGCGACGTCCTTGTTGTTCGTCAGCTTCTTGCTCGTTCCGGCCTTCGTGTCGCGCAGGTACGCGTCCGCGATCACCGTCGGCGTCTCATGCGTGTAAATGAATTGCGAGTAGTCGTCGTCGAGCGCCGTAACGAATTGCTCATAGGCGTCGGCCGGTGCGTCGAAGACCCGCGTGCGTTGGCCGGTCTCGATGTCGATTCTGTCCACCCACGGCCGCGGGCCTTTGGATCTCCAGTTCGCCCCGAACGCCCGCGTCCCGGAGACGTAGACCGACTTGTTGTCGCTCCCCATCACGACGGCGGTCGTGTGATTGGCCAGGATTCTCGTGGCCAGTGTGCCGCCTGTGCCGACCGAGTCCACCGCCGTGACGCCACCGCCGCCACCCTGTCCTCGGCGCGTGAAGCCGCCGCGGCCGCCACCGCCAAAACCGCCGCCGCCAGGCAGCGACACGGCCCGCCCCAAGTTGAGTTTCTTGGTTGGATCGGCCGTGCGGATAGCGAACACGGTACCGCTGTCAGCCACGAACATCGTTTTCGCATCCGGGCTGTACGCAACACTCGTGAGTCGCGGACTGCCTTCGTAGACGACCTTGGTATCGCCTGGCCCAAAGGGCGGCGCCCAGCTGACGTACCGCACGCTGGTGGGCTGTGGCCGAGCGTTGCCCCCCCGACCGCCTGCACCACCGCCTCCGGCCCGGCCGGCACGGCCTGGGCCGCCCCCGGCAGCGCTGTCGGACGACCGAGCCGGCGGGAAGACCGACTCGAGATACACGAGGCCCGGGCCCGCAGGATTCCACTGAATGTTGCGCTTGCCCGGATCGGACGCCGAGGGTTGGCCGCCGCGGCCGCCTGCCGCGGGAACGTCGTCGCCCTGCTGATCGTTCTCGCGCAGCGGCGACTTGCTCAGCGTGACGAGCATCTTGCCGTTCGCATCCCACAGCTCTTGCTCCGACCCAAAGCTCCCGATCGGCACCCGGTAGGAGAACGGCTCGACCATCCTCGTCACGCGCAGGAACTGACCGTCGGGGGAGATATCCACCGACCGGATCATCGCCGGATTGCCGAGCTTCTTGACGGCCTTCGTCTTTACGTCGATCGACGCGAGCTGGCCGGTCGTGTAATAAGCAAGGAGAGCCTTGTCGTGCGGATCCTCGAGAAGCGCCGGGTGGATCACCTGCGGCATCTTTTTGCCTTCGGTGAATCGGACCCATGGGCCATCCTCGATGTCGTCGGCGCCATGCGTCGGCTTCGTGCCGCGATTCTCGGGGACGAGTACCGCCACGATAGTCTTGCCGTCCGGCGCCCATTCGACGGTCGTCACGAGAGTGGCGAGTAGAGGGGCCTTCGTCAGCTGCACGGACTTTCCGCTCGCCACATCCGCGACGAACACATGCGAGGCAGTCCTCGTGCTGCCGACATACGCCACCTGGGTGCCGTTGGGCGACCAGGTCGCGGATGTTACGGTCACCCCATTCGACACCTCGAGCGCCCGCGTACTACCCGTGCGCGGATCGACGAGCTGGATCCCGGGGTCGTCCTTCATCGTCACCGTTCTCGCGCGGTTGGCGAGGGTATCGATCTGTAGGCCGGCCAGATTGATGTGCCCCTTGCCGTAGTATTTCAGATCGCCGCGTTCGGGCCCAACCGTACGCAAGAACCATTTCCGATCCGGACTCGGCGACGTGAACGTGATGTCGACGCGCGGTGCCGTGATGACACGCTCGATCAACGCCGGTGGGTGGACATACTTCTCGGTGCGCAGAATCTGCTGCGGGTCCCAGGACGGCGACGCGGTCTGAACCGGCGCCTGGGCGGAAAGGCCGGTCGAGAACAGAGCGAGGACGAGGGAGAGGGAGAGGGAGAGTTTGCGACCGATCATGCGATGCTCGATGGAGTTTTCGGGAAGAGTGCGTCACCCGAACTTACGCCTCGGCAGCGTCTCCCGCTGAGGCCCTTTCCGATACCAACCGGGTAGGATATAAGTCCTAACCATATGGCCCGGGCGTCACTCTTGCCCGTCTCGAGATTGCTCCCAGCATAGGGAGGGGAGGTCCGTGTGAGCACAACGCTCCCAGGTTCGAGCACTGGTTTCGCCGACGGCGTCGAAGCGCCGGTCGCCCCCGTAGTGCAGGTCGCGCCGGGGAGACCGGCCGCGCCTCCGCGCGAACGGCTGATCTCGCTCGACGTTTTTCGCGGGCTGACGATCGCCGGGATGCTGCTGGTCAACAACCCCGGCAGTTGGGGTGCAATCTACCCACCGCTCGAGCACGCCGAGTGGAATGGCTGGACGCCGACCGACCTGATCTTCCCGTTCTTCCTGTTCATCGCCGGTGTGACGACGCACCTGTCGCTCACCGCCCGGCGCGAGCGGGGCGACGACGAGGACGCGATCCGGCGGCAGATCATCAAGCGCGGATTGCTGATCTTTCTCTTCGGCTTCCTGGTGAACGGGTTCCCCTTCTTCACCTGGGGCGACGTCGCCGGCATCGCGCATCCGACTTTCCTCGAGCGCGTCGTGGACCGCTTGTATCACTGGCGGATCATGGGCGTGCTGCAGCGTATCGGCCTCGCCTACATGTGCGCGGCGCTGCTGGCGCAAGGCAAGACCGTCAAGCGACAGGTCGCGACGATCGCCGTACTGCTGTTCGGATACTGGTTCGCGATGACCGCACTGCCGGTGCCCGACAGCGGCGCGATGGGACAGATCGTGCTCGGCGAGGCGCCGCGCACCATGGCAGCGTGGTGGGACCGACTGCTCCTCGATTGGACTCGCTTCGGCCTCGGCAACCACCTGTGGGTGAACAGTCTGACGTGGGACCCCGAGGGTCCGTTCTCGACGATTCCGGCGATCGCCACCGCGATGCTCGGCAATCTTGCCGGCCAGTGGATCGGAACGAAGCGCCCGATAGAGGATCGGCTCAACGGACTTTTTGCGGTCGGCGCGATCGGGATGATGGTCGGGCTGATGTGGAACTGGTCTTTCCCGATCAACAAGAGCATCTGGACCAGCTCTTATGTCTTATTCACCGCGGGCATGGCGTGTGTCGCGATCGCGGCGATCATGTGGATCGTTGACGTCCATCGCGTAAAGGGATGGACGAAGCCTTTCGTCATCTACGGCATGAACCCGATGGTGGCGTTCGTCGGATCGGGCGTGATGGCGCGCTGCATCTACTCGATCTTTACGGTCACATACCAGGGGAAGAAGATTCCGCTCGAGGCGGGGATCTACAACGTCTTGTTCCTTTCGTGGCTTGAACCGGTCAACGCGTCTTTAGCTTTCGCTCTGACCTTCGTGCTTTTCTGGTTTGCTATTTTGTACGTGCTCTACCGCAAGCGAATCTTCTTCAAAGTTTGAGTTTCGGTACCAATGTTGCCCGTTTCAGGCGTAATGAGATCTCGAACAATCCGAGCGGCGGGCGGCTTCGCCTGTCTTGCCGCGTTTGCCTTCGCATCCCTCGCTTCATCCGCCGACGCGCAGACGCGTTCGTCGAAGAAGAAGCGGACGACTCCGATAACGCGTACGGCGTCGCGACAACACGCCGTCGCGGCAGCGCCGACGTGGAGCGCGCCCCGCGGCGCCGGCGCGCTCGCCGACGCGGTGAGCGACGCGCTCTCGCATCACACGCGCAGCGGCGAATGGGGGGCGATCATCGTCTCGCTGACGCGCGGCGACACGCTCTTCGCGCAGAATGCCGACGCGATGATGCAGCCGGCATCGACGATGAAGATGTACACGTCGGCCGTCGCGCTCGATCGCTTCGGGCCGGACTACGCGTTCCACACGCCGGTCCTGCACGACGGCACCATCGGCGCCGACGGCACGCTGAACGGCAATCTTTATCTGCGTGGCGTGGGCGATCCTTCGCTGAGCACGCGTTTCTGGCACGACGACAACCCGATGGATGAGCTGGCGAAGCAGATCGCCGCCAAGGGCATCAAGCGCGTGCACGGCGACATCGTCGGAGACGCGACCGCATTCGATGATCAACTGGTGCCCGACGGCTGGAAGTCGAGCTACCTCGGTGCGTCGTACGCCGCGCGGGTGTCGGCGCTGTCGCTCAACGAAAACCTCGTGTGGGTGGCGGTGCAGCCAAACGGCGGCAAAGCGCAGGTGGCGTTGGAGCCGGCGTCGACCGCGATTCCCGTCGCAAGCTCGGTGACCGTCTCCGGCGGAACCGGCGGTCGAATCAGCGCCTCGCGTCGAGCCGACGGCACGATTGCCGTGCGCGGCTCGATCGGTTCGCGCTCCGGCCCGCTCAAGTATTCATTGGTCGTGGATAATCCGCCGCTCTTCACGACCGGCGCGCTGCGCGCGTCGCTCCAGAAAGCGGGCATCGCCGTCGACGGACAGACGCGGCTGGCCGGAACGCCGAGTGGCGCCACGGAGATCGCGGCCGTTGCCTCGCCGCCGCTCGGGCAGATCATCGGCGAGATGGATCGCGAGAGCATCAATGTCGTCGCCGAGCTCCTCTACCGCGCCGCGGCGCACTCGTCGCTGAACCAGCCTGGGTCAGCGGAGACAGGCCTCGCCAACTTGCGCGAGTTTCTCACGAAGAAGGTTGGGGCGCCCGCCAATGTCGCCGACGTCGCCGACGGCAGCGGCCTTTCGACGCTCGACAAGGTCACGCCGCGTTCGATGGTCGAGCTCCTCGGCTACGCGCACCGCGCCGAGTGGGGGCCGGTGTTCCACGCCGCGCTTCCGGTGGACGGAGAGTCGGGAACGCTCAAGCGTCGAGCGAAGGGAACCCCGGCCCGCGGCAATCTGCACGCGAAGACCGGCACGACGAACACGGTGGCCGCGCTCGGTGGCTTCGTCACGGCGAAGAACGGCGAAGTGCTGGCGTTCTCTCTCATCTACAACGGCTCCGATCGGTGGAACGCGAAGTCGGCGATGGACCAGATCGGAGCGACCATGGCGGAGTTCGTCCGCGAATAAGGCTGTCATCCTGAGCGAGCAACGCGAGCGAAGGACCTACTCCCCTTGTTTGATAACTAATCAAGGAGAGTAGGTCCTTCGCTAACTTCGTTCGCTCAGGATGACTGCTTGATCTGAATGCCGCGCTTCGCCAGCTCGGCGATGTACTGTTCCGCGGGGATACACTCGTCCGGGGTATGCACGCCAGCCGGCTTTACCTGGCCGCGCGTCTGCATCATGCCGGTGATCGACAACGAGTAGCCCGTCGTCCGCATCATTGCGCTCACCTGGTGCTTCTCGTCGTACCGATCGACGAGCTCGAACGACCTCGTCGCGGCCACACCGTTCTTCTTTCCCGTGACGACGATGCGCAGGGCGACGAGATCGTGCCCTTTCGGTTTGGTCAGCTTCGGCTGGACGATGGAAATGAAAACGTCGCGCGGAATGATTTTCGTTCCCTTGACATCGACCGGTGTGAGATCGAGCAGGCCGAGCGAGCGAATGTGGCGCATGAGCTCCGCGTGACCGGGATAGCGGAGCGTCTTGTACTCCATGCGCGGAATCTTGCCCTCGTACCGGAAGGCCATCGTCGACAGACCGCCGGCCGTATGAAACGCCTCGAGCTCTCCGACAGGCGCGTCGAACTTGACGGGCTCGATCTCCGAGAGCGCTTCGACCTGCGTGCGCTGCCCGCCGCGAATCACCCAGGACAGCGTCGTGTAATAATCGAGCGCGCCCTCGAGCGAGTAGACGAGCATGTAATTGAGCGGCGGCTCCGGGTGCTGGGGTAATCCGCCGACGAAGATCTTCACCGAATCCGTCTCATCGAGCTGCTTGATGCCATACTCGGCGAGGATGTTGACCATACCGGGAGCGAGCCCGCAGTCGGGAACGACGGTCACGTTTTTCTTGCGCGCATCGCCATCGAGCTCTTTCTGCTTGAACACGATCTCGGTGTTGCCGCCAAGATCGCAGAAGTGCACGCCTGCCTGCACCGCGAGGCGCGCCATGTCGTAGTTGAAGTAGTACGGAATCGCGCTCATCACTGCGTCGCATTCGCGCATCGCGCCGAGCACCGCCGAATGATCGCGGACGTCGAGGGTCGTCGGCAGCAGTCGCGGACCGGAATACGGCGCGAGAAACTCCGGGAGATGGGCCAAATGATGATCGGCGAGCCTGACCTCCTTCACCTCCGGATCCTGGAGCAGGTCATACGCGCACGCCGAACCCTGCAGTCCCGCGCCTAACACGAGCATTCGCATTCCGTTGCTTCTCCACATGAGCGTGATTGGTGTCATAAAGCTACATGGTCGGAGTTGACGCGGCAGCTTTGCGCGCGCACGATCTTCGCACTCAAACGCGAGCATGAGCGCGCCGATGCACGACACGAGCGCCGACTGGCGCGACCACCTGATCGACGACGACGCGCGAATCGGCGAGTTGCTGCGTGCCAGCAAACGCATCGCCGTTCTCGGGATCAAAGTCGAGCCGCACCAGCCGGCGCACTTCGTTCCCGCCTATGCACAACGCGCCGGATTCGAGATCATTCCCGTTCCGGTGTACTATCCCGATGTCACCGAGATCCTCGGCCAGCCCGTCTATAGGAGAATCGCTGACATCCCCGGCGACGTGGACATCGTCGACGTCTTTCGGCGCAGCCACCGCGTGCCTGACCACGTGGACGACATTCTTGCCAAACGGCCGAAAGCGGTCTGGATGCAAACGGGAATCGAGAACGCCGAAGCCGCCGAGCGTCTCGCCCGAGCGGGAATCGACGTCGTGCAGGACCACTGTTTGATGGTGGAGCTACAGCATCACGGCTGGTAGCGTCGTCGACGTTCGCTCAGCGCTGGATCAGGACTCGTCCGTGCCTCGAGTCGATCGTCCACCGTCGTCCTCGCAGCTGATTGGCCATGTTCGGCACCCCGGCGGTTCCCCAGCCGTCGGCGCTCGTCATCAGCAGCATCCCGTTCGAGAAAAGCGTAGCGACTTCGGTCGCCGTGGGCGCTTGCGGGCCGAGCGCGCCGCTGGAGTGAAGCTCGAGCCGCCCGCGGCGCGCGTCGAACGTCGGCGAGAATGGCATGAGCGCATCGAGCCCGATCGTCACCCCGCGGTCCCCACCGGGGAGATCGACGCGCACGGGATAGTTCCTCATCGTCAACCGGCCGATGGCGATCGAGTCGACGACACCGAGATGACCGGGGCGAATGGTGTCGCCCGGCGCGTCGAAGCGACGCGCCTTGAGCGTCGTTCCGATCTCGTCGCCAATCGAAATGCCTCGCGCCCTCGCACTGACCACGGCGGTGAACGGGTGCCCGCCGATCCGTATCGGAATCGTACCGAGCGTGTCGCCTTTCATGGTCTCGGCGAAATCGACTGCGACGAGCGAGTCCGGCGCCGTCACGCGCATTGGATGATCGACCAGCCAGCGGGCCCGCGCCACTTCGCCGACACCAATCGCCGCTGCAGGAAGCCGCGACAACGGCTGGAACTCGCCGAGGTACAAGTACGCCGGCGCGAGCACGGTGGCTCCGGATGCGGCGTCGAGCCCGAATTGCACCGCTTCTTCGACCAGCGTCGTGCCGACGCGGGTGGCGCCTCGCGCGATGAGATAGCGGCCGAGCTGTAGTCGCGCGTTGGGATCTCGCGGCGACGCTCGGACGGCGGCGTAGTACATCGACTCGGCCTGCTCGAACAGTCCCCGTTGCAGGAGCGAATCCGCCATCTGGCTCTGCTGCGCGAGTGCGGGCAGGGCGAATAACGACGCTGCCACGGCAAGCACGGCCCGGCGACTCATCGCCGAATGACCTGTAGCTGCGCGAGCAGGTCGACATCCGGGTCGAGCACCACGTTCGCCGGGGCTGTCGCGAGCGGCACCCGAAGCGTGCCCACCGCGCCGGTGGCCGGCATGGTCAGCGTCGCGCGATGCTGCCCTCCAGCAGAGTCGATTACCGCGACCGTCAAGGGAAACTGAAAGTTTCCGAACGCCGAGCCCTGGCTCACCGTGATCGCGACTTCCTTGGCGCCTCCGTCATACGACCACTCGGCGGTAACGCTGGGAAAGCCCGGACGCCTGAGCCACTGATCGAAGAACCAGATCATCGGCCGTTTCGCCTCGCGCTCCATCGCCGCCCGAAGGTCGTCGGTGGTCGCGGTGGCGTGCTTGTGCGCGGCGTAATAGGCGCGGAGCGCGTCGAAGAACGCCCGATCGCCGATCTCGTTCCGCAGCATGTGCAGAACGAAGCCCCCCTTCTCATAGCTATTGCGATTGAGCAGCGCGAACAAGTTCGTCTCGATCGTATCGATGACCGGACGCTTCGTGACCGAGATACTGTCGGCGAGAATAGTGCGCCGAATATCCGCCATCTGGGCGCGAAACGCACTCTCGCCGCGCGCGGCGCGCGTCCACAGCGCCGCGAAGTACGTCGCGAAACCTTCCGACAGCCAAAGATGCGGCCAATCGCGCTCGGTGACCGCGTCACCGAACCACTGATGCGCCGTCTCGTGCGCGACGACGCCGTCGCCCATCGTGCCGCGTCGAAAGCCCTCGTCCGCATAGAAGATGGCGCTCGCGTTTTCCATGCCGCCGAAGCGCGTCGACGACTGGAGATGGTCCAGTTTCTCGTAGGGGAAGGGCCCGACCAGCCGCGCGAATAGCTGAACCATCTCGCCGGCGCGGGCAAAAGGGCCCGGGCTGAATGCCTTTTGCTCCGGCGCGGTGTACACCGCTTGGGGAACGCAACGCTGCATGTCGGCGAGCCCGCACGACGTCTCGCCGAGATCGTACGCGACGAGCGGCGCGGCGGCGACGACCATCAGATACACCGGAATGCGCCGCCCCTCGCGCCACGTCCACTCCTTTCTCGGTGATCCGTCGCGGCCGCGGAGGTCGCGCGTCGACACCAGCTTTCCGTTCGCCACGACGATCTGCGCCGGCGGAGCGATGACGCGCCAGGTGACCGTGGCCTTGTCGCTCGGATGGTCGATGCTCGGAATCCAGTGCCGCGCGCGGTTGGGCCAGTTGTCGCCGAAATACGTCCATCGACCCGCCGAGTCGCGACGCACGATCAAGCCATCGACGACGGCGCCGGCGTAGTCCACCGTGACGTCGAACTGCCCGGCGCTGCCTTTGGGCAGCGCAACCGCCACGCCGCCGTTCACCGGCCAGAAACGGGCACTCTTTCCGTTGACGAGCGCTCGGCTCACCGACAGGTCGAGCAGGTCCAGCACCAGCGAATCGCTCGGCGCCGTGCGCTGCACACGGATCGTCGCCGTTCCACGGATCGACGACCCCGTGTCCGGCAGCTCGAGCGTCAGCGCGTAGTCGAGGGCGTCGAAGGCGGGGCGATACGGACGGATCTGCTGCGCGGCGATAGGTGATGCCGCGAGCGACAGGGCGGCGAGCGCGCCTCGGTAGTTCATCATTCGATCGTCAGGGCCGGAGGGCGCGCCGGCGTTGCGTGGTCGATGTGTGCACGGCTTCGGGCACGACGGCGACGAGAGCGTCGGCGAAATCCGTCGCGTTCGCGTATCGCTCCTTCGGTTCACGCCGCAGCGCCTTTTCGAGCACCGTGTCAACCGCGGCGGGCAGGCGCAGATTGGGCCGGGCCTGCCGCAGCGTTCGCGGCGCGCCGTTCAACCGGGCCATCATCATCTCCTGCTGCGTCTCTCCCTCGAATGGGAGCTGGCCCGTCAACATCTCGAACGTCACGAGGGCGAGCGCGTAGATGTCCGATCGGCCGTCGAGCGGTTTTCCGCGCAGCTGCTCGGGGCTCATGAACTCCGGCGTGCCCAAGATGATCCCCGTCTTCGTCAGCTTGTCGCCGGAATGTGAGTATGGGTCCTTGGCGAGTCCGAAGTCCATGATCACCGCTCGCTCACGTCGGTCGTCGCCGGTGCTGAGCATGATGTTCTCCGGCTTGAGATCGCGGTGCACGATGCCCAACGCGTGCGCCGCGGCCAGACCGCAGGCAACGTCCTGCACGACTTGAACCGCCCGGTCCAGCGCCATGAATCCCTGACGATGGATGCGCTCGACGAGCAGCTCGCCGACGAGGAAGGGCATGACGATGTACGCCATGCCCTTCTCGGACTCGACGAGCTCGATGATGTTGCAGATGTTCGGATGCTCGAGGCGCATCCCAAACCCGGCCTCGCGTCGCAACCGCGTCATCGCTTTCCGATCGCGGGTGAGCGACGGCGACAGCACTTTGATCGCGACCTCGGCCCCGTTGCGCGTGTCGGTGGCGAGATAGACGACCGACATTCCGCCCGCCCCGAGCTTCCGCTGAATCTCGTACTTGTCGTCGAGCGTCTGACCGGAAAGGTCGTTGGCGCCCGCGTCGGAAATCAGGCGGCTGCCGTCGCGCGAACAAAAGCGCGCATCGTCGCCGTACGCGGTACGGCAAATCGGACAACGATTGGTCACGAACGCACCAGATTCCGGCCGGCGGCCTTCGCCCGATAGAGCGCCTCGTCGGCGCGGTTGATCAAATCGTCGGTGGAGGCGACGCCTACCGACGGGAAGGTCGCGATCCCGATGCTCACCGTCAGTCGAAGCACGCGCTGGTGGCCGATGTCGAAGGTTTGCGCGGCGATGCGCTCACGGAGACGCTCGGCGAAGATGACCGCTCCATCGAGCGACGTCTCGGGAAGGATCGCCACGAACTCTTCGCCCCCGTACCGCGCGACGATGTCGACCTTGCGAACGGCATCCTCGAGCAGCGCGCCCATCTGCTTCAGCACACTGTCGCCGGCGAGATGGCCGACGGTGTCGTTGATCCGTTTGAAGTGATCGACGTCGAACAGGAGCAGCGCGAGCGTCGAGTCGTACCGCCGCGACCGATCGACCTCGGCGGTCAACCGATCGAGAAAGGCCCGACGATTCAGCACGCGCGTGAGCGGATCCGTGGTCGCCAGCGCCTCGAGGCGGCGATTGTCGGCGCGCGTCGACTCGAGCGCCTGCGCGCGCCGAATGATCGCCACCGCGGCTCGTAGCACCACATCCGCGAACGCCACGTCTTCGTTCGTGAGCGCCCGCTCGTCGCGGCCGGTTCGGAGAAGGAGCACGCCGGAGCGTGATCGATCGATGCCGAATGGAATCACGGCAACCGATCGCATCTCGACGCCCCGGCCGTCGCGTGATGGTACGGTACGACCGTCGAACAACGAGTTGTCGCGAACGTTCTCGGCAAAGAAGGTCTTGTCCGACTGGAGCGCGGTGCGAATCTCCGGCATCTCGTCGAGGTTGAGCTCCGCGGCGTACGGGCCGACGTCGTGATTCGTCGCGACGATCGTCCCCGTCGCGTCACTCGGGCGGGCGAGAATGATCGAGCAATTGGAGATCTCGAGCGATTCGGCCATGCGGCGCGCGAGCAGCCGGTAGATCTCGTTCGCCGAGAGCTCCCCCGTCACCTCGTGGAGGATCTCGACGAGGCGGCGGTTGTTCGCCGCGGCATCGCGCTCGCGCTCCATGGCGGCGGTCGTTTCGACGAGCGCCGCGCGGGTCGAGCGCAGTTGCTCGCTGGCGCGGATCTGGGTTCGAATGCGGCCCAACAGCTCGGCGACGCGGAAGGGCTTGGCGACACAATCGTCGGCGCCCCATGGCAGACCGATCTCGAGGCCGTTTTCCGTCTGCCACGGCGTCGTGACGACGATGCGCACCTCATTCCACCGGTCGTCGCCGCGCAATTCGCCGAGGATGCCGTCGCCGATGCGCGAGCTCACGCTCGAATCGAGGAGGATCAGGTCCGGAGCGTCGTGCTCGATGGCCGCGAACAGCTCGTTTCGGTCAGACACGGTAATGACGTCGTAGCCGTGCTCGCGAAGGAGCCAGGAGAGCGCACCCGCGAGTACCGGATTCCGCTCGGCGACGACGACACGTCCCGTGTCACCCAAGGAGCTCACGGAGTCCGTCCCACTCGATGTTACCGCCGCTCAGCACGGCGACGGTCGCGCCCCGCGGTTTCACCTTGCCGCCGAGCAGCGCCGCGATGGTAATGGCGCCGCTCGGCTCGACGACGAGCTTGAGCCGGTCGAGCAGAAGACGCATCGCGCCGCGCAGCGCGGCGTCGTCCACGAGAACGACATCGTCGATGTAGCGCTGGTGGTGCGCGAAGGTGATATGACCGATCTCCACGGCGAGGAGCCCGTCGGCGAGACCGGCTGAGTGCTCGAGGCGAACGGGCCGCCCGGCTTCGCGCGCCCGGCTCAGCTTCGGCGCGCCGGACGGCTCGACGCCGATCACCCGCGCGTTGGGGAGGCTCAGCTTGATCGCCGCCGCCACGCCGGCGCTGAAACCTCCGCCACCGACCGGCACGAGGACTGTGTCGACGTCGGGAAGATCCGCCGCGACCTCGAGACCGACCGTGCCCTGCCCCGCGATGATCATCGGATGATCGTAGGGAGGCACTAACGTCAGCCCTTCGTCGCGCACCAGCTCTTCCGCGCGCGCCATACGATGCGCGGTCGTCGTGCCGGCGAGCTCGATGCGCGCTCCCAACCGCTCCGCCCCGGAGCGCTTGGCTGCCGTAACAGTCGTCGGCATCACGACCACCGCCGGTACGCCGTACAGCTTGGCCGCGAGGGCCACCGCTTGCGCATGATTGCCGGACGACGGCGCCACGACACCGCGCGCTCGTTCGTCGGGGCTCAGGTGGGACAGAAAGTTGTACGCGCCGCGGAACTTGAACGCGCCGCCGCGCTGAAGCATCTCGGGTTTGACCCAAACCGGAACGCCCAGCTGCTCCGAGACGACGTCCGCCGGCAGGAGCGGGGTGCGCACGGCGACGGGCCGGATGGTGCTGGCGGCGTCCTGAAGATCGCCGAGTGTAACGAGCTGAGTCGCGATCACGGTCTAAGTTATTAGAAAACGGAGATAGCGGAAAGGCGGAACGACTGCGCCCCGGAGCGAACTATCTGAAATGGGGTCGAAACATCGCGAATGGGGTCAGACTCCATTCTGCTGGGAGTCTGACCCCATTCGCGCGGTCAGCGTACGTCGTGCGGCAATTTATTCCTCATCGCTTTCCGGACCGACGCCTGCCGGCTCGGCCGAGTCCTCGCCCGATTCCGTCTCGTCGTCCGGTACCACTCGGGCGACGTCCATCACCAGATCCTCGTTGTCGAGGTTCACCAGCCGCACGCCCTGCGTATTGCGGCCCGCGACGCGAATCCCCTTGACCGGCATGCGGATCGCGACCCCCTGTTTGGTGATGAGCATCAGCTCGTCGTCGGGGAGTACTTCCTTGATCGAAACGGCGTCGCCCGTCTTCTCCGTGCGATGCACGGTGATGATGCCCTTGCCACCGCGTTTTTGGACGCGGTACTCATCGATCGGCGAGCACTTGCCCAGGCCCCGTTCGGTGACAACGAGCAGGTTTGCCTCGCGCTTGATCACGACCATGCCGATCAACTCGTCGCGCGGTCCGAGCTCGATGCCCTTCACGCCCGTGGTGTCGCGGCCCATCTCGCGGACGTCCTGCTCGTGGAAGCGAATCGAGAGTCCGTGTCGCGTGGCGAGCACGATGTCGTTGGTTCCGCTCGTCACCTGCACGTCGATCAGCTCGTCGCCTTCCTCGATCTTGATCGCCTTGATGCCGGTGGCGCGCACGTTCGAGTATTGCGAGAGCGCGGTCTTCTTCACCGTGCCGTTCTTCGTCGCGAAGAGCAGGAACTGATCTTCCGGGAAGTCGCGCGTCGTGACGATGGCCGAGACCTGGGTGTCGGGCGACACGTTGATCATGTTGACGATCGGCTTGCCCTTCGCCGCGCGGCCCGCCTGCGGGATCTCGTGCACCTTGAGCCAGAAGCAACGGCCGTCGTGGGTGAACACGAGCACGTAGTCGTGCGTGGACGCGATAAAGAGGTGCTCGACGAAATCCTCGTCCTTGAGCGTGGCGCCGTTGTTCCCGCGCCCGCCGCGCCGTTGCTTCTTGTACGTGGAAACGGACGTGCGCTTGATGTAGCCCGAGTGCGAGATGGTGACGACCATCTCCTCTTCGGCGATCAGGTCTTCGATCGTGAACTCGCCTTCGTCGCTCGTGATCTCGGTTCGCCGCTCGTCGCCGAACTTCTTGGCGATCTCCTGGAGCTCGTCCTTGAGGACCTTCATCCGCCTCTCCTTCGACTCGAGCAGCGCACGGAGGTCCTTGATGATGGCACGGACTTCCTTGAGCTCCTCCTCCAACTTCTCGATCTCGAGGCCGGTGAGCTTGGCGAGGCGCATCGCGAGGATCGCGTCGGCCTGCCGCTCGGAGAGCTTGAAACGCTTCTGAAGCTGCGCGTTGGCGACGGGGACGTCGGCCGCGGCGCGAATGAGCTTGATGACCGCGTCGATGTTGTCGACCGCGATCTTGAGACCCTCGAGGATGTGCTCGCGCTCGAGCGCCTTGTCGAGGTCGTACTGCGTCCGGCGAACGATGACCTCGTGGCGGTGCGCGACGTAATGCTCGAGCACCTCCTTGAGCGCCATGACCTTCGGCACGAGGCTGCCAGTCCTCGCGTCCGGCACCAGCGCGAGCATGATGACGCCGAACGTCGACTGCAGCGCCGTGTGCTTGTACAGCTGGTTGAGCACCACGCGCGGAATCGCGTCCCGTTTGAGCTCGATGACGAGTCGCACGCCATCGCGGTCAGACTCGTTCCGAAGATCCGAGATGCCCTCGAGCTTTTTCGCGTTCACCAGCTCGGCGATGTCCTTCTCGACATTCGCCGGATTCACCTGGTACGGGAACTCGGTGACGACGATCTGCGACTTGTTCGAGGACTCCTTCTCCTCGATCACGGCCCGCGCGCGCATGATGATGCGACCGCGTCCCGTCTCCTGATAATCCTTGATTCCCTGGCGACCGTAGATGTAGGCGCCGGTCGGGAAATCGGGACCTTTGATGAATTTCCGCAGCTCGCCGATCGTCGCCTCGGGATTGTCGACGAGGTGAACGATCGCGCTGACGACCTCGCGCAGATTGTGCGGCGGAATGTTCGTCGCCATGCCGACGGCGATACCCGCCGAGCCGTTCACGATCAGGTTCGGAACGCCGGCGGGAAGGACCGTCGGCTCCTCGAGGTGATCGTCGAAGTTGGGCGCGAAGTTGACGGTGGCCTTGTCGATGTCGGCCAACATCTCCATCGCGATCGGCATCAGCCGGGATTCGGTGTACCGATACGCGGCCGCCGGGTCGCCGTCGACAGAACCGAAATTCCCCTGCCCATCGATCAGCGGATAGCGCAGCGAGAAGTCCTGCACCATACGCACAAGGGCGTCGTAGACCGACTGATCGCCGTGCGGGTGATACTTGCCCAACACATCGCCGACCACCGTCGCTGATTTCTTGTACGGCCGTCCTGGAACGAGCCCAGTGTCGAACATCGAGTACAGCACTCGGCGGTGCACGGGCTTCAGTCCGTCGCGCACATCGGGCAAGGCGCGCGACACGATGACGCTCATCGAGTAGTTGATGAACGACTCTTTGATCTCGTCGTCGATGAGGCGCGGAAGGATGCGTTCGCGGTTGTTCGGAGCGGTCATGTAGGGGTAACCATCGAGGGGGCGGGGAGACCTCTCAATTTAACCCGAAAACGCCCTTCAATGCAACCGTTTGCTACGGTCGCAAGTCGTTTATTTCCAAGATTTTATGTGGTCGGATTTGGCCAGCATTTTCTGGGCGAACAAAGCCCGTAAATCCGCCGGTCAATCACCTTGGTTGAGTTCGGTTATTTATCGAAGCAGCCCCGACATCGTTCGAAGCGAATTCGGACCTTCAAAACGCCTCATGGCCGAGCAGGGCCGCCGCGCCAACGCGCACGAGGGGAACGACCGACGACTACTCTGGCGACGCCGGCGGCGCTGAGCGCGGCGGTGTGTGGCGGAGACGGTCGGCCTCTTCCTCGGCATCCATCTCCGCCTCCGCGGCCTCTTCCTCGAGCCGCTCGCGGGCCATCGACTCGGCGCGCTCGCGACGATAGCGCTCATACCATTGGCGGGTGATCTCGCCCGCCAGCTCCCGATTCCCCAAGCCGAAAGACAACGCCAACGCCAACGCGATCGCGCCGAACAGAATCGCGAACGCCGTCGTCACGATGTCCGTCGCGATCCCGAGCTCTTGGAGTGCCATGAACACAGCGAGCAGAATCACGCCACCGCGGCCGAGACGGGCGAGCGCGCGACCGCCATGGACGGCGCCTGCCGACGCCGCGATGAGGCCCTCGACGAAGCCGCCTAGCACGATCCCGACGAGGATGATGACGATCGCCGCGATGACGCTCGGGATGTAGCTCACGAGCGTCGAGACCACGTTGGCGAGCGAGTCGAGTCCCAGCGCGTTCGCCGCGAGGAGAATCACGGTGAACATCACGAGCCAGAAGACCAGATTCGCCAAGACGCGCGTCGGGTTGACATGCGTTCCCGATCGCTCGACCGCTTGAATTACACCGCCGCGCGCCAACAAATGGTTGAGGCGAATGCGACGTAGACCGCGTTCGGTGAGCTTCTCGAGCACCTTCGCCAGGAGATAGCCGGCGAAGACGATGACGAGCGCGCCGATCAGTGCGGGGAGCGTTTGTCCGAACACCTGCGCGACGCTCGTCTGGAGACGATCGCTGAAGTTCGCGGTATCTGGCTGTTGCATCGACGTTGAATCTACGCGGCCTGGCCGGAGCGGGTAATCGGCGTCAGTTCCGCGTGCCGCGTTTCAGATCGAAGATCACGCTCCGCTTGCACGTCGGGCAAATCAACCACTCTCGTTTGCGGGCATACCCGAGACCGAACGAGCCGCCGCCGATCGATCGCGCCGTCATTACTGTCCCGTCGCGCGGGCACGCAGGTTGTTGGCCGGCGCCGTACTGCTCCCGGATGTCCCGCTCCTCCCGCGGCTCGTAGCGCGCCGTCTCTTCCGTCATGAAACTTTGATCACGACTTTGCCAAAGTGCTCCCCACCCGCGAGCCGTTCGAACGCCGCGCGGCCGTCGTCGAGCGAATAGACCGAATCGACGGGAGGGATGAGCCGCCCGGCACGAAGCTCGTCGACCACCGCGTCGAACTCGGCGTCGTTGCCCATCGTCGAACCCATGATCGTCCACTGGTTCCAGAACAATCGACGAACGTCTGTCTCGACGATGGGACCGGACGTCGCGCCGCAAGTGACCAGTCGGCCGCGACGGCCCAGTGCGAACAGCGACTGCGCCCATACCGCCTGGCCGACGTTGTCGACGACGACGTCGACGCCGCGCTTGCCCGTTCGCTCGCGAACCGCGCGCCCGACGTCGACTTGGTTGCGATTCAGCACGACGTCGGCCCCCAATGCTTTCGCGCGCTCGAGCTTTTCGTCGCTACCGGAGACGGCCCACACGCGGGCGCCGATCTGTCTGCAGATCTGGAGCGCGGCAAGCGCGACGCCGCCGCTGATTCCCCAGATCAGCACTTCTTCGCCGGCTTCCACGCGCGCGCGCGACACGACCATTCGCCAAGCAGTCAACGTCGCGAGCGTAAATGCCGCGCCGATGTCCGTCGCGACAGACGCGGGGATCGTGCGAACGTTCACGGCGGGCACGACGACATACTCCGCCGCTGTACCGGGAAAGTGCTCGCCCAGAATGCCGAAGCGCGGACAGAGCGGCTGCTCGCCATCGCGGCAGTACTCGCAGGTTCGGTCGCTCAGCCCGGGATTGACGACGACGTAGTCGCCGACAGCGACCGTCTTCACGTCGGGCCCGACGGCGTCGATGATTCCGCACGCGTCGGAGGCAACCGGCCACGGCGGCTTGATCGTGACCCCTGGAAGGCCGCCGAGCATGAACAGATCGAGATGGTTCAGCGCCGCGGACCGCACGCGTACGCGCACGTCCGCCGAACCGCGAAGCTCTGGCACGGGGAGGTCGTCACGTAACTCGAGCGCATCGAGTCCGCCGTGACTGGAGATCGTCAGTGCGCGCACTTGGATCGGGTTATATTCCGGCCGTCTGGGGGGGAAGTTAGCCTACCGTCTCGGGTTAGTGTGAATGACGTCCATCAAAGTCCCGCCGCTCGGTGAGTCGATCGTGGAGGCCACCGTATCGCGCTGGCTGAAAAAAGAAGGTGACGCCGTCGCTCCCGGCGACACGCTCGTGGAGCTGGAGACGGACAAGATTACGGTCGAAGTGCCGGCCATGAATGGCGGCGTGCTGACCAAGCGCGCCCATGCCGAAGGAGACGTCGTCCACGTCGACGACTTGCTCGCTGAGATCGACGAAAGCGCGACGGCCGCGGCCCAGCCCGTGGCGCCAAAGACCGCTCCGGCGGCGGCGCCCGCGCCGCCTCGCAATCAGCCGCAATCAACGCCTGTGGTCCCTCCGCCTCCCCCGCCGCCGGCCGCCGCCTCGTCCGTCGAGATCCGCGCCGGCCCAGCCGCGCAAAAGACGGCCGGCGAGATGGGGGTGGACCTGTCGCGCGTTCAGGGGACCGGACGTGGCGGCGTGATCAGCAAGCCCGACGTACTCGAAGCGGCCGCGAGCACCCAGCGTCCGGCGACTGCCGCGCCTCCGTCGGCGCAGCCCGCGGTTTCGCCAACTCAGGCGCCGGCTCCCGCTCCGCGGCCGGCACCGCCGACGGCCGACGGCCAACGGGAGACGCGCGAGAAGATGTCGACGCGGCGAAAGCGTATCGCCGAGCATCTCCTCGAGTCGCAGCACGCCACGGCCCACCTGACGACGTTCAACGAGATCGACATGACGGCCGTCAGCGCGGTCCGCGAGCGGCTCAAGGAGCGCGTCGAGAAGGAGCACGGGGTGAAGCTCTCGTTCATGCCGTTCTTCGTGAAAGCGGCGTGCATGGCGCTCAAGACGTATCCGGTCGTCAACGCACAGATCGACGGCGACGCGATCGTCTACAAGCACTACGTGAACATGGGCATCGCGGTCGCGTCGGACGCGGGGCTCGTCGTACCGAACATCAAGGACGCCGACCGACGCGGCATGATCGACATCTCGCGCGAGATCGGCGCGGTCGCCAAGCGGGCGCGTGACGGCAAGCTGACGATGGACGATCTCACCGGCGGCACGTTTACGATCACGAACGGCGGTGTGTTCGGCTCGTTGATCTCGACGCCGATCATCAACTTCCCGCAAGTCGGCATCCTCGGGCTGCACAAAATTCAGGAACGGCCGATGGCGGTTGGCGGCAAGGTCGAGATTCGCCCGATGATGTACGTCGCGCTTTCGTACGACCACCGAATCATCGATGGTCAACAGGCCGTGCTCTTCCTCGTTCGTGTGAAGGAGCTGATGGAAGATCCGGCGTCAATGCTGATCGATTGATGTGACGGCCCGCCGCGGACTGAGCGGCGGGCATTTTTCTCTCGACATGGAACCCGCAAACAGTAATTCCCCGATCTCAGTGGACGTCGTCATCATCGGCGGCGGACCCGGTGGCTACGTCGGCGCGATTCGCGCGGCGCAGCTCGGACTTTCGACCGTGTGCGTCGAGATGGACAAGACGCTCGGCGGCACGTGCGTGAACGTCGGATGCATTCCATCCAAGGCGTTGCTGACGTCCTCCGAGCATTACGAATTCGCGCAGCATGCCGCGGCGGCGCACGGAATCGGTATCGGCTCGTTGACGCTGGACCTCGCGACGATGTTGCAGCGGAAGGACGAGGTCGTGGCGCAGAACACGCGCGGAATCGAGTTTCTGTTCCGGAAGAACAAGATCACGTGGGCGAAGGGGCGAGGGACGCTGCGGCCGGGGAATATCGTGGAGGTCGAGGTGGTTGGGAGCGCGGGGCCCCCCCCCGCGAAAAAAATCGCCGCCTACCAGGCAAAAGACGTCATCATTGCCACCGGCTCCGTACCAATCCAACTCCCTTTCCTCAAATTCGACGAGCACCGCGTCCTCTCCAACATCGGCGCCCTCACCATCCCGCAGGTCCCGAAACACCTCATCGTCATCGGCGGTGGCGTCATCGGCCTCGAGCTCGGCTCCGTCTGGAAACGACTCGGCGCCGCTGTCACCGTCGTCGAGCTGATGCCGACGATCCTGCCGGGGATGGACGCTGACGTGATCAAGGAAGCGGACCGCACGCTGCGAAAACAGGGACTCGACATCCGCACCAGCACACGCGTCACCAACGGCGGCGTCACCGAGAACGGCGTGTTCGTCGACGTCGAGCACGACGGAAAAACCGAGCGTCTCGAGGGCGATCATGTCCTCGTCTCCGTCGGCCGACGTCCCGCCACGACGGGCATCGACGCCGCCGCGCTCGGCCTCGACCTCGGCAAGCGCGGAGAGATCCTCGTCGACGATCAGATGCGCACCAACCTCCCGCACGTCTACGCGATCGGCGACTGTGTTCCCGGACCCATGCTCGCGCACAAAGCCGAGGAAGAAGGCGTCATCGCCGCCGAGGTGATCGCCGGCAAGCGGGTGCACATGCACTACAAGTCGATCCCCAACGTCGTCTACACCTGGCCGGAAATCGCCTCGGTCGGACTCACCGAAACGCAGGTCAAGGAAAGCGGCCGCGCTTACAAAACGGGCCGCTTCCCTTTTTCCGCCAACGGACGCGCGCGTTCACTCGGCGACGCCACCGGCTTCGTGAAGTTCGTCGCCGACGCGAAGACCGACGAGATCCTCGGCGCGCACATGATCGGACCGAACGTCTCGGAGCTCATTGCCGAAGTGGTGCTGGGCCTCGAGTATCGCGCGTCGGCCGACGACATCGGTGAGACCGTGCACGCCCACCCGACGCTTTCCGAAGTCACAAAGGAAGCGGCCCTGGCGACACTCGGGCGGGCGCTGCAAATCTGAGTCGTGACCGGCTACTTCGCGCTCGATCCCAGGCCGCTCCAACCCGAAGACTCCCAAGCGACCCGCGTGCTGCTCATGGGCGCGCTTGGGATCACGCCGTACATCGATCGGGCGCTCGAGGTGTTGGAGCTCGCCGAGCGGGGAAATGATCCCGAGCACCGTGCCCTGGTCATCGCGCGCGACGGTACCGTTGCCGCGCTCGCGCTGTTCGGGACGATTGCCGGCACGGCTCGCGGGGCCCGCGTGCACATGGCGGTGCTCGCGCCCGGCGTCGATCTCGAGGATGTCGGCATGCGTCTCATGGACGCAGTGGCGGGGGCGACGCGCGGTTCCGGCGCCGACTTTCTGCTCGCTGAAATGCCTGACGACCCCGCCCTCGGAACCACGCTGGCGCTGCTGCGACAGCATGGCTTCCGGGACGAGGCCCGCGTTCCTGATTTCTTTCGCGACGGCGTGGCGCTGACCTTCCTTCGCCGCGCCCTGTAGCGTTTAGAGTCCGCCGCTCCGTCCGCGCATCATCGCGGACATGTCGACGTAGCCATCGGGAATCTCGAACAGGCTCGCCGCAACCGGCGCGCGCTCCACCGACGTCACTTCCATCGACGTGCTGCCGTCATCCGCGACGACCTTGAGCGGAAACGCCGGGCGATCGCCGAAGGCCTTGGCCCAGGCGGGCTGTCCGCCGCCACCGCCGCGGCGACCCATGCCACCGCTCATGTCGGGGAGCATGAACCGGCCGAGGCTCGACGTGATGCACGCCTTGACCCCCTTCCCGTTCTCGTCCGTGATCTGGTAATCGTCGCACGACAGGCCGGCGATCTTCTGGGTCGTGCCGAGTTTCTTGATGTCGGCCTTCGACGTCGAGGCGTCGCTGCGCACCTTCGAAAGATCGACGATCATTTTCATGCCTTTCGCGTCGGGCATTCCGGCCATCGCGCCCATTCCGGGAGGCATCGGCATGAGCGTCGTGACCGTTTGCGTCTTCGGATCCATGATCGCGCGAACTTCCTGCCCCGCCATCGGTCCGGCGTTGGCGGGCAGGGTGATGATCGTGACCTGCTGATCGCCCTTGATGGCGACCCGCATCATCATCCCCTCGGCGGCGGGGCCAGTGCCCGTCATCTTCATGTTGACCGTTCCCTCGAACTGCTGGGCGGCAAGCGGAGCGGCCGCGGCCAGCGGGAGAAGGACGGAGGCGAGCATTCGTCGCATGAGCGGTAACCTCGAAAGTGCGAAAGAGAGTTTGTGAATCCTACATCATTTCCGGCGGCCCGTTCCGGCTTGCACCGGAGCGTTCTTCAGGAACCGGTCGTACCAGGCCACGTAACGTTGCAGCCTGTCGTAGTTGAAGCTGGGAATCGAAAGACCGTGATGCTGGTTAGGATAGACGATCAACTGGGTCGGGACGTTTAAGCTGCGTAGCGCCTGGTACATCTGCTCCCCACCGATCACTGGGACGTTGAAGTCCTTGTCGCCGCCCATGAACAGCGTCGGCGTCGAAATCCGGTCGGCGTGGAAAAATGGATACGACAGCTTGATCCAGAGGTCCTGCGACTTCCACGGCGCCCCCAACTCGTGCTCGTACTGGTAGATGTACTGGTCCGATCCGTACATCGAGAGCTGGAGCGCGCTGCCCGCCCCCGAGATCGCCGCCTTGAACCGGTTGGTCGTGGCAATGGTGTAGTCGGTGAGGATCCCGCCATAGCTCCAACCGCCGATGCCCAGCCGGTCGGGATCGGCAACGCCGATCGAGACGACGTAGTCGACCCCGCCCAGGAGATCCACCACTTCCTTGTTACCCCAGTCCGCGAAAATGGCCTGCTGATATTTCTCACCCCGGCCGTTGCTCCCACGATAGTTCACGTTGAGCACGGCATAGCCGTTGGCGGCGAACAGCTCGCGTTCGAGACTGAATGCATGCTGATCCTGGCCGTTCGGTCCGCCGTGAATTCGAAGCAAGAGCGGGTATTTCTGACCGGCCACATATCCGATCGGCTTCACCAAAAGACCGTGCGCTTCGTTGCCGTCCTTTGCCTTGAAGCTGATGTCTTCAGTCGTGGCGAGCTGCACTTCCTTGAGCCACGCGTCGTTCTGATGGGACAGCTGCCGCAGCGCGCCGTTTTCCAACGCGAAAACCTCGGAGGGTGTGTTGGCGGTGCCGTTGAGCACCGCGACCTTTCCGTCCGCGATCATCGAGTACGCACCCAGTACGCGGCGCCCGTCGACCAACTTCTGCACCGCGCCGCCGGCGACGGGAATCCTGCCGATGTACTGCGCGCGGTCGTCGGCATACATGAAAACGATCGATTTTCCGTCGGCGGTGAATTGCGGATCGCGCACCGGACGATCGAGCGATTCCGTTAGAACGCGCGGCGTGCCGCCGGTCGCCGGAATGACGGCGAGTCTGTCCTCGTTGTAGGCGCTGAACTTCGCGTCGCTCCCCCGCAAATAGGCAAGCAGCGACCCGTCCGGACTCCACGCCAGTGGGCCGCCATCCGGACCATCGAAGTTCGTGAGCTGCTTCGGCGTCGCGCCGGCCCGCGCTTCGATGACGTAGACGTCGGAGTTGTTCGATCGATCGAGATCCCCCGCAACTCGTTTGCTCTCGAACGCAATCCACTTCCCGTCCGGCGACCAGGTCGGCTCGCCCTCGTCATAGAGACCCGGAATCAGGTTTGTCGTCTGCCGCGTCTCGAGATCGAACAGGTAGATGTGCGTGTGCGTGGAATCGAGGTAGCCGCCGGCGTCGCTCTTGAAGTGGAGACGATCGACGACGATCGGTTTCGGCTTCTTGTTCGTCGTGTCCGCGTCGGGCGCGACATCGCTCATCACGAGCGCGAGACGCTTGCTGTCCGGCGACCACTCGTATTGGCGAATACCAGTCTTCAGCTCCGTGACCCGCTTCGCCTCACCGCCCCGCCGGTCGAGCAGCCAGAGCTGACCGCCCTTCCCCGCCTGCCGCGACGAAATGAACGCCAGATATCGTCCGTCCGGACTCCAACGCGGACTGCTCTCGCCATCGGGCGACGACGTCACCTGAATGGTTTGGCTGCCGTCCCACGACGTCATCCAAATGTCCGTGTCGCTCTTGTCCTTCGCCGAATCGGTCGTGGTCACCGTGTACGCGACCCACTTCCCATCCGGTGAAAGCTGCGGGTCGTTCACGTTCTTGACGCGATACATGTCGCCGACGCGGACTGGCCGCTTGGCGACGGCGCCCTGAGCGCTCGCGATCGAAGCCAGGCCGACGATCAACGCTGCGGCGGTGGGACGGAAACGCATAGCCGTTCTCCTGCGACATTTGGAGGGAGACTCGAAGTCTGTGCAGCGCGGCATGCTCTGTCTACGGCCCGACACTGGCGCCGGTGCCATCGATCGGCCATCCTGTCGCGGCGTTCTCCGCGAACAGGTTACGATGCGACCCGCCCCCACCACTCTCTCCGCGCT
>DATLPC010000019.1:0-6437 GCA_035535975.1 Gemmatimonadaceae bacterium | reverse complement strand
GCCTCGGCGGCTTCCGACATGCTGAGGCCCGCGAAGTAGCGTAGCTCGCCGAGCCGCGCCTTATTCGGATCCAACGCGGCGAGGTGCGCCAGTGCGTCGTCAAGGGCGAGAAGATCGACCGGGTCGAGCGAGGATCGCGGCGCGCCGGATGCACCGTTCCGCTGGTCCTCGCGGTCGACGGCGCCGAGGGTCACTTGTGTCGGCGCGGCACCGCGTTTGAGCGCGTGGCGGCGGCGCGCGTGGTCCACGAGGATGCGCCGCATGATCTGTGCGGCGACGGCAAAGAACTGCGACCGGCTATCCCAGTGCATGTCGCGCTGCGCATCGAGTCGCAGCCACGCTTCGTGCACGAGCGCCGTGGTCTGGAGGGTATGTCCTTCGCCCTCACGACGCAGGGCCAGCCCAGCCTGTCGGCGCAATTCGCCATATACGAGCGGGGCCACGGCTTCGCTTGCCTGAGCGTCTCCCGCGCCCCAGGCGCGCAGGAGATCCGTCACATCCTTCGTTGGCTGTTCAAGCATCGTTCGCTCAAAATCGATACCGGGCGGGGAGGGAAGGGGACGAAAACCGGGCCGACGCCACGAGCTACGAGGAATCAGACACTCCGTGAGCGGGTTTGGTTCTGTTTTGCGCGCTATGGGAAGAGGTGATGGCGGCAAGCGCTTCTTCTCATACGGGGATACCATGCGTACGCGACGCAACCAATCGATGGTTTCAAAGGCTTCGGAACTCTCCCGCCTCGGGCTCGCCGCTGTATGTGTCGTGCCCTTTTGCATCGGCGCGTGTGCCGGACGGCAATATCCGGTCACGGAGATTGAACGCCCCGAAAGTGCTACGGCGCTCAGAACGACTGAGTCGCCGTCCGACGTGCTGCAATTCGACAACCAGGCGACGGTGTACGTGGATGTCTATCTCGTCGGCGGACAAATGCAGCAGAGACTCGGCAGGGTGCCGCCGGGGATGCGCGCGATGCTGAGGATTCCTTCTTCAACGATCGATTGGACCGCGCAATTCGTGCGAGTCGCCGTCATTCCCGGCTCGCAGATGTCCGCCGAGGCGTGGCGTGATCCACGCGCGACCAGCGCGATCGCGCAACCGCTGTCGGAGCTGCTGTCGCAGCGCTGGACCTTTCGTCAGCCAGACGTGGGAGGAGCGGCGCTCCAACTGCAGCCGACGCGGCTGACGGGAGCGGGCCGGTGAGGCGAGCGGAGAGGTTGGCTACCGCCAGCCCAGAGCCGGCGCGACGTTCGTGAGGATCGACTCGAGGACGTGCGCGTTGTATTCGACGCCGAGCGTGTTGGGCACTGTCAGCAGTAGGGTGTCCGCCTCGGCGATGGCCTCGTCTCCTTTCAACTCTTCGATCAACACGTCCGGCTCGGCCGCATAGGACCGACCAAAGATCGCCCGCATGTTGTCGATGTTTCCAATTTGATCGTTGCTTTCGTCGCGACCGAAGTACATGCGGTCGCGATCGTTCATCAACGCGAAGATTGATCGAGACACGGAGACACGCGGCACCCGCGAATGTCCGGCATCCGTCCACGCCTGGCGAAAGAGGCGGATCTGGCGAGCCTGCTGGACGTGAAACGGCTCGCCCGACTCGTCTGCCTTGAGTGTCGAGCTTTGCAGGTTCATTCCGTGTTGCGCGGCCCACACCGCGGTTGCATTGGAAGCTGAGCCCCACCAGATACGGTCGCGCAATCCCTCCGAATGCGGCTCGAGGCGAAGGAGCCCGGGCGGGTTTGGAAACATCGGCCGTGGATTGGGCCGGGCGAACCCATCGCCTTTGAGAAGCTCGAGAAAAACCTCGGCATGACGACGGCCCATGTCCGCATCGGTTCCGCCCTGTGGTGGCGTGTAGCCGAAGTGACGCCAACCTTCGATGACCTGCTCCGGGGAGCCGCGGCTGATGCCGAGCTGGAGTCTACCGTTGCTGATCAGGTCCGCCGCGCCCGCGTCCTCGACCATGTAGAACGGGTTCTCGTAGCGCATGTCGATGACGGCAGTTCCGATCTCGATATGGCTCGTCCTGGCGCCGACCGCCGCGAGAAGTGGGAAGGGCGAGGAGAGCTGTTGCGCAAAGTGGTGGACGCGAAAGTAGGCGCCGTCCGCGCCGAGCTCCTCCGCCGCCACCGCCAGCTCGATCGACTGCTGTAGAACGTCGCGCGCCGACCGCGTGGCTGATTGCCGAGACGCGTTCCAATGACCAAAGGAGAGGAAGCCGATCTTTTTCACGAAGCCTTCTCCGCGCGGCGCGCGCGCGCTTCTTCCCATTCGACGAATGGGCCATCGAAGTCCCTGAGGTGCGTCCCGTCGAAGGCCCAGACGCGCGTCGCAACCTCGCGGAGAAATGCCCGGTCGTGGCTCACGAGGAGCACCGAGCCGTCGTATTCGTCGAGTGCGTCTTCGAGTGCCTCGATGTTCTCGACGTCGAGATGGTTGGTCGGCTCGTCGAGGATGAGGAGATTGGCGCGGGCGAGCGTCATGAGCGCGAGCGCGACGCGCGCCCGCTCGCCTCCACTGAGCGTACCGATCTCGCGCTGCACTTCGTCGCCGCTAAAGCCAAACGCGCCGAGGCAGTTCTGTATCTGGCCTCGCGTCCACAGCGGTCGTTGATCCTGGATTGCATCGAACAATGTCTTCCGCAGCGGAAGGTCACCGAGATCCTGGCGAAACCACGCGGCCGTGATCGACCCGCCGATCTTCACTTCGCCACTCGCCGGCTCGCGGTCGCCGATGATCGTGGAGATGAGCGATGACTTGCCCGCGCCGTTGGGCCCGATGAGCGCGACGAAGTCGTTTCGTCGCAGCACCGCCGTGAAATCTTCGACGAGAGTGCGCCCGGGCACTTCGACCGTCAGATCCTTCACGGCGATCACTTGGTCGCCGCCGCGCTCAGCCAGCTCGAACTTGAGGTCCATCGCCGCCGGGTCCCCCGGCGGAGGCGCGAGACGCGGCAGGCGCTCCAGCCGCTTCCGCTTTCCTTTTGCCTGGAAGGAATTGACGCCCGCGATGTTCCGCCGGATGTACTCCTCTTCCTTCTTCACGTACGCGCGCTGCTTCTCGAGCTCGCGCTCGCGTGAGAGACGTCGCTCGGCGCGCTGCGGGACGAACTGGCTGTAATTGCCCTTGTACCACTCGCTCGTGCGCCCTTCCACATGGAGGATGTGGGTGCAGATGGCGTCCATGAACGCACGATCGTGCGACACGACGATGACCGTTTCGTTCGCGTCGTGGAGCCACTCTTGGAGCCACGTCGTGGTATCCAAGTCGAGGTGGTTGGTGGGCTCGTCGAGAAGGAGCAGGTCGGCGGGCGCGATGAGCTGCGCCGCCAGGCCAACGCGTCCTCGCTCTCCGCCCGACAGCGTCGACACGGGGCGCGTCTTGGATTCTTCGGCGTCGAAGCCCAACCCTTGAAGCACCGCGTCGACGCGGGCGTGATAGATGTAGCCGCCGAGGTCGGCGAAGCGCTCCTGGTCGTGCCCGAATCTTTCAAGGAACGCGTCGGAGACGCGTTCCCCGAGCTCACCCAACTCGATTGCCTGCTCGGCGATGCGTTTCTCGATGGCGATGACATCGCGCCACGCGGCCGCACCGGCTTCCCAGACCGTCGTCGCGCCCTCGAACGCGCGATGCTGGTCGAGCAGGGCATGGCGCAGTCCCGGCTTCCGCGCGACACTCCCCACCGTGGGCTCGAGCTCTCCGGTGATGAGCTTGAAGATCGACGTTTTGCCGGCGCCGTTGCGGCCGATGATGCCCCACCGTTCGCCTTCGGCGACGGTGAAGGTGATGTTCTTGAAGAGCTCCGTCGCGCCGAACGAAACGCCGATGTTGGAGAGCGAGAGAAGAGTCACGCAGAGCGCTCATCGACGATCTGAGCGACTTGTCGGTCCCGCGGGTTGTCCGACATGCTCAGGCCATGAATGACGCCGGAGACGTCAGCCTCCGATCGATTCTGACTCATCTTCCACTTGCCTTCGAGTCGATCGATGTCGAGACGTACGCCGACGATCGCCTTCATCTGCGTCACGAGGTAGTCCTCGGGCGCGTCGTCCACGTGCCACGGATCAGGACGACCGGATTCGTGTTCGTGCGTGAGTCTCTCGAGATGCGGCCGCAGGTCGTGCGGATCATCGAACGTGCGCAGCGTGCAGTAGGCATGCACGGCGACATAATTCCAGGTCGGAACGACGCGGCCCGTTTCCTTCTTGGTGTGATACCACGTCGGGGTGACGTAGGCGTCCGGTCCCAAGAACATCACCAACGCGCTCGTAACATCGTTGGCGAACACGCGGGCGTGCGGGTTGGCGCGGGCGAGATGCCCACGGAGAACTCCGGTCGGGCCGTCGTTGCGGTCGAGCACGAGCGGAAGATGGGTCGCGATCAGCCCATCCGTGGGGCTCGTGGTGACGAGCGTGGCAAGCGGATGCGCCTCAATGAACGCAAACAGCGTCGCGACGTCACGCTCGGCGAAAGAGCTGGGAATGTACATAGCGGATGTGAGAACGACACAAAATCTAGTCACGGCGCCTGTAACGGCGGGAATGGCTGGAGATGATGATGCGACGATGTGCTCATAGCCGATTTGCGGAAACGCGGCCACGCGAAGAGGTGGACCTTGGTCGGAGCGGCGTCGACCAACGGCGCGGTTACCATAAATGCGGTAGGCGTCGGCGTCGTGATAGGATCATCCAATGAGCACACCGCATTCGACACATCGGTTTACTCGCCGTCTGGCACTGATCTACTCTGTTGCCGCGCTCCTCATCGCGAGTACCACCCGCCTTGTGGCGCAGACCGATCCACTGCCTTCATGGAATGACGGTGCCGCGAAGAAGGCGATCGTCGATTTTGTCGAGGCGACAACCAGCCAGGGTCGTCCGACCTTCGTCCCCGCCGGCGAACGCATCGCCGTGTTTGATCAGGACGGCACGCTGTGGCCGGAGCAGCCCATGTACACGCAGGTCCTGTACTGTCTCGACCGCGTGCCGGCGTTGGTGAAAAGCCGCCCCGGGCTCGCAACGGTCGAACCCTTCAAGACAATACTCACCGGAAACCGCGAGGCCATCGCCAAGCTGCCGAAGGCAGAGTTGGAGAAGGCCCTCTTCGCGACCCTCTCGGGAATGAGCACCGAGCAGTTCCAGACCGACGTGAAACAGTGGATCGACACGACGAAGAATCCGCACTGGGGGCGGCGTTACACCGAGCTCGCCTACGCGCCGATGCTCGACGTACTCAAATATCTCCGCGACAATGGCTACAAGACCTACATCGTCACCGGCGGCGGCCAGGACTTTGTACGCGTGCTCGCGGACGAGATGTACGGAATCCCGCCGGAGCAAGTGGTCGGCACCCAGGCCGGCGTGAAATACGGCTACGACGAAAAGGGTCGACCGAAGCTCACCAAAGAGCCAAAGCTGTTGCTCAACGACGACAACGCGGGCAAGCCTGAAGGAATTCACCTCATCATCGGAAGGCAGCCGTACGCCGCGTTCGGCAACTCGACGGGCGACCGGCAAATGCTCGAGTACACGAAGGCTGGGTCAGGCGACCGTCTCGCCATGCTCGTGTTACACGATGACGCCAAACGCGAGTATGCGTACGGCCCCGCGCAGGGGTTGGCCGATAGCAAGGTCGGAACTTTCACCCAGGCGCTGTACGACGACGCGAAGCAGAAAGGTTGGATTGTGATCAGCATGAAGGACGACTGGAAACGGATCTTCACGTTCGACAGCGACGTCGTGAACGCGACGGCCAAGCGCGCTCCGTAGCGCTCGCCCGGATTTACGCCAAAATCTCGACGTACCCGGTCGTCCCGTCGACACGGATGCGCTGACCGTCGCGGATCAGCCGCGTCGCCTGCTCGACGCCGACGACAGCCGGCAGCCCGTATTCGCGGGCGATCACCGCGCCGTGCGTCATGAGGCCGCCCACCTCCGTCACCAGTCCTTTCACGACCACGAACAACGGTGTCCAGCTCGGGTCAGTGTAAGCCGTGACCAGAATGTCATCCGGCTCGAGCTCGGCGTCCGCAATGTCGTGAACCACGCGCGCCCGGCCCTCGACCATCCCCGCCGAGACGGCCAGGCCGACGAGCGCGCCGGACGGCAGATCGTCTCGCCGATACGAGCCTGCGATCGCTTCGCCTTCAGACGTGAGCACACGGGGCGGCGTAAGCGTCTGGTACCACTTGAACTCGTCCCGTCGCTCACGAATCAACTGGGCGTCGACCCGCTGCGTGCGCACGACGTCGCGTAGTTCCCGGAGCGTGAGATAAAAGATGTCCTCCTTGTCTCGGAGCACATCATTCCGCACGAGGAGGTCGGCCTCGTTCAGCAACGCCTTCTTATATAGGAAATAGCGACTCACCATCCCGTACTTGGGGTACTCGCGGTAGCCGGCGAAGGTGCGCACCCGGTCGATCATTCGCTTTGTCT
>DATLPC010000018.1:0-37284 GCA_035535975.1 Gemmatimonadaceae bacterium | reverse complement strand
AACGCGTCGAGCGGAGCGGGCGGTGGGTGGAAGCGTTTCGGGCCGGCGAAGGCGACCGGCGACACGCGATTTCCCCACACGGGATCGGTCAACACGCGCACGCCGTCGATCTCGATGAGAAGCGTCGAATGTCCGAGCCAGGTCACGCGCAGACCGGACGACGGACGCGCGCCCCATGTCGAACGCGGATCGACTAGCGGCAGCGGCGTCGACGGAATTCGGTGCTCATCGGGGCAGAGGAAATCGCGCATCGTCGGCCGCTCGACGCCGGGCTTCAATCCGGCGGACACTGGATGAGTGTTCCGGAAAACGCGCCCGTCGAACCTGGGCGACGCCAACATCCGCTCCCGGCGGGGGTTTTTGGTCTTCTCTCGGGATGCCATATCTACAAAATGCATTGGCCGGGGTAGCTTCGCGCACGCCGTTAGCTTTCGTCCATGATTGAGGACGTCTCGAGCTTGGCCGTGGCGAAGGAAGCCCGGCTGGTCGATTGGCTTGTCTCACGCGGCTCGATCGCGATCGGGTTCAGTGGTGGTGTGGATTCGGCGTACCTCGCCGCCGTCGCCGTCGAATCGCTCGGACGCGATGGCGTCGTTGGCGTCATCGGGCGAAGCGCGTCGTATCCCGAGGCGCAATGGACGGCGGCCAAAGCCGTTGCCGATCACATCGGGCTTCACGTCGTTGAGATCGACACCGACGAGCTGAACGATCCACGCTACGCGGCGAATCCGACGAACCGATGCTACTTCTGCAAGTCGGAGCTCTGGTCCCGGGTCATCCCGGTAGCGCACGCACGCGGTATCCAAACGGTGGCCGACGGCACCAACGCCGATGATCTGACGGGGCATCGACCCGGCGCTCTCGCGGCAAGAGAGCAGGGAGTCGTCTCTCCCCTGGCCACGCTCGAATTCACCAAGGCCGAGATCCGCGATCGATCGAAGGCACGTGGGCTTCCCACCTGGTCGCAGCCGTCGTCGCCCTGTCTCTCATCGCGGATTCCGTATGGCACTCCGGTTACCGTCGGTCGACTCCGTCGCGTGGAGGAGGCCGAGTCGGCGCTGCGAGCCCTCGGCATTACGGGCGACCTTCGCGTGCGACATTTCGGCGCGAAGGCGCGCGTCGAGATGTCGCGCCAAGAGCTCGCGCGTTGGTCCGAAGACGTCGCGCGCCGGCGTGTCGAGGAAGCCCTGACAGCCGTCGGCTACCAGGAGATCGAGATCGACCAACGGGGCTTTCGTTCCGGCGCGCTGAACGAACTGTCGACCGGTGCGCCTCTTTCTCGCCATTAACTTCCCCGCGCCGGTGCAGCGCGAAATCGCGACCGCCACCGCGCCGCTCCGCCAGTGCGCGCCGGAGCTCGGCTGGACGGCCGAGGACCGCCTCCATCTCACGCTCAAATTTCTTGGCGAGCAGGCTGAATCGCGTGTCGACGCGTTGGCCGAAACGCTCGCCAAGACCGCCGTTCACCATCGCGAACTGGTCATGACCGTCGGCGGAATCGGCGCCTTCCCGAACTTTCGTCGGGCTCGTGTCGTATGGATGGGGGTGAGTCAAGAAGCCCGGCTCGAGCTCCTGCACCATGACATCGAGGTCGCCTTCGAGGCGCTCGGCTGCGAGCTCGAGGGCAGACCATTTCGGCCACACCTGACGCTGGCCCGGGTCCGTGACCCGCTCCCCGTCGACCGCATGCGCGCGCTCTGGCGCGAAGCGAAGCGGATCGATTACACGACGGAATTCATCGTGCATTCGGTCGACCTCATGCAAAGCGACCTTTCATCGAGCGGAGGCCGGTACACCACCTTGGTGTCGGCGCCGCTGCGGAGCAGCTGACGATGGGATGTATCGCCCGGCTTGGATGCCTGTTCGTCTTGCTCGTGGCCTGCGTCGTTGGATGGTTCACGCGCGACCGCTGGCTGCCGGAGCGTTTTCGCGCCGGCTCGTCGCCCGCCCCGAGCGCGGTCGCGACGTGGCAACCGCTGACCGATGCGGCCGCCGATAGCGCGACGACAGCGCTCAACCAGCTGAGTCAGCCGCGTGGACAGGTCTTTCAAACCGTCTCGGCTCGGGCCGCGGCGTCGTACGTCTTCCGGCAACTGGCGCATCGCCCAGTCGATCCCGCCGACAGCCTCGAGGCGATGGGCGCCGGTGACCGGATTTCGATGCGCGCGAACGTCAGACTGTCCGAACTCGGCGGATTGGGCGAGCTCGGGCCGATACTTGGAGTGACCCGAGACCGCGAGCGCGTGACTCTGACCGGAACCTTGCGAACTGTTTCTCCCGGGATGGCAGAGTTCCAAATTCAAGAGGCCCGGATTCGCGAGCTGCCGCTGCCACACGCGATGGTCGCGTCGCTCGTCCGGCGAGTGGAGCGGGGAGCACACCCGACGGGGGTCGACGCGGACGCGCTCCCGTTGCCGATCCCCCGGTACGTGGGTGACATTCGCGTAGCGCGCGGGAAGGTCACCCTGTACAAGACGGTGCAATAGACGATGGCTCGACGGATTCTCATCATCGACGACGAGCAGGGAATACGCGCCGCGCTCGGCCAGCTTCTCGAGTTCGAGGGCTACGACGTTCGGGCGGTGGCGAACGCGGTCGACGGGATCACCGAGTACCAGAAGCAGCGCCCCGATCTCGTGTTCCTCGACGTGAAGATGGCCGGGATCGACGGTGTCGAGGCGCTGAAGAAGCTGAAGGAGATCGATCCGAGCGCCGTCGTGGTGATGATCAGCGGGCACGCGACGATCCAGACGGCCGTCGAAGCCACGCAACTGGGCGCCTACGACATTCTCGAGAAGCCGCTCGACACCGATCGTATTCTCGTCACGCTGCGCAATGCGCTCCAACACCTCGACCTCCACGAGGAGAACGCGCGGCTTCGCGAGACAATTCAGTCCCGTTACGAGATCGTCGGCAAGTCATATGGCGTGCGCGCCGTGATCGACAAGATCGAACGCGTGGCCAAGACGCCGGCGCGCGTCCTGATCACGGGAGAGAATGGAACGGGCAAGGAGCTCGTCGCGCGCGCCATTCACGCCCAGTCGACGCGCTCCGACGAGCCGTTCGTCGAGGTGAACTGCGCGGCGATTCCGAGCGAATTGATCGAGAGCGAGCTGTTCGGCCACATGAAGGGATCGTTCACCGGCGCCGTGGCCGATCGCGCGGGCAAATTCGAGCAGGCGCACGGCGGAACGCTCTTCCTCGACGAAGTCGGCGACATGAGCCTGGCGGCGCAGGCGAAAGTGTTGCGCGTGCTCCAGGACGGCGTGGTCACGCGCATCGGCGGGTCGAAGCCGGTGGAGGTGGATGTGCGCGTTCTCGCCGCGACGAACAAGAATCTCGAGAGCGAGATCGCCGAGAATCATTTCCGCGAAGATCTGTTCTATCGATTGAACGTCGTGCCGATTCACGTCCCGCCGCTGCGCGAACGCCGCGAGGACATTCCCTTGCTGATCAGTCACTTCATCAACGTGCTGACGCGGCGTGAAGGCGTCGCGCCGCGCGGGATGGCGCCGGATGCCGTCGAACGACTGTCGCAGCTCGATTGGCCCGGGAACGTCCGCGAGCTGCGCAACACGATCGAGCGGTTGCTGATTCTGGCGTCGGGCCCGCGTATCAACGGCGACGACGTCGCCCGGCTCGTCGGCCGTCGCGATCCCGAGCAGGCCGGGCTCGGCTCTTTGCTCGATTGCAAGACATTCGAGGAATTCAAGCACGCGGCCGAGCGCGCATTTCTGCTCGCGAAGCTGCGCGAGTTCGATTGGAACGTGTCCGAGACGGCGCGCGCGCTCGACATGCCGCGCTCGAACCTGTACAAGAAGATCGAGCGGTACGCGCTCGCGCGAGAAACGGTGGCCTGATGGCCGATCGCAATTGGGATAAGGAGCTCGCAAAGATCGACAAGCAGTTGGCGTCGATCTCCGACGATGCGTTGCTTGGCAAGCCCGCCGCGCAGGCGGGGAGTGCGCCGGCTGGCAAGGCCCCGGCGGGGAAGGCAGCGGCCCCGACGCGCGCGCCCGTAGCGGCGCTTCCCTCCGGCGAGCCGCGCGTCGACCGGGAGACGCGCGGGTGGCAGGTCTACTTGCGACTGCTTCTCTCCGTCGCGGCCGGCATAGCGCTGCTGATCTGGCCGTACGACACGCGCTGCGGCACTGGCCTCTTCGGTTATCTTGGCGCGACGGCTATCGTGACAGCGAGCGGCATCTGGAGTGGTGTGTGGACGTGGCGCCACCGAGCTCCGCGCGCGCACACCCTTTCCCTACTGCTCATCTTGTGGGGGATGGTGCTCGGCAGCATTCAGGTACTGCCGCGCATCGGGTACGGACGGCCCGACCCGCAGCATCCAGCAACCTGGGCGTGCACCAACGACATTCCGAAATGAAGACTTTCAAGAATTTCATCGGCGGCGACTGGGTCCCGCCGATTGGCGGCGAGTACTTCGAGAATCGCAATCCCGCGGACTTCAACGACGCGATCGGGCGTTTCCCGCTTTCCGGAGCGGCGGACGTCGAGCGCGCCGTCGAGTCGGCGCGCAACGGCTTCGAGGTGTGGAAGCGCACGCCGGCGCCGGCGCGCGGCGATGTCTTGCGCCGCATTGGCGACCTGCTGGCTTCGCGCAAGGACGAAATCGCGGATTTGATGACGCGCGAGATGGGAAAGCCACTCGCCGAGACGCGCGGCGACGTCCAGGAAGGCATCGACACGGCGTACTACGCGGCGAGCGAGGGGCGCCGGCTCTTCGGCCACACCGTGCCGAGTGAGCTGCGCAACAAGTGGGCGATGAGCTTCCGCCGGCCAATCGGCGTCGCGGGAATCATCACGCCATTCAACTTTCCAATGGCGATCCCGACGTGGAAGATGTTTCCCGCTTTGTTGTGCGGGAACGCCTGCATCTTCAAGCCCGCCGAAGACGTGCCCCACACGGGCCACGTGCTCGTCGAAGTGATGCTCGAGGCCGGCCTGCCGCCCGAGGTGATCCAGCTCGTGCATGGACAGGGCGAAGCGGCCGGCGCGGCGATCGTCAATCATCCGCTCATCCCGCTGATCTCGTTCACCGGGTCGACGGAAACGGGTCGTATCGTCGGCGAGGTCTGTGGGCGCATGCACAAGCGCCTGTCTCTCGAGATGGGCGGCAAGAACGCGATGATCGTCTTCGATGACGCCGATCTCGACCTCGCGCTCGATGGGGTCGTCTGGGGCGCTTTCGGTACGACTGGGCAGCGATGCACGGCGACCAGCCGTTTGATCCTTCAGGATCGCGTGCACGATCAGTTTCTCGGCCGGCTCGTGGACCGCGCGCGCGCGTTGAAGCTGGGTGACGGACGTAAGGAGGGAACCGACGTCGGCCCCCTGATCAACGAAAACTCGGTCAAGAAGGTCGAACGGTACGTCGATATCGGACAAGGCGAGGGCGCCGACCTGTTGTGTGGCGGCCAGCGCCCACAGGACAACGGTCTGAGCAAAGGATTTTTCTTCGAGCCAACAATCTTTACTCGTGTACAACCGGGCATGCGTTTGGAGCAGGAAGAAATCTTTGGTCCCGTTCTTTCTGTAGTACGCTTTCGATCGGCCGATGAGGCGTTCGCGGTCAACAATGACGTGAAGTACGGGCTATCGTCTTCCGTTTACACGCGCGACGTGAACATCGCCATGCGGGCGATGAACGAACTCGACACCGGGATCACGTACATCAACGCGCCGACCATCGGCGCGGAGGCACATCTTCCGTTCGGGGGCGTAAAACAAACGGGGAATGGGCATCGGGAAGGCGGTTGGGAGGTCTACGAGTTCTACTCTGAGACCAAAGTCGGGTATTTGGATTTTTCAGGTTCCCTGCAGCGCGCGCAGATCGACAACTATCTTGGAACGCCGGACTGAACGACCCGAGAGTTCAAAACACGGGACGCCGCACCTGGCAGAGGTTGCTGAGGCGCGCTATCTCCAATGGGCGCGCGGACAGCGCAGTGAAGGGGAGTAGACGATCGATGAGCTCGAACGAGTCAGTGTCAGTTCCAATCGGTGACGGCGTCGATGCCGCTGGGCGTTCGATTACGCCTCAGCAGCGCATGGACGCGCTCCGCGAGCTCAACCGCGGTCGCTCCGGTCTCGACTTCCTCTCCGAGTGGGCGAAGATCCTTCTCGTCTCGGTCGTGCTGTTCGGCGTGATCCGCACGTTCTTCGTCGAGGCGTTCAAGATTCCGAGCGGAAGCATGGAGCACACGCTTCAGGTTGGCGACTTCCTGCTCGTGAACAAACTCGTCTACGGCGCCGAGGTTCCGTTCACGCACAAGCGCCTGCCGCGTCTTCGCGATCCTCATCGCGGCGACGTCATCGTCTTCGAGTACCCGGAAGATCCCACGAAGAATTTCGTGAAGCGTCTCGTCGGTGTGCCTGGCGACACACTGGAAATGCGAGAAGGGATACTGATCCGAAATGGTGCCAGCTTGGCTGAGCGATACGTCGAGCATACCGAGCCCGACATGGACCCCGCGCCCGAGGATTTTCGGTGGCAACGAGATTACCTCGTGAAGACCGCCGCGGCGGCTACCGGCTATCATCCATCGCGAAACAACTGGGGTCCTTTGGTCGTCCCAAATGGGAACTACTTTGTTCTGGGCGACAATCGAGATAACTCCCTCGATAGCCGCTATTGGGGCTTCGTGCCGGATTCGCTGGTGAAGGGACGACCGTTCGTCATCTATTACAGCTATTCGCCCGACTCCTCTGATCGCAGTTTCGCCTGGCTCACGCACATCCGCTGGACGCGGTTGGGTGAGCGGATTCGATAGAGAACTTCCTGCACCTTACGCTCGCCACATCCCTCGATCAGCTGATCTCGTAGTCCGTCCGCCGGGTAGAGTGCCACGCTCGCTCTGTCCGCGGACTCGCTGCACAAGGAGCCGTTGTACGTATGGCCGCCACCATTAAGAAAAAGTCGTCGTACGAAGAAGGCTCGCTCGATCAGTATTTGCGTGATATCAGCGCCTACCCGCTGATCTCGCGTGATGAAGAAGTGCGGCTGGCGCAGAACATCCGCGCCGGCGATCAGGAGGCGCTCGACAAGCTCGTTCGCTCCAATCTCCGGTTCGTCGTCTCAGTCGCGAAGAAGTATCAGAATCAGGGCGTTTCGCTCTCCGACCTGATCAACGAGGGCAACCTCGGTCTCATTCGCGCGGCGCACAAATTCGACGAGACGAAGGGCATCAAGTTCATCTCGTACGCGGTGTGGTGGATTCGCCAAGCGATCCTCCAGGCGCTCGCCGAGCAGTCGCGCATCGTGCGCGTTCCGCTCAACCGCGCCGGAACGCTCCACCGCATCGGCAAGCGCGCCAACGCGCTGCTTCAGGAGCTCGGCCGCGATCCGACGCACGAAGAGATCGCGCATGGCATGGACATCACCGAGGAGGAGGTCGCCAAGACAATGGCGATCTCGCAGACGCATCTGTCGCTCGATGCGCCGATGACCCCCGGTGAAGACAACAAGTTGCTGGATTATTTGCCCGACACGCTCAACCCGACGCCGGACGAGCAGACCTTCGAGAAGGCGCTCACCGAATCGATCGAGGAAGCGCTGTCGCACCTCAAGGAACGCGAGTCCAAGATCCTCCGCCTCTACTTTGGGCTCGACGGCAGCGAGCCGATGACGCTCGAGGAGATCGGCGCCCTGCTCGGAATCACCCGCGAGCGTGTGCGCCAGATCAAGGAGAAGGCGCTGTCTCGGCTCCGGCATGTGAGTCGGGCGAGAGCGTTGGAATCCTATTTGGGTTAGGCGTCGTTCGTGGTTCGGGCGATAGTTGGGCGGTAATCGCGGTTTGCATTCGGGTTATCTCGGAGGTCTCAGGTCCCTGGTCCCAGGTCCCAGGTGAGCGGCGAACGTCGCTACTCCTGAGATTGGAGCCCCGGGACCTGAGACCTTCAGGCATCGATCCCTGTCACGCCACTCTCGGCTGGACAGCTATTCTTCGGTGGCAGCTTGGTCCTTGCCGATGGTGCGCTGTAACACCTGAGACCTCGGACCTGAGACCTCGAATCGCTGCCTCGACGCGATCTCGAATAGTGCGCACCAATACCCGACACGTGCATGCCCGCCCAATCTTCTTTTGATGTCACCACCGGCGTGGACCTCCAAGAGGTCGACAACGCGATCAATCAAGCGCAGAAAGAGATTGCCCAGCGCTACGACTTCAAAGGCTCCAAGTCGACGATCGAGTTCAAGCGCGCGGAAGCGATGCTTCTCCTGGTCGCGGACAGCGACTTTCAGATGCGCGCGCTATTCGACGTCGTGCAGGCGAAGCTCATCAAGCGCGGCGTTTCCGTAAAGAACCTCGACATCGGCGAGATCAAGCAGGCGGGCGGGGACACCGTCCGGCGCGAGATCAAATTGAAGACCGCGCTCGATTCGGACACGGCGAAAAAGGTTGCCGCCGCCATCAAGGACGCGAAACTGAAGAAGGTGCAGGCCGCCATCCAGGGCGATCAGGTTCGCGTGACTTCACCCTCGAAAGATGAGCTCCAGCAGGCGATGGCGATCCTGCGCCAAAAAGACTTTGGCGTCGAATTGAAGTTCGGTAACTATCGCTGAGCCGCGGCGGGCGCGTTCGCGCAATTCGCCGCGACGATTGCGAGCAGCTCAGTCGAGCGCTGCTCGACGGCTTGCAACGCGATCGCGTCGTCGCGATTCCACGATCGCCACGCTCCCGTGGCGTCGTGGTCTCGACGGACGCGCGAGTTGGGTCCCCACCGTAGCAACAGGGTCCGCGCCGCCGCGCAGCGCTGCAGTTTCTCGTCCGGAGTTACTGCGGCGGCCGACGTGGCAATGACCGAAGTAACGGCCGATGGTACCGCGCCGCCGGCCAGCGTCGCGAGGTGGCCGACGTCGAGGGGCTGGAGCTGTGCGTCGCTTGCCCTGGCCGCGCGAGAGGCGCGGGCGAGATTCGTCCGAGCCACAATTGCGTCCGGATCGGCGATGTTGAGCGCGAGGAGCGTGGTCAGCGCCGATACGAGCGTGCCGGCGACAAACCGGTCGCCTCGATCGCGAAGCACCGTGGCCGCCGTCCAGAAAAGCAGGAAGACGAGCCAGGCGATGAACGCCAACGGATAAATGCGCTCGACCGTCAGGCCGTAGAAGTGGACGTACAGTTTGAGCCGGAGTACGGCGGACACTGACACGGCGACGAGCAGCGCGATAATCCAGCCGGACAGCGCGCCGTGCCGGCGGCGAACCGCGGGCTCGTTCGCCGGGATCGCCGCCCGCGTCGCAAGAATCAACGGGATGGCGAGCGTCGTGACCCACACGAGCTCGAAGAACCCGCGACGAGCGTAGGCGGAAACGGTGAGGCCGGTGCGCGCCCGAAGAAACGTCGCGCCGCCAAAGAACCACCCGAGCTGCGTGGCAATGAAGGCGGCGAGCAGGAACGCGAGCGCGCCCAGCCCGACCGTCACATCGAGCCGAGTCAATCGCACCGGAAAGGTCGCGGGCGCGCGCGCCGGATCGTCGTCGAGGAGCGCGCCGCGCGCCCAACCGGACACGATCCAGGCAAAAAAGCCGGCGAGGACGAGATGCTCCATCAGCGTGTCGACGTCGAACGCGGGGAGCGAGACGATACTCGCGAAGATCGGATCGGCCGAGCGAAGCAACGAACCGAACACCATCACCACGAACAGCCCGATCAAGCCGGCGGTCACGAAGGGGCGCGATCGTCTGGCGAGGCGTCCGGTTTCCGAGCCAAAACGCGCGTCCCGGAACAGGAGGAGCGATGGGCCCTTTGCGATTTCGAAGAGCTGACGGCGCGCGGTGACGAAGGAATCGCGAAGCCGGCGGGACAACAGCCCGCCTTCTGGATCGTGCAACGAAACCGCGGCGATTCCGAGGCATCCGGCGGCGGCGAGTAGATCGAGGGCACGCAGCATTTCGGCGTTGCGCCAGGCGAGCGCGGCGGCGCAGACGACGGCGGCGGCCAGCCAGGCCGCTGCTTCGCGGTGCAACGGCCGCTCGCCCCGCCAAGCCAACATCTTGAGCTCGAGAGCCAGCAACGCGATCCAGAGCGGGAATGCGAGTCCCAGCGGGCCGTCGTGGAGCAGGGCATCGCCCGTGATACCCAGCAAGACGGCGGCAACGACAGTGCGTTTGGCGAGGCCCGCGGGCAGCATCGGATGCGCGCCTACCGAGCGAGCGCTCGAGGCGTCGGCTGGCCGTCCGGGGCGCGACAGGTCGGCTGATGGACTGGTCATAATACAGAGTACTTTACAACATAAAGCAGAATCGCGCAAGATCGCTGCTTACGTTTCCACGATGCTGTTTTCCTCTCGCACATCCGTAGAGCGCCGATGAAGGTCGCGGTCATCACCCTTGGCTGCGACAAGAACACCGTCGACAGCGAGCGCTACGTGGCCAGCCTCGCGGATCGAGGCGCCGAATACACGCCGAATCTCGAGGACGCGGAAATCATCCTCGTCAATACCTGCGGTTTCATCGACGCGGCGAAGAAAGAATCGATCGACGCGCTCGTCGAAGCCGGGCGGCTGAAGGACGCGGGGCAGGCGAGAGCTGTCGTCGGCATCGGCTGCATGGTGCAGCGTCACAAGGAAGAGCTGATCGACGCCCTCCCCGAGGTCGATCTGTTCCTCGGTTCGTCGGAAGTCGACCGCTTGATTCCGGAGCTCGAAGAGCGCGGCTTGCTGGGCGCGCACGAGGTGCCGGCGGTGCATCCAGGTGTGCGACTCTTTACCGGCGGGTTGCCGCACGTTCGCTACCTCAAGATCAGCGAAGGGTGCGACCACGGGTGCGCCTTCTGCGCCATCCCGCTGATGCGCGGCAAGCATCGCTCTTTCGCGCTCGACGAGATCGTGCGCGAGGCGCAGCTCCTCGAGGCGCAGGGCGCGCGAGAGCTGAACCTCGTGGCGCAGGATCTCGCCCATTACGGGCGCGACCGCCGCGGAGACAACCTTGGTCTTCCGGACGTGCTTCAGGCGCTGCTTCGCGAGACGTCTCTTCCGTGGATCCGAATGCTGTACGTCTATTCAGCCGGACTCACGCCGCGCCTGCTCGAGCTCATGGCGACCGAAGGTCGCATCGTGCCGTATCTCGATATGCCGATTCAGCACGGTTCGGACGCGGTTCTCGCGCGTATGCGCCGCCCTGAGCGACAGCGAACGATTCGCGAGCGCGTGGCGCGGATCCGCGACTCGGTGCCGGACGTCGCGATTCGAACGACCTGCATCGTGGGCTTTCCGGGAGAGACCGACGCCGACTTCGCGATGCTGCTCGAGTTCCTCGAGGAGATTCAGTTCGATCGGGTCGGCGCGTTCACGTATTCGCCACAGGAGGGAACGCGCGCCGCGGAAATGGCGGACGACGTTCCCGAAACGGTGAAGCTCGAGCGCCTCGAACGATTGAACGAACTGCAACGACTCATCAGCGCCGAGCGCTATGAGGCACGTCTGGGCCGCACCGTCCGCGCGCTCGTCGACCGCGTCGAGGAAGGACAAGTCCAGGCGCGAACGGTATGGCAGGCGGATGACATCGACGGGGTGACGTATATCGTCGACGCGCCGGACGTGGCGCCGGGTTCGTTCGTGGACCTTCGACTCGACGCGGTCGTCGACGACGTGGATTTCACGGCCTCGCTCGAGCGGGTCGTGTCGGCGCCGACGGAGCCCGCCAAACGCGCCCGCGTCCTTCCGGTGATGGGATCGATCGGAAGCTACGGGCGATGACGTCTCGCTCACGCGAGATCATGCGCCGGGCCGCCGATCTCTTTCCGGGCGGCGTCAACTCTCCGGTCCGCGCCTTTCGCGGCGTAGGCGGCGAGCCATTCGTCGTCGAGCGCGGCGAAGGGGCCAAAATCTGGGACGCGGATGGAAACGAGTACATCGACTACGTGCTGTCGTGGGGCCCGCTGGTCCACGGCCATGCCCCGCCGCGCGTGATCGCCGCGCTCGACGCGGCGATGCGACGCGGCACGAGCTTCGGCATTCCGACGGAGGCCGAAGTCTCGTTGGCCGAGGCGGTTGTCCAACGCATGCCGCACGTCGAGATGCTTCGCTTCGTGTCGAGTGGTACTGAAGCGACGATGAGCGCTATTCGGCTCGCGCGCGCGTTCACGGGCCGTGACGTCATCCTCAAGTTCGACGGCTGTTACCACGGCCACGCCGATTCCTTTCTGGTACGCGCCGGCTCGGGCGTCGCGACGCTCGGCTTGGCGAATTCGCCCGGCGTGCCGCAGTCGCTGGCGTCGCTGACCGTCGTCGCGCCGTTCAACGATCTCGATGCCGTCGAAACGCTGCTTCGCGTGAATCAGGTGGCGGCGATCATCGTCGAGCCGGTCGTCGGCAACGCCGGGTTCATCGCACCCGATCCCAAGTTTCTGCCCGCGCTCCGCGATCTCGCGACGCGCCACGGCGCGCTGCTGATATTCGACGAGGTGATGACGGGCTTTCGCATCGCGTTCGGGGGCGCACGAGAAAGGTTCGGCGTCACCGCGGATTTGACGACGCTGGGGAAGGTGATCGGCGGCGGTCTGCCCGTTGCCGCGTACGGCGGCCGGCGCGACCTGATGGTGCTCGTTGCCCCGTCGGGAGCGGTCTACCAGGCCGGGACTCTGTCCGGGAATCCACTGGCTATGGCGGCGGGCCTGGCGACACTCGAAGAGCTCACGCCGGCGGTGCACGATTCGATCGCGATGCGCACGTCGCGGATCGTTCAGGGCCTCCGTGAATCGGCGATGCGACATGGTGTGCCGTTCACCGCCGACTGCGCCGGTTCGATGTGGGGTTTCTTTTTCCGCGCTGAGCCGGTTCGGTCATTCGCCGACGCCAAGACGTCGGACGTCGAGCGATTCAAACGCTTCTTTCACTCGGCGCTCGATCGCGGAGTGTATCTGGCGCCGTCGGCGTTCGAGGCCGCGTTCATGTCGTCGGCACACGACGACACCGTGGTCGATAACACGCTCGAGCGGCTCGACGACGCGATGCGAGCGTCGCGGTGATCCGACGCGTCGCACCGCTGTTGACGCTGGTCGCTCTCGCCGCGTCCCGGCCGTTGAACGATCGAACGACCCTCGACCGTCCACATCGCTCCACGGACCAGGTCATCCGCGTATTGCTCACCGGCACGGCGACGGCGGCGCGGATCGCGTCGCCCGAAGGGTTTGTGCTCGTCGATCGCGACAACGCATTGGCGGCGCGGGCCGAGCGGAATCAGGCCTGGCGCATCGAGCGGAACGCCGGGCGGGTGCGCGCGATTCGGCCGGACGGCGTGCCGACCGTTTGGAAGGATGTCCTTCGCGCGCGTCCGGTGGGCGACGGCCTTTTGAGCCTCGACGGCAAGCCGTACCGCGGCGAGATCACGTTCACGGTCGGTGATAGCGGTCTGGCCGTGATCAACGCTTTGCCGATCGACGATTACTTGATGGGTGTCGTGCCGCTGGAGATGGGCACGCGGACGGCGAGCGATTCCGCGGCCGTGCAAGCGCAGGCCGTGACGGCGCGCAGTTATGCGTATATCCACCTCACACCCAACCGTGCTTACGACGTCACCGGTGGGACGCTCGACCAACTATACGGCGGCGTCGCGGCGGAGAATGCGGTTGCGTCGCAGGCCGTCGAAGGAACGCGTGGCCTGGTGTTGCGCTACGGCGGACGAATCGTGAATGCGCCGTATCATTCGACCTGCGGCGGGACGACCGCGGCGTCGTCGGAGGTGTGGCGGTCGGCGGACGAAGCGTATCTTCGCCAGGTGAGCGATCGCATTCCCGGCACGGAGCGCTTCTATTGCGACATCGCGCCCCGCTTTTCGTGGACGCGGCGGCTCGACGCCCGGACCTTGAACGCGGCGATCGCGCAGTACCTGGGGCGCTACGCCAACATTCCGTCGACCGGGCCGGGGAGTGTGCGCGGCGTCACGGTGGCGTCGCATACGCTTTCCGGGCGCGTCGGGACGATCACGGTCAGCACGGATCGCGGCAACTTCAGCCTTCGCGGGAACGACATTCGGTATGTGCTTCGCGCGCCGGGTGACGAGATTCTCAACAGCACCTATTTTTCGCTCGATCAGTCGTCCGCGGCGGACGGCTCACTCGTGCAACTCGTGATTCGAGGGTTCGGGTACGGCCATGGGGTGGGGATGTGCCAGTGGGGCGCGATCGGCCGGGCGCGAGCCGGCCAGGACTTTCGAACGATACTGCGAGCGTACTATCCCGGGACGAGCGTTGGTCCGGCTTCATAGTTTGCTCATGCCGAGCGTCCGCCGCGCGCTCGCGCTCGGCGCGGTCGCGTGGTTGGCGTGGCCCGCAAGGGCCATCGCCCAGCCGGGGTTCGACAGCATCGCTCTCGACCGGTTGCAGATTCAATCGCTGGGACTGTCGGCCGGCTGGGTCGACCCGTCACAGCTGCTTCCGACGCAGCTGTACGCGCTGCAAGCCGAGTACGGTCCGGTGGCGCCGGGGTGGCGCGCGTCGTTCGGCGTCAGCTTCTGGGATTCGCGCTTTCGCGACGCCGTCGTGCAGACGTTCGTCGACTCCCTTCAAAAGAGCGTGAGCCAACCCACGGCGCGGGTCGAGCCGTCGCGGATCACCCTGTACGACGTCACGTTCGGACTAGAGCTTCGCTATACGCCGCCGGCCCTCAATGGCGATGTTCGGCCGTACTTCGGATTCGGCGCGGCGGCGCATGTGATCAATGCCGAGGGAAAGCTGATCAACGGTACGTTCGTGGAGCGGTCGTTGGACGAGATCGCCGGCGGCTTGTTCGTCGACGCCGGGGTGACCGTTCGCCTCATCCGGCACTTCGGATTGGAGGGCAGCGTGCGGGGCGACATGCTCAGCGCTTTCCGCTCCGTCCAGGCGCGGGTCGGAGGAAATTACTATTTCGGCCGCGTACGAGTCATACAACCGCAGGGTGACGGATCAGGTACACGGAACCAGCAACGATGACGGACGCAATTCGCATTGGAGTCGTGGGAGCGGGGGCGATCGCGCAACTGGCGCATCTGCCGGTCCTCGCCAAGATGCGCGGGGCGGAGCTTGCGGCCATCTGCGACAACGACCGGCCGAAAGCGCGGGCGCTCGCCGACCGCTTCAACGTCGCCGACGTGTTCACCGACATCGAGGATCTTCTCGAGCTCGATGATTTGGACGCGGTCGTCATCGCGACGCCCAATCACTTGCACGAGCCGCATGTCCTCAGCGCGCTGGCCGCAAAGCGTCACGTCCTTTGCGAGCGGCCGCTCTCTCTCTCGTCGCGCGGCGTCGAGCGCATCTTGTCGGCGGCGACCAAAGCCGGACGCATCGTGAGCGTGGCGAACAACCATCGCTATCGCACCGACGTCCAGGCGCTCGCCCGTTTCATCGAGGGTGGAGAGCTCGGCAAGATCGTCGGCCTGCGCGCCGGAGCATACCACGCCAAGCGCGCGGGCGAGGGCTGGCGCGTTCGCCGGCCGGAATCGGGCGGCGGCGCTTTTCTCGACTCGGGTGTGCCGCTATTGGATCTGGCGTTGTGGCTCTCCGATTATCCCGAGCCGGCGCGTGTCACCGCGCACATGGATCGCGCGCGCGGCGCGAGCACGGTCGAGGATGCAATGGTCGTGCAGCTCGAGTGCGTCGGCGGCATGTCGTTCCTGTTCGACGTGTCGTCCGTCTACGTGGGCGAGGAAGAGCGATGGTGGTTCGAGGTCCTCGCCACTCGCGGCAGCGCGCGTCTCGCGCCGCTGCGGGTGATCAAGGAGCTGAATGGCCGTCCGACGGACGTGTCGCCGACGGGCGCCGCCGGGCGCGAGAGCGCGTTCATCCAGTCGTACCGCGCCGAGCTGGCGCACTTTCTCGCGACGGTGCGCGGCGACGTCGGATACGAGCCGCCCAACGATCAAGTCTCGCTCCACCGGATTGTCGAGGTGATCTACAAAGCGGCCGAGGACGGGAAGGAGATGCGCTTCTAGGCAGCGCCGATCGGTCGCACGGCAATACCCGCGGCCTCGAATCCCCCGCGAAGTCGTCGCGCGAACTCGGCAGCGTGAGCGCCGTCGCCGTGGATGCAGATCGTGTCGACGCGAATATCGATCTCGCTGCCGTCCACCGCCCGTACCTTCCCTTCGCGCGCCATCCGGATGGCGCGCTGCACCGCTTCGTCGGCGTCGTGCACGTACGCGTCGGCGCGGCGGCGCGAGACGAGCGAGCCGTCCGGCATGTAGTTGCGATCGGCGAAGACCTCGCACGCGGTTCGCAATCCGGCGCGCTCGCCCTCGGAGACGAGATGACTGCCCGGCAGCCCGAACAGGATCAGCGATGGGTCGACGTCGCGAACCGCGCGCGCGATCGCGCTCGATAGCGGCGCCGATGCCGCCGCCATGTTGTAGAGCGCCCCGTGCGCCTTCACATGTTGCATCGCGACGCCGGCGGCCCGCGCGAAACCGAGCAGCGCGCCCACTTGGTAGACGACGAGGTCGTACGCCTCCTCCGGTGTGACGTCCATGTTGCGTCGCCCGAAGCCGATGAGGTCCTGAAATCCGGGGTGTGCGCCGACGCCAACCCCGTTCTTCGCGGCGTTCGCGATGGTCGTGCGCATCACCGTCGGATCGCCGCCGTGAAAGCCGCAGGCGATATTGGCCGACGTGATGAAAGGAAAAACCTCGTCGTCGGCGCCGATGCGGTAGGCGCCGAAGCTTTCGCCCATGTCGCAGTTGATGTCCACGCGACTGGTCATGACGCACTCCCCCCTCGTGAGAGGTGAAACGGAATCGCGAGCTCGGCCTGCCGCAGGTCCTGTTGCCAGGACAGGTAAAGGTCCTGCGCTTCCTCGAGCGAGATGAATCGAAAGCGAAGATGATCGCCCGGCTTGAGCTGCGCCACGATGGACAAATCGACGGTCGCCACTTCGCCGATGCGCGGATAGCCGCCGGTCGTCTGTCGGTCGGCCATCAACACGATCGGCGCGCCGCCCGGCGGAAGCTGAACCGTGCCGAACGCAACTCCTTCCGACAGCAGCTCCGTCGTCGCGCGAAGCGACAACGGCTCGCCGTCGAGGCGATACCCCATCCGGTCCGAGCTCGCCGACACGCGGAACCGCGATCCGACGAGCGCGGCGAGCGACGCTTCGGTGAGGAGGTCGGTATGCGCGCCACGAATCAGGCGGACGATGGCTTCCTCGGTGAAGGTCGTCCGAATCGAGGCACCGGCGCTCCAGCGGGCAACCGTCGCGGTGTGTCCATTCGAGCCACGCAGCGATGACATGATTCGTTTCGACAGATGCGATGGCTCGCCCACCGCGAGATGGTCGCCGGCGTGCAGGGCACGCCCATCGAACCCACCAAACTCCGCGCGGAGATACGTGCTGCGACTGTCAAAGACGAGCGGCACGTCGATGCCGCCGGCGACCGCGACATAGGTCCTGCATCCGCGCAGCGCGCGACCGAATCGAAGCGTCGCCCCGGCGGAAAGCAGCGCCGGATGCCACGGAGGAATGGGCGTAGCTCCGACCGCGGCCTCGAGATCGGCGCCGGTCAACGCGATCAGCGTCTCGGCGCCGAACGTGAGCGTCGGTCCGATCAGCGTCGATTCGAGCGTCGCGGCGTTTGCGTCGTTGCCGACGAGGAGATTTCCGACGCGCATCGCGATGCGATCCATCGCTCCGCCGCCCGGGATCCCCTGGTGCTGGTGCGATGGACGACCGAGATCCTGAACCGTCGTTTGCAGTCCCCCCGTCACGACGCGAATCGTCACGCGCTCGCCTCGTCGAACTCCGCGCGCGTTATCGGTCGGAAGCGGACGCGATCACCGGTGCCGAGGAGCGTCGGTTCGGCGCGGGCGATGTCGAAGATTTTCACCGGCGTGCGACCGATGAGGTTCCATCCACCAGGCGAGACGAGCGGATACACGCCGGTCTGGCGGCCGCCGATGCCGACAGTGCCCGCGGGAACGGCGGTGCGCGGCGTCTTGCGGCGCGGCGTCGCGATGCGCTCCGGCAAACCGCCCAGATACGCGAAGCCGGGCATGAACCCGATCATGTAGACGAGGTACTCGGCCGCCGAGTGAAGTCGAACGACTTCGTCGGGCGACAGCTCGTGCATGCGCGCGACGTCGTCGAGGTCCGGTCCGAGGTCGCCGCCGTAGCAAACGGGAATCTCGACCACGCGCGGCGCGTCGAGCGCTTCGACGGCGAGGCCGGTGAGTCGCTCGCGCAGGAAGTTCACGACGTGCTCGTACGGTCGTCCGTTTCCCTCCCGGGCCGCGACAAGCGGATCGTAATGGACGACAATGCTGACGAACGCGGGCACGAGGTCGACGAAACCGGGGGGCGGGTGGCTGCGAATCCGGCTCGCTGCCGCGCGAACGAGGCGGTGGGTTCGCTCGTCGATCGCGTCGCCGAGCGTGATCATGACCGCGCTGTCGCCGAGCGGAGCGTAATGCGCTGGGCGCTGGTGTGGGCCCACGTCGCCGGAAGCGCGAGCGCTAGACGTCGAGGCTCATTCCCTCGGCCGCGGCGACTACACGCAGCCGCGACCCACGAGCTTTCGCCGCATCGCGACACGCGATGGCGCGGGCATCGAGGTCTTCGTCCGTACGTTCGGGCTTGTGATGGAAGAGCACCAGGGTATCGACACCGGCGTCGATTGCGAGATCCAACGCTTCGTCGTACGTCGAGTGGCCCCAGCCGCGATGTTCGGCGTATTCATCCTTCGTGTAACTCGCGTCGTGGACCAGCAGGTTCGATCCTCGAATGAAATCGACGAGCTGCTCGCGCCAGTTGTCCGGTGAGCGATACTTGTCGTTCGACGCGAGCTCGTTGTCCGAGACATACACGAACGAGCGCGCGCCGGCTCCGCGCGTCGTGAAACGGTAGGCGACGGCCCCGCCCGGGTGCTGGACGTCGAAAGTGGCGACGTCGTAATCGTTGCCCGACGGCTGACTCTCGCCGACGTTATGGAAATCGACGCGCGCCGCAAGATTCTCGAATGGCACCGGAAAAACCCCGGGAGACATGTGCTCGCGAATCACGCGCCCGATCCCGCCATTCAGCGTGCCCGGTCCCCAAATCGTGAACCGGTTGCCCGGCTGGAAGATCGGCGGGAAGAAAGGCAACCCCTGGATGTGGTCCCAGTGCGCGTGCGTGAGAAAAAGATCCGCTTCCAGCGGCGCCCCGCCGGAGCGCTCGATGAGCGAGCGACCAAGCTCTCGCAGGCCGGTCCCTGCGTCGAGGATGATGAGGCGTCCCGTCCCGGTTCGTACCTCGACGCAGGGCGTGTTGCCGCCGTAGCGGACGGTGTCCGGACCCGGCGTCGGGACCGAGCCTCGTGTGCCCCAGAACGTGAGGCGGAGCGTCATGCGCGTCCGTCCTGTGGTGCGAGTCCGCCGCCGCCTAGAGCCGCGCTTGCGCGCGTTGTTCCAGCGCGGGGCGATCAGCGAGCGTGATGCGCCGCCGTTCGACCGTCACCCAGTTGGCGTCCTGAAATTCCTTCATGGCGCGCGACACCGTTTCACGGCTCGCCCCGATCATTTGCGCGATCGTCTGATGGGTGAGCGGCTTATCGATGGTGTTGCTCCCCATTTCCTCGGAGAGATCGAGGAGCAATCGCGCGATGCGGCCGGGTACGTCGAGCAGCACGAGGCCGCCGATTTTTTCATCGGCGCGGCGCAGGCGGCGCGACAACTCGGTGAGCAGCGACCAGGCGACCGCGGGCGACGATTCGACGCGCTTTCGAAAATCCTCACGGCGGAGCACGAGCAGGTGCGAGTCGTCCATCGCGATAACGTGCGCCGAACGCGGGCGATCGTCGATCAGCGACAGCTCGCCGAAATGTTCGCTCACGCCGAGCACCCCGAGGATGACCTCTCGGCCGTCTTCGCCGATGAGAACCACTTTGACACGCCCTTGCCGCACGACGAACAGCGAGTCGCCGGGGTCGTTCTCGAAAAGGATGACGCTGCCGCGCGGGTAGAACCGTTCGCGTGTCATGTCGGCGAACCGCTGCAGCTCAGTGCGGTCCAGACCGCTGAACAGGGGAACGGTGGCGAGGAAGTCCGTAGTGGTCGTTGTCACAGCACGCGAAGTTAGTAGGGCTGGCGGACCGGTGTCAAAGGGCGAAAACCCTTGTCGCCTTGTCTCTTAGGCCCTTAAAGGGCTATATTTCTCAGCTACCCAATACCCGGTACCACGTGCGGGTGGAGGTTGCCGGACGCGAATGCGTTCTGCGCTCCATCAATTCGCGTGGTCCAACGGATCCGAGAGGTTCCAGTGAAAGCCGACATTCATCCCGAGTACGCCACGGCCACGGTCAAGTGCGCGTGCGGGAATACCTTCCAGACTCGTTCGACGCAGGCTGAGATCCACACCGACGTGTGCGCGGCATGCCACCCGTTCTTCACGGGCAAGCAGCGTTTGATGGACACCGCCGGCCGCATCGAGCGCTTCCGCCAGAAGTTCGCCAAGCCGCAGAGCTGAGGCGATTGTCCTCTGGCGCTCCGCGATCGCATAACGGCCGCCCTGGCGCGCGCCGAGGAGGTCGAACGGGCGCTCGCTAACCCAGCGGGCGTCCGCGATGCCTCGCAGTTCGCGGAGCTCGGCCGTGAGCACAGCCGGCTTCTTCCGGTGGTCGAGCTCTCGGCCCAATTGAGCAAAATAGAGAACGAGCTCGCGCAGGCGCGCGAGCTCGTTTCTATTGACGACCCGGAGCTCGCCGCCGAGGCGCGCGCCGAGGTGTCTCACCTCGAGCGGAAGACCTCAGAGCTCGAGGACGCGCTGCTCCGCGCGCTGCTGCCGCGCGACCCGCTCGAAGACCGCAACGCCATCGTCGAGATCCGGGCCGGGACAGGCGGCGACGAGGCGGCCCTGTTCGCAGCCGATCTGTATCGCATGTATACCCGCTTCTGCGAGCGGCGGGGCTGGCGCATCGAAACACTGTCGTACTCCGACGGCACGCTCGGTGGCATCCGAGAAGTCATATTCAAGGTTTCCGGAGACGGCGCCTACGGGTCGATGCGCTGGGAGTCGGGCGTGCACCGAGTTCAGCGCGTGCCGCGGACGGAGAGTCAGGGCCGCATCCACACGTCGGCGGCGACGGTCGCCGTCCTTCCCGAGGCGGAGGCCGTCGACGTGAAGATCGAGGATAAGGACATCCGCATCGACGTCTTCCGCTCGTCGGGACCGGGCGGGCAGAGCGTCAACACCACCGACTCGGCCGTGCGCATCACGCACCTGCCGACCGGTCTGGTCGTCAGTCAGCAGGACCAGAAGTCCCAACTGCAAAACAAGCTCAAAGCGATGGAAGTCCTGCGCGCGCGGTTGCTCGGCTTGCGCATCCAGCAGCAGCAGGAGGAACGCGCGAAGATGCGACGTTCTCAGGTTGGTGGCGGCGACCGCTCGGAGAAGATCCGCACGTACAACTACCCGCAGAGCCGCGTGACCGACCATCGCGTCGATTTTACGACGCATGACCTGCAGGGTTTCATCGACGGCGACATCGGCGATCTGATCGACGCGCTCAAGTTGGCGGACGTCGAGGAGCAACTCGGAGCGGACGTGTGACCGCCGAGCGCGCCGCGGACGCCGTCACGGTCAGCCGCGTACTCGAGGAGCTCGTGCGCACGCTGTCGGATCATGGCATGGCGGAGCCGGTGACTGAGGCGCGCGAGATCATCTCCGCGCTCCTCGACGTGCCGCGCTTTTGGCCGATCGTCAACGGCGGCGTCGAAGTCGAGCCCACGCTCCACGAACGCGCGCGGACGGCGGCGGATCGCCGGTCGCGCGGCGCGCCGCTGGCGTACGCCGTTGGCCGGGCCAGCTTCCGTCATCTGACGCTGGACGTCGATGAGCGCGTACTCATTCCCCGTCCGGAAACGGAGCAGCTCGTCGACCTGGTTCTCGACGAATCCGGCGTGCCACCGGGCGGCATCGCGATCGACATCGGCACGGGCTCGGGGGCGATCGCAATCGCTCTCGCCGCCGAGGGCACGTATAGCCGCGTGTATGGGACGGATATTTCACGCGACGCGATCGACGTAGCGCGTCACAACGCGAACGTCTGCGCGTCCCTCCTGCGATCGTCGGTTGCTTTCGTCCACGGTTCGTTGCTCGGACCGCTCGGTGATCTTCGGGCGCGTGTCGTCGTTTCCAACCCGCCCTACATTGCGCTTGGCGAGGCGGCCGGCTTGCCGCCAAGCGTGCGCGATTGGGAGCCGTCGGTCGCCCTCTACGGCGGGTTGGATGGGATGTCGACGACGGCGCGCCTGGTGCGCGAGGCAGCGGGAGCGCTGGAGCCGGGCGGATTGTTCGCGATGGAAGTCGATGCACGCCGCGCGTCGCTGGCGGCGGATCTCGTCGGCCGAGATCCCAGATTCCACCGGATTCGTGTGGAGCTGGACCTGGCCGGCCGCGAGCGCTTCGTGCTCGCGCGCCGGCGCCATGATTCTCTTTGACGGAGCGGGGGTGGAATGATCGAGGACAGGGCCAAAGAGCTCGGACGCCTGATCGGCCAGAGCACCGAATACAAAGAAGTCAAACGCGCGAGCGACGCGCTGAACGAGGACAAGGATACCGTCGGACTTCTCCAGAAGATGGAGCAGCTGCGCGTCGACGCCCAGCGAATGTTGACGCGCGGTGAGCGCCCGACCGAAGAGATGGAACGGCAGCTCGACACGCTGCTCGCAAACATCCAGGGCCGAATGAGCTATCAACGATTGCTCGTGGCGCAGGAAAATTTCGACAAGACGATGGCTCGAGTGAACGATTGGATACTCGAAGGCATCGAGAAGGGCGCCGCCAGCCCGATCATCACGCTCGGTTAAACGCGAACGTGCCGCGGGGACTGCTCGTCGTCTTCGAGGGCGCTGAGGGCGCCGGCAAGAGCACACAGCTCCGGCGCCTCGCCGAGTGCTTGGGCGCGGCCGGCCGGAACGTCGTCGCGGTGCGTGAACCTGGCGGTACGGTCGTCGGCGACGAGATCCGTCGCATCTTGTTGGATCCGGCATCCGATATCGTGCCGCGCGCCGAAGCGCTCTTGTTCATGGCGTCGCGCGCCCAGCTCGTGGAGCGCGAGATTCGCCCCGCGCTCGAGGAAGGGGCGATCGTGCTCGTCGATCGCTTTTTCTTGTCGACCTATGCGTACCAGGGCGTGGGACGCGGCCTCCCCGAGGAGGCGTTGCGTCAGGCGAACGCGATGGCGACGAACGGCCTGGTCCCGGATCTCACGTTGTTGCTGACGATTCCCGTCGAGCGCGGCATGGCGCGGGTCGGCGCGCGCGACCGTGGACTCGACCGCATCGAAACCGTGGAGCTCGAGTTCCACGAGCGTGTGGCGCGGGCGTTCGAGACTTTCGCGAGTCGCGAATGGCAGGCGGCGCATCCCGAGTGCGGTCCAATCGCGCTCATCGATGCGACGGGTGGCGAACGCGACGTTTTTGCGCTCGTGCTCGCCGAGCTCCATGCGCGATGGCCCGGAAATTTCCCCCCTCGAGACTGAACGCGACTCATTTGGAGTAGCATGCGATCTCGCGCCCTGTTCGCCATCGTGGTCCTCAGCTGCGCGCTGGTTTCCGGCGGCTGGTTTGTCGAGCGCGGGCTGCTTGGGAAGACAACAGCGTCGCCGGTGAACGGTGGCCGGCTGTTCGATCAGGTGTTCGAGCGCGTGGCGCACGCCTACGTCGACACGCTGGCGGATTCCGCCCTCTACAGCAAAGCGATCGACGGATTGGTCTCGGAACTGGGCGATCCACACAGCGCGTACCTGTCGCCGAAGCTGGTGGCGAACTTGTCCGAGCGGACGAGCGGCCGGTACGGCGGGATCGGCGCGCAGATCGACATACGAGACGGTTGGATCACGATCGTGGCCCCGCTCCCCGGCGGTCCGGCGGTCGACGCCGGCATTCGCGCGGGGGACCGGATCGTCGACGTCAACGGCGTCGAACTGCGCGGCGTGACGGTGGAGGCCGCGCAGAAGGCGCTGCGCGGTCCGGCCGGCTCGGTGGTGAAGCTGACGATGGAGCGACCAGGGGTCGCGACGCCGCTCAAATTCGCGCTGACGCGCAAGGAAGTTCGCGTGCGCCCTGTGTCGCACGCGCTGCTGCTCGGCGACGGCGTCGGATACGTGTCACTGGCGATCTTCAGCCAAGAGGCCGCGGGCGACCTGCGTCGCGCGATCGACTCGCTTCGCGCCGCGGGGATGCGGACGTTGGTCTTTGACATGCGCGGCGACCCGGGCGGATTGCTCGATGAAGGCGTCGCGGTCAGCGACCTGTTTCTCAACCCGGGGCAGGGGATCGTCTCGATGAAGGGCAGGACGTCCGATGCCTCTCGCAGCTACGCGGATCACGCGCCGCAACCCTGGCCTGACCTACCGGTCGCCGTGCTCGTCGACAGCAATACGGCGAGCGCCGCGGAGATCGTCGCTGGTGCGCTCCAGGACCATGACCGCGCGCTGCTGCTCGGAACGACGACCTACGGCAAGGGGAGTGCGCAGACTGTTTTCCCATTGGGATCGTCGGGAGGGGGGGCGCTCAAGCTGACGATCGCGCACTGGTACACGCCCTCGGGGCGAAGCATCAACCGCCCGCGTGCAGGCGGGGGTTCGGGCACGGACGGCGACGGTGCGTCGCCGGATAGCACGCCCCGCCCGAAATACAAAACCGACGATGGACGCTCCGTACTCGGTGGCGGCGGAATCACTCCCGATATTCAAATCGCGATCGATCGATCACGCGCCGGTGGGGCCGCCGACTCGGCGTTCGATCAGGCGCTGGGCAAGCACATCACCGAGTTTCGAGACGCGCTCACGGATTACGCGCGGACGCTCGAAGCGACGCGCGCCGTGGCGTCGCCGAACTTCGTCGTGACGCCGGAGATGCGCGGCGAGCTGTGGAAGCGCATGAAAGCGCGCGGCGTGGTGATGGACTCGACGACCTACACCGCGGCTGCGTCGTTGATCGACCGGGTCATGGGCTACGAGATTGCCCGTTACGTGTTCGGCCCGGATGCGGAATTCCAGCGGCGGCTACGCGACGACTCGACACTTTCGCGCGCGGTGGCGATCGTGCGCGGCGCGACGACGCCGCGCGAGCTGTTACAGCGGGCCGCCAATCAGACGCCGGCCAAGCGTTCCTGAGAGCTACGGCCTCGACTGGTCGACGATCTTTACGCCGGAAGGAACCGTGAAGGTAAACACGGAGCGATCGACCGTCGGGTTGGTCTCGATCGCCGTCAGGCGCACGTGGCGCGTGACACCGCTCGGCTCGGTCTCCTCGAATTCGCGAATGAGCGCGTCGTCATCATCGACCCACACCGTCGCTTGAGTGAACGGTGCATTCGTGCCTTTCTTGGGCACGAGCTTGAGGGCGTGCGTCGAATGGCCGTCGACTGCCTTGGTTCCGGCGGCGGTGATGTCGTATTTCGCGCGCGGCGAATCGAGGAACTGCCCCGTGAGATCGATTGGCGTGGCTCCCGGTTCGGTCGCCGGGCGCTTGATGACCTGTCCGGCCGCGGTGCTCGGCAGATAAATCCAGACGGCTTTGCCGTCAGCCACGATTGCGTCCGACGCGGGCTCGCTGAAGCGAATCGAAAGACGGTTCGGCCGCTCCTGCACGTAACGGCCGCGGGCCGTGGCGCTCGATCCGGTGATTTGATTCGTCACCGTCTGCTCGAAAGTGCCACGGACCGTTTTCACCTTCGCCCAGGCGGCGACGGCGCGATCGATTGTCGCGCCGACATTCTGTGCGCCCAGCGGCGCGGCAACACACGCGATGAGCAGGGCCGTGCGGATCGGTCTCATGATGTTTACTACACGCCCGCTGCCGCGGCCGTTCCGGCCGGTGTGGCCAGCGACCTTCCAATCGCGGTGCCGATCGACCGAAGCTCGGAGACGAGGCGGGCGAACTGGTCCGGATAAAGCGATTGGCCACCGTCAGATAGGGCGCGATCCGGATGCGGGTGCACTTCCACGATGATGCCGTCGGCGCCGGCCGCGACCGCGGCTCGTGCCATCGGAATGACTTTGTCCCGCAAGCCGGTTCCGTGGCTCGGATCGGCGATCATTGGTAAATGCGACAGTCGCTGGACGATCGGAATCGCGGTGAGATCGAAGAGATTGCGCGTCATCGTGTCGAAGCTGCGAATGCCTCTCTCGCAGAGGATCACCTGATCGTTTCCTTCGGCGAGGATGTATTCCGCGCTCATCAACAGGTCCGTGATCGTCGCGGCCATGCCACGCTTCAGCAGAACGGGTTTGCGCATCTTTCCGACGGCGCGCAGCAACGAGTAGTTCTGCATGTTGCGGGCGCCAATCTGAATGCAGTCGGCGTACTCCGCCACGAGGTGCGCTCCTTCTTCGTCGAGCGCCTCGGTGACAATCGGTAACCCCGTCTCCTGCCGGGCTACGGCCAGCAACTCGAGCCCACGCTTGCCGAGTCCCTGGAACGAGTAGGGCGAGCTGCGCGGCTTGAAGGCGCCGCCCCGAAGCGCTGTAGCGCCGGCCGCTCGCACGGCGCGCGCCGCCTCGACGATCTGCTCCTCCGATTCGACGGAACATGGGCCGGCGATGACGACGATCTCGCCCGTTCCGAAGGAGACGCCGGGCGCGATCGTGACGACCGTGTTCTCCTCGTGCCACTCTCGCGAGACCTGCTTGTACGGTTTGCTGACGTGAATGACTTCGGCGACTCCGGGAAGCCCCTCGACACGCGATCCGTCGACGCGTCCGTCGTTGCCGATGAGGCCGACCGTCGTGCGCGTTTCGCCGGGCATCGGCCGCGCCGTGTACCCCATTTCTTCTATCGTCTTCACGACCCGGTCGATGTCTTCCGGCGTCGCGTGGTTTTGCATCACGACCAGCATTACTCATCCTCAAGATCGAAGTACCAACCGTCATGAGCCAACGTGACGGGTCCAGGGTAGCGCGCCCGTACAATGCCGCGAATATCGACGTCCTCGACCGGTGGGTAGAAGTGCGTGAGCGCCAGGTGCTTGGGCGCGGCGACCGCGGCAAGCTCGGCACACTGTTCGGGTGTGAGATGTTCCGGAATCTGCATGGCGGCCGGGAGCGAACACTCGCACACGAGCAGGTCGCAGCCGTGGGACCACGCCGCCAGCGCGTCAGAGGGGCCGGTGTCGCCCGTGTAGACGATCCGCCGACCTCCGGCGCGCTCCATGGAATATGCCACACTCTCGGCCGTGTGTGGAACGGCGCAACAGGTCAGCCGAACGTCTGAGGGCAGCTGGATGGTATCGTTCGCCGTGATTTCCACGACCGAGAGCGGAAACCCGGGCGCCGTCAACCACGTGCCATACGCGGCAGAGAGCCGCGCCAACAGCCCGGTGATCCCGACCGGACCGATGATCGTCAACGGCTCACTCCGCGAGGGAAGGAAGCCGTACTTCCAGGCAAAAATCAGGGACGGCAGATCGCCGTGATGGTCGATGTGAAAGTGCGTGATCGCTACATGCGTGATCGTTCGCCACTGTGTTCCAAGCTCGGCCAAGCGGCGCGTCGTTCCCGGCCCGCAGTCGATGAGGAGCCGCAGGTCACCCGCCTCGAACAAATAGGCAGCGCAGCTTCGCGCTCCCGTGAGCGAGATCGTTCCGGTTCCCAACGTAGTGAATCGCACGATCATTGTCCCAAGAACAGAATCTTCTTCGTTGTGCGCACGCCGTCGGCCTCGAAGGCGGCGATGTAGACGCCGGACGGGACGAGTCGTCCGGTGTTATCGCGTCCGTCCCACGAGAAATGGGGATCGCATCCCCCGCCGCTACCGCCTTGCCGCCCGTACGCGCCGGACGCGAAATGTCCGGAGCTCGTTCCGGGAACTATCGACCGCACGACGCGGAGACGGATGTCGTAGATCGTCAATTTCACGTCCGCGTCGCGGGCGAGATCGAACCAGAAGCAGGTGACGTCGGACATCGCACCGTGGCCGAACGGATTTGGAAAATTCTGATAAAAGATCGTCGCCGTCGGGCATTCCGCCGTCTGGATGACGAAGGTTCCGGGGCTCGCCACGACAATCTGGTCCTTGCTGCCGCCGTTCGTGGCGCGCGCCGTCACACGCCAGCTGTACGATGTGCACGCTTCGAGCGGTACGGGGGGGACGAAGACCGCCGCTGGCTCGAGGCGCCCACCGGTCGAAATCAGTGTGTCTCTGACGGTAGGATTGGGATATTCCTGGTCGACGGCCCCCGTCCGCGTATTCACAATCGACAATACGTAGCTCCACGGACCCGGTGGCAGCGTGATGCCAGGGCTGGTCCACAGGAACTCCGGTTGTCGCGTGAACAGGACGTCGTTGCTGCGGCGTGTCGGACTCACGAGGCGCAGCCAGCTCCGGACCGGAAAGGAGCGAACCTCTTCGTGAACCTGGCCCAGGCGATCGATGATCCTGGCGCGGAGGTACACTTGCGCGCGCTCCGGGAGCAGCGAGTCGACCTGGACCGGCATGCTCAACGACCCGGACGAACGCACGACGATCGGCGCGCGGAACTGCGGCTCGAGAGAGATTTCGAGCGAGATGCTGTAGGGGGCCAGCTCGGGGGGGCCCGCCGTCCCCTGGACGAGGATCGCCGGGGCCGGCGAGATGCTGTCGTTGACAGTCCCAACGCCGATCGTCACCGACTGCGCGCCGGCCGCGCGCAGCGACGTCAGTCCCGCAATGACTGCGAGCGCCGCCGTGCGGCGCCCCCACCTCATACTGCGGTAGGCACCGCGCCGGCGATCGCTTCGCCGACGAGCACATCGTCCACCGCCGGAGCGCCGCGCATCCGGACGCTCACGAGAGATGAGACGCCGGGCTCCTGCATCGTGACGCCGTAAACCGCGTCGGCGGCCTCGGTCGTCGTTCGCGGGTTGTGCGTGATGACGATGAACTGCGTGCGCGTCTTGAACTGCGTGAGCATGCGCACGAATCGACCGATGTTCGCGTCGTCCAGCGGCGCATCCACTTCGTCGAGTAGACAGAAGGGGCTCGGCTTCGTGAGAAAGATGCCGAAGAGCAAGGAGAGCGCGACGAGGGCGCGTTCGCCGCTCGACAGCAGGTGGATGCGTTGCGTGCGCTTGCCGCGCGGCGAGGCGTGGATCTCGATGTCGCAGTCGAGCGGCGCGTCGGGGTTCTCGAGCCGCAGGTCGCACTCGCCGCCGCCGAACAGCGACATGAAGATCTGGCGGAAGTTTTCGCGCACTTGGGCGAAGGTCGCCAGGAACAGCTCGCGGGCGGTGCTGTCGATCTCGCGAATCGCTTGCTGGAGGGTCTGCTTCGCTTCCGCAAGGTCCGCCCGTTGAGCGGTCAGGAAGTCCTGACGCTTGAGCGTTTCCTCATGCTCCTCGATCGCCAGCACGTTGACTGGTCCGAGGCGCTCGATCTCCTGGCGCAGCGACTCCGTCTCGGTACGCAGCGCGTCATCGTCGAGCTCGAGCGGTTGCACCTCGGCCAACATGTCGTCGAGCGGACGTCGCCATTCGGCTTCCAGCCGCTCCCGGATCGCGGTGCGCCGGCCACCGAGCTCGGTGTGACGAAGCTCGGCGTGGTGCAGCTCTTCACTGTGTGCTTGGGCCTGGCGCCGCGATTCGACGAGTGCGTGATCCGCCCCCGCCAGATGGTCGTCGGCGGCGCGGACGCTTTCCTCGGCCCGGTCCAGACGACCTTCGCCGTCGGTCAGCGTCGCTTCGCGCGTCTCGAGGTCGAGCTGCCAGCCCGCCATTTGCTCGGCCAACACCGAGTCCGCCTGCGACAGGTCGGAGAGCTCGGCACGAAGCGCGTCGAGCCTCGCCACCGCCGACTCCTGTTCTTGGGACAGCCGGTGCTCTCGGTCGTGCGCCACCTGAACGCGCGCTTGAATCTGCGCCTCTTCGATCTGCGCCGAGGTCCGCGATTCGCGCGACGACTCATGCTGTCGCTCGGCCGATGCCAGGAGCTCGCGGGCGCGCGACACTGCTTCGTTGCGCGTGGCGAGACCCTCGGACACCGTGCGCGCCTCCTCTTCCAGTCGTCCGACCTGTTCGGCGAGCGTGTCGCGGCGCGCGCCGAGCCGTTGCTCCAGCGCGCTCGCCTCGTGCACGTCACGCTCGGCGCGCTGGCGCCGGCGTTCGAGCTCGCTGTACTGCTCGGCGGCGCGACGCGCCTCGATCTGCGCCGTCTCGAGGGACCCTGAGGCGCTGACGAGATGACGCTCGGACTCTTCAACCGCGGCGCGCATCGCGTCGGACGCCGACATGGCATCCTGGCGAGCACGCTCGGTGACCGCGAGCTGTGCCCGCAATGCGAAGAGCTCGGCACGACGTCGAAGGGGCCCAGGTCCGCCGGTCGTGCCCGGAAGCCAGACGGCGCCACGCGAGTCGACGAACGCGGTGCCTTCGTCCACCGGCAGAACGTGACCAAGCAGCGCGCGAACCCACGCATGCCCGGCGCCCGACGCCTCGACGCGGTGTGACAACGCCTCAGCGGGCGAATCGCCGGCTTGATCGCGCAGAGCGTCGAGCGGCAGAAGCAGCAGAGGTCCGGGGTTAGTCTCGGCGTGCCACGCGCGCACGGCTTCCGCCGCGCCCTGGTCACGGACGAGCACCGCGTGCACCGTCGCGCCGAGGAACCGCTCGACGAGAAGCGCCGACGCCTGATCGGCTCCGATGAAGTCACTCAACGGTCCAATCACCGCACCGTCGCCGAACCGTTCTCGTTCGCGAAGGAGCCGCGCGGCGGCCGGAGCCAGGCCGACGCGCTCGCGCTCGAGCGTGTCGAGGGCATTGACCTTTCCCTGAAGCGACGCATGGGCTTCGTCGGCGCGGAATAGCTCGGCGCGCGCGATCGATTCCCGTTCGCGCGCCGCGCGGTCCTCGGCCTTTGCCACGTCGAGCGCCAAAGCGCGCTCTTCGACGGTGCGACGAGCGCTCTCCAGTGAAACCACGCTCTCTTCGAGCTGGCGATCGACTGCCGCGAGCGCGTCGACGAGTTGCGTTCGCTCGACGGAGAGCTGCTCGAGTCGCTGCGCCAGCTCGTCGCTCTCGTGACGGGCGCGCTCGCGATCGATCTCGACACGCCGCGCGCGATCCTGCAGCTCCCGCTGGGCGGTCTCCGTTTCCTCGAGCGCGGCGCGCAAGCGGGCGACCGACTGGCGCGACTCGTCCTCCTGCCGCTGCCGATCGGCGAGCGCCTGTCGGGCGTCGGCGAGTTGTTGCTCCAGCTGCGTGCGATCGGCGACGATCTGTTCACGATCGGACGACAAACGAACTTCGTGCGCCTCTCCTTCGGTCGCCTCGAGCTCGGCGCGTTGCCGCCTGGCGAGTGCGTTTCGCTGACGCTCTTCGGCGACCGCCATCTCCGAGCGAATCTGTTGCACCTGTTCCCGCTGAGTGGAAACGAGGCGCAGCAGCTCCGTGCGCTGCGCCTCGGCCGCGGCGCGAGAACCTTGTGCGGCGTCGCGTGTTGCTTCGGCGTCGTTGACCGCCTGCTCGACGCGCGGGGCCGACTCGCGCAGCTCGTGGACGCGAGCGTCGAGCCGCTGCAGCTCGCCATGCCACGCTTCCATCTCGCGCTTGGCGAGCGCCAACTCGACGGTGAAGCGCCGCGTATTGAGCTCCGCATATCGTTCGGCGCGTCGTCGCTGACGCGCGAGAGACCGCACCTGGCTCTGGACCTCGGTGATGAGGTCATCGAGCCGCTGAAGATCAACCGTGGTTTCCTCGAGGCGACGCTCGGCGGTCCGCCGGCGATCGCGATACAATCCCACGCCGGCGGCTTCCTCGAACAGCTCGCGGCGGTCGTCAGGCCGGTCGGACAACAGCGCGTCGATCATCTTGCTCTCGATGACGACGCCCGTGTCCGCGCCAAGCCCCGTGCCGCGCAGCAGATCCGAGATGTCGCGCAGACGGCAAGGCGTGCGATTGAGGAAATAGTCGCTTTCACCCGAGCGCGAGAGTCGTCGCGTGATCACGACTTCCTGGAACGCAACCGGCAGCGTCCCGTCTTCGTTCGAGAAGTGCAGCGAGACTTCGGCCACGTTCACCGCGCGTCGCGCCGACGAACCTTGGAAGATCACTTCTTCCATCTTCGCCCCGCGCAACAGGCGCGCGCGTTGTTCGCCGAGGACCCAGCGGACGGCATCCGATACGTTGGATTTGCCGCAGCCATTCGGCCCGACGATCGCCGTGACGCCCGGGTTGAACAGCATCTCGGTGGAGTCGGCGAACGATTTGAAGCCCTGCAACTCGAGCTTGGTGAGCCGCACTAGAACGATCTCCCTTTACGATACACGAGCACCGGAGTGATACCCGACGCGCGAAGCGAGCTGGCATACAACAAGGACTGCTGCGGCGACTGGAACGCGCCGATCAGCAACCACGCACTTCCATTGGCCTGACGGAGGGCGTAGACAGGTTGGCCGCGGTCCGCGTACATGGAAACCATGCCCGGTACAGCCGACGCTGGGACGCCCGAATCGATGAGAAAAGCGAGAGGAAGGTTAACAACGGCGCCGTTGCCGGAATCCAGCACCTTGCGGCGCCGCAATGCTTCGAGAAGCGAATCCGCGCCGACCCGATCCTTGAACGCACCAGCGATCACCTTGTACCACTGGGCGCCTTGAATCAGCGCCGGGGCAAAGGTCGCGGCCGGCAGCGTCTTCCCATCTTTTTGCAACTTCAAGATAGCGCCCGCCTGCGTATTCGCAGCTAGCAATTCAACACCGAATGCCGCGGCTTGCGCTGAATCCTCCGGGTTCCCGATCTCCGGTGTCTCAACCTGGAGCGAACCCGTGTCGATCGCCGTATCCCGGGCCATCGACTCGGGCGTCATGGCGACGGTCGGCTGCTTCGCGGCCTTCGTCGAGCCTGGCTTTGGACCGAGCCGCTGCGGACCGCCGGCCAGCGGGCGATACGCGAGCCACGCCGCGATCGCGGCGATCGTCACACTGATCCCAAGGCCCGCGAACGACGCGGCGCGCCATCGGGGCTGCCGCGCGGCGACCCGCGCGGGCACGGCCGGCCTTGGAATGGGCCCATCCGCTGCCGCGACCTCGGCCCGTGTCCGCGGCGCCTCGATCGTACCCAGGACACTCGTTGCCGGAACGTCGGCAACCGTTGCTGGCCCGACGAATACAACGCCATCGGTGGAATCAATGAGCTCTGCCAAGCTCGGAGCGCTCGCCGGGACCGCGAGCACGAGCAAGGCACCCACTTCCTCGAATCCAACCGCTACGCGAAGCCAGCGCGGATGCGCCAACATCTCCTCGTAGTTGGGGGGTTCGGTCCCGCTGGGCATCACGAACAGCTCGCCGGCGCCTGGAACCGCGTGCGCGATGCGGTTGAGCGAAACGCCGTAGAGGAAGCTGTCGACCAACCCATGAGGGTCGTCGCTGCGCACCAGATCCTGAATCGGCTGCGATTCGGCGAAGAGATCACCGACCGCCGCTCGGCGATGCTTGGCCTGCGCGCGACCGATCCCGATAGCCACTCGACCGGTGATTATTGGATCGTTCCCCGCGACAACGACCGCGTGATAGCCGTCGAACGATTCGCCGAGGCGCTGGCCCGCGCCCTCCCAGTCGAAGGGTCGCCGGCTCTCGGGGGCGGTCACGGCGACCCCGGGTAAATCACGAAGCTCTGTCCGGAGGCGCGGCCGGCCTGCTCGGCTTCCTCGCGCGTCGAATACGGCCCGAGCACGATCCGATAAACCGTCGTGCCGCTGACGATGCCGGCGACGACTCGCGCGGCGCGTCCGTTCACATTGATCTTCGTCGCCCGCTCGCGCGCTTGCGTCTCGTCGAGCAATGTCGCGAAGGACACGCTGAAGCCGAGCTTGTTGGAGTCGGGCGCGGGGGCGGGGGCGGGCGCGGGCATGCGCGCCTTCGTCGTCTCCGCGGTCGCCGGCATTTTCACCGCGGCGGTCTCGCTGTCTGCCTTTGTTTCGGCAGGCTGGTCACCGACCGTCGCGCGACGCCGGAAGCCAGTCCAAACGAACGGATACCAGAAATCGGATGCGCCGCCGGTCGCCCGTTGAAGCTCTTTTCCCGAGGCGACGTCACGGAAGACCACATCGGCGCCGTCCTTCAGTGCAATCGCTCCGTCGGGCGCGACGAACGGAAGATCGTCTGACCATGCCGACCGGACGGTGGAGATCACCTGATCTGTTCCGACCGCCGCCACCCATACTGAATCGCGAGGACCGCGAATCAGGAGATAGCGACCGAAGGCGTCGACGCGGAGGGCCCGCGGTTGTCCGGCGAGCTCGATTCTGCTCGTCACGCGGTTTTGATAGCGATCGACCACATCCACGCCATGCGACGACTCCGTCAGCACGTAGAGCCGGTCACCGCTTGGCGTCGCGGCGGCCGCGAGGATTGGATGGTCAAACTTGATCGGATCGGAAAATTCGAGCGTCCGAGCGCGCATGCCAACGAGCTCCCGCTCTCGGGAAAAGAATACCTCGTCGCCGAGTGGCACGGTGACGCTAGTCGAGACGCGCTCCGCTTTGGCCGTGTCGAGGAGAGTATTCGCCGGCGGGCGCATTCGCCAAAGCGTCGCCGATGCCCCCCGGCCACCAAGCACGACGACCGTGCCGTTCGACTGGGGGAAAACCTCTGTCGCCGGCTGCGGTGGCTTGTAGCTCCAGTTTCCGGTCGGCGTGAAGCGAACGACCGCGCCGTCCGTTCCTGCCGCGTAGACCGCCGAACCGTTCATGGTTCGAAGTTGGCGAGCCTCCGCCTTCGCCGGCGTCGTGACGCTGCCCGTCCGCAGGTCGAACCAGAGCGGATGATTCCGGGCATCGCTCGCGGCAACGAGCCCCGCTTCGGAGTCGAAGCCGAGCACGTGGTCGACGGCGGGCGCGGCATCATTCGCCGTCCACACGACCGAGTCCAGTTCGGGATAGCGAGTCACGCGAGCAGCGCCTCCCGTGCGCGGGAGCCGCAGCAACAGAGCGTCAGAACCACGGTCCGTCGAGGCAACCGACGCGTTGCGGTTGGAGGAGGGCGGGGGTTGTGGGCGGTCGCCGGAACAAGCCGCCAGCGCGAGCGCCAACGCGAGGAGCGAGCGCACGGCCGGAAAGATAATTGTCGCGCTCTATACGAACAGTACGAACTTCAGAAGCTTGGCCAAAGCGACCAGGTCCAGACCCCTCGGCGGGTCTGCTGGTCGACCGGCACGGCGTAGTCCCATCGGACGATCGCGTAGTTGAACAGGTTCAGGCGAAGGCCGAAGCCATAGCTTCTCAGCGGGTAGCGCTGCGCGTCGACGTCGTAGGCGGCCGGTCGCCGGAGGGTGACCGCCTGCCCACGCGACCAGGCAAGGCCCGCATCGTAGAAGACGAGGCCGTCCAGCGGCGGCAGATCCACAGGTAAGAAACCCAGCTCGATGTGCCGAACGAGCGGAAAGCGAAGCTCGGCGTTCGCCACGGCGACCCGGCTACCGAGCAACTGCAGCGCGCTGCAATTGGTGGGATTCGCGCCGACGACCGGGCAGGAGAGATAGAACGTGCTGTTTCGATCGTACCCTCGCACGAAATCCGGCCGTGCGATGTACTTCCGGAATTCGGTCTCGTCGCTGCCAACGGACAGGTCGCTATAGAAGCGGGTCGCCAGCGTCAGGTAGTTGAAAATGATCGGATCGTACCGGCGGTAGTCGACCAGGTACTGGATCCAGTCGTACGAGCCGCGGACGGGGCTCACCTGCAACCGGAAGCGTCGTCCCATCACGGGGCCGGTATAGCCGAACAGCGTGTTGTCGGAGACGAGGGCGAGCTGGCCGTCGAAGTAGTTCAGCGTCGCATCGTGGTGAGTGCTGTCGACGGAGTACCCGCCGGCGACCGTGCCGCCGGTGACCGTCCGCGTCACGAAAAGACGACTCCGTTCGACGTTGTTGAAGCCCGCTCCGAGCTCGATCCTCGTGAACCGGTTGAACGGATACGCCGTCACCGCGAACGCCTGGCGGGCGACATACGTCGTGATCTGCTGCGTCTCGAGCGCTATCCCGGAAATGCCTGTATTGGAAAGCGAGTCACCCGAGAGGAAATAGTACGGCGATTGCGACACCGCGGTGGTGAACTGCCATCGATGCGACAGGTTCGTGTAGCCGAGCAGCGCCCGCGCCTCGCTCACGCGGCCATTGATCTCACCCGAGACGGCCAAGTGATTGTTGCCGAGCATGTCGCTCATCACGAGCGTCGTGCCGCCGAACACCGAGCGGCCGAACGCGTCGGGCGTATACGCGATCGTGGGGCGCGCCGAAAAGTCGGGCTGAAGGCGAGCGCGATACGGAATGACGCGGAAGCGCGTCGTATCCGGCAGCCCGATCTCCATCGAATCCAAGAGTGCGACGACCGACACCTGACGACCGACGCTGTCGGCCGGAAGCGACGGCGGTGGCGTCATCACGAGGGTCGGCGTTTCGCGATAGGGCGCCTTCTTCAAGGCGCGCGGGTTGTTCACCGACCACACGGTGTACTGGCCGTTCTCGTAGTACGTGAACGCGAGGCGATCGGCGTCGCGCGCCCAGCTAATGGCGGGGCTGAGCTCAGTGAGCGCGATGACAGCGCTCGTCACGTTGGTCAGCTGATAGTGCTGACGCGAATCGAAATCGTAGAGAAATAGATTGGCGGCGCCCGTCCGGTCGGATATGTAGGCGATCGAACGGCCGTCCGGCGCCCACTGCGGATTCAGATTGAGCCCGGATTGGCCGGCAAGGATCGAAACCGATCCGGTTTCGACGTCGAGCAGTCCGATACGCCAAGGGCGGAACGACAGACGGTCGAGGCTCGCGCTGTCGCGGTCCGTGGCGAAGGCGATCGTGCGACCGTCGGGCGACCACTGAGGCTGAAGGTCGCCGAATTTGTCGTGTGTGAGCTGCCGAATCTCCGAGCCGTCGGCGTTGACGACGTAGAGATCGGTGATTCCGCCGGAGCTTCCGCTGAAAACGAGGTGCTTTCCGTCCGGCGACCAGCTCGGGCCGGTCACCGATTCGAGCTCGAGGTCGAAGCGCTTGTACGGTTTTCGGGTCTTCACGTCGAGCAAATACAGCACGTCCTTGCCGCGCTGCTGCGCGGTGAATGCCAGAACCTGCCCGTCGGGTGAGAAAGACGCTTGCGAGTAGAGAAGACGGAGCTCTTCGTAGTTCGCGTCGACGTTGCTGCGGATCAACCGCGCGGCGCGCTTGCCGGTCTCGCCGTCGCCCAGCCAGAGGTCGATGAAGACCTGCCCGCGGAGGTTGTTGCCGTTCGAGAAAAAGGCGACGCTCTTGCCGTCGGGCGAGAGGGATGGGGCGAGGAAGATCTCGCCGTCGCTGATCTCCGGCGTCAGGAGCGGCTGCGCAAAGCGGCGAGGACGGTCGGTCAAGCCGAC
>DATLPC010000017.1:0-12809 GCA_035535975.1 Gemmatimonadaceae bacterium | reverse complement strand
AGATCATGCGGCGCATCCTCGTGGACCACGCTCGCCGGCGCCACGCCCTCAAACGCGGCGGCGCGCCGACACAAGTCACCCTCGGCGCCGTCGACCGCGAGGACCAGCGGAGCGGTGCATCCGGCGCCCCGCGATCCTCGCTCGACCCGGTCGATCTCCTCGCGCTCGACGACGCACTGGCGCACCTCGCCGCGTTGGATCCGAACAAGGCGCGGCTCGTCGAGCTACGCTACTTCGCGGGCCTCAGCATGTCGGAAGCCGCCGAGGCGCTTGGCGTCTCACTCGCCACCGCCGGTCGCGAGTGGGCAATCGCGCGCATGTGGTTGCGACGCGAGCTCGAGCGATGACGACATCCGCTGCGTCCACGATGACACCCGAGCGCTGGCGGACCGTCGATCAAGTCCTGCAAAACGCGCTGATGCACACGCCCGATCGCCGAGCCGAATTCGTCGCCCGTGCGTGCGCCGGCGACACCGCGCTTGGGAACGAAGTCTCATCGCTGCTTGCCGCGTACGACGCGACGCCTCTCGAGTTCCTCGAGCGTCCGGCGATCGAGGAGCACGGTTTTGATTTCTCGACCGCGCCCGCAGCGCCTTCCGTCCCGGCCTCGGCGCCGGCGCCGGCGCCGCCGAGGCGAATGGTGTCCGCTCGCGTGATGGTGTATTCGGCGGCCGCGGGGATCGCGTTCGGTATTATCGCTGGTTGGAGTCTCGCCCACTCAGCCACCGTCGAGCGATGGCGTGGCACGCTCACAGCGATAGGCCGGCAGGCGAATGCGAACGGTGCGGGAGGCTCGAGTACCGCGGCGACGGCTGCGACCGCGCCGACCGGCGAATTGTCGCTCGTCGTCGTCGATCGCGGCGGTAGACTCGTACGGGAGATTCCCGCGAACCGACCGTGGACGCCACGCTTCTCTCCGGATGGCCGACGGATCGCGTATGGCGCGTTCGCCGATGGTCGCGGCACGAGTGACATCTGGATCACCGATCTGGATGGCGGCACGACCCGCCGCCTCACCGACGACAACGCGGACAGCAACAATCCGCAATGGAGTCCCGACGGGGGGACGATCGCCTATTCGGCCGGCGCGCGCGACGGCAAGCATATCGTCGAGCAATGGGCGACTGGTGGTGGCGCGCGCATCGTCTCCTCGCGGCCGGACACCCAGTTCCCGACGGACTGGCTGCATGACGGCAGCGCATTGCTCGTCAGCAGCGATGCCGGAGACAACCGCTTCGACATTCTGGTGCAGCCGAGCGATGGCTCGGCGGCGCGTCCCTACGCCGCGACGCGCGCGCAGGAGACCGCCGGGCGGATCTCACCGCACACGCACTGGGTCGCCTACACGTCGAACGAGTCGGGGCGCGACGAGGTCTACGTCGATTCGTATCCGCGTCCCGGCTACCGCGCCATGGTCTCGGCCGGCGGTGGGGCCGACCCCGTCTGGCGCGGCGACGGGCGGGAGCTCTACTACTGGCGCGGCGACGCGCTCATGGCAGTGCCGATCGACGGATCGCGAGGCGGCCGGCCGCCCGTGCTGGGCGCCGAGCGCGTTCTGTTTCACTCGGCCTATGAGCATTCTTTGAATTCGATGTACGACGTCTCGCCGGACGGCCAACGCGTCGCGATCGTTCGACGTCGCTGAGACCGGCGCATCGACCGTATCACTCGGTGCACGCCGATGCCATCGGCGCGTGCGCGGCGGGTTAGATTAGGTATTGCTGGCGAGCGGCGGCTACCGCTCCTTTCCCCAGCCGCCGGCCCCGCTTGCACGCCGTCCGGCTCGCGAGAGTCGATCCGATCCAGCAGATCGTCGACGGCTGTGCCGCGAATGTCGCGGGGAGTTCATCCGACTTCCGGCCAAGGAGCAACCATGATTGGTACTGCGTGTGATCTCGCCATCTCAGCGGTGACGAGCGACGTCGGTCTCGTAGCGGAGCTCCAAACCCACCTCACGCCCGACCTCACGATCGCAGATCCGCGACTCGACGTCATGAGCGCGGGCGAGGATGTCGTGTCGCCGCTCGACGTTGAATACTCACGGCTCGCCGTGATCCTCTATCAGAGGCTCTGGCTGCACGATCCCGCGACGCGCCGCGACGAGATCGTCCTGCGCGAGCGCATCCGGAGTCATCCGAAATCGATTTGCGTGTTGATGCTCGACGATACGCCCGCGCCCCGCTGGCTGTCGACGGCGACGTTTTACGATTTGGCAACGCACGGTCGAAGCGGCATGATCGATTTCATCCTCGACGCGGCGTCGACGGCCCGGGGGTCGAAGCGTGTGCGCCGGCGGCCCGTGGAGGTCGAACCGCCGGCCCGTTGGCCGTCGCCGCCGGTGCCGTTTCTCAGCCAGCCCAGAGCACACTCGGCATTGCGCCGGGAGCTCGACGCCATCACGGGCGAGCTCGAGGGCGAGATCGAGCGCTCCCGCGCAAGGTCGCCAGAGCGACTCTTCGAGCTCCACGTGCTGCCCAATCGCGTGATCGCGCGCATGGATGATATTGCGCTCACCGTCTCATGGATCGGTGGACGCCAAGCCACGGTTGCGGACGGCCGCCTGATGGTGATCGCGTGGGGCGATGTGTCCGCGGAAATTCGCGGGATTGGCGCGTTGAAATCCGCCGCGCCGACACGCGAGCGTACGTATCTCGCGACCGGGAACACGGCCGACGAGTGGTGTTGGCGTGCCGACGACGTCACGGACCTGCCGTACTCGAGCGCGAACTTGGCCGCGGACTGGATCGCGCAAGCCGCCGTCGCGCGCGCGGGCTGAACGCGCGCCCCTCCGCGGGGGGGGGTCGAGCATTGCGAATTTGTTAATATCGGCGGTTGCGCGCGTGTGGGGCGCTCACTAAATTCGATTCGAGCGACACACGCGCCGAGCGCGTGGACATGTTCCGAATCTCCTTGGGGCCTGCCGAATTGCGAGCAGGCTCTTTTTGCGTTCCGTTCAGTCTGTCGCGCCAAGCCCGCAACGTCGCGGGCACCCCATCATGTGGGCTCGATCACGAATCTCGTTGTGTCGGCCGTTCGGCAGGGCCCGTACTCCGACACAGCGCATCTCAGCAACGGAGTAGGCATGCGTACGATTGGTAGCGTCAAGTGGTTCAACGATGCGAAGGGTTTTGGCTTCATCACGCCGGAGAGCGGCCAGCCGGACTGTTTCGTCCATCATTCGGCCATTCAAGGCGGCGGGTTCAAGACGCTCGCCGAGGGCGAGCGCGTCGAATTCGACATGGTCCAGGGACAGAAGGGCCCGGCCGCTGAGAACGTGACCAAGATGGGTCGTTGAGCGGGCAAATCGCTACCGAGAATGGAGCGGACTGGCGCCGCGCGACCGAGCCATTCGTTGGCCCGGACTCGCGGCGCGCGTCATTTCAGCTTGCGACGACGCTCGGTTTGCTGCTGCTCGTCGTCACATCGATTCACTTTGCCCTGCAGTGGTCGATGCTCGCCGCGATCTTCCTCGTGCTTCCCTGTGCCGGATTGCTCGTCCGCACATTCATTTTCATGCACGACTGCGCTCACGGCTCGTTCTTTTCCTCGCGCACCGCGAACGACGCCTGCGGATTCATCACCGGCGTGCTCACGTTTACGCCGTTTGCGCAATGGCGCCGCGACCACGCACTGCACCACGCATCCTCGGGCGACCTCGATCGACGCGGTCACGGCGACATCCCGACGCTGACGGTCCGCGAGTATCTCGCGCGATCGCCCGCCGGTCGACGCCGGTATCGACTCTTACGCCACCCGTGTACGCTGCTGTTCGGAGGTCCGATCCATCTCTTCGTTGGACAGCGACGGCGCGACAAGAGTCTCGCCTCGGGACCGAAACAGAACGCGAGTGTGTGGCTGACGAACGTGGCGATCATCGCGCTGCTCGCGATCGCCTTCGCGACGGTGGGGTGGCGATCGGTGTTGTTCGCGTATGGTCTTCCCTACTACATCGCCGCGATGGTCGGCGTGGGGTTGTTCTACGTGCAGCACCAATTCGAGGACGCGTATTGGGCGCCGCACGACGAGTGGCGATACGCCGATGCCGCGCTCCTTGGCAGCTCGCATCTACGGCTTCCCGCACCCCTGCAGTGGTTCACCGGCAACATCGGTCTCCATCACGTCCATCATATCGCGCCCCGGATTCCGAACTACCGGTTGCAGGCGTGTCACGACTCCCATCCGTTATTCGCGCGGTCGCCAGTGATGACGCTTCGGTCCAGCATGTCGGCGTTGCGTCTCTCGTTGTGGGATGAAGAGCGGAACCGCCTGGTTCGCTTTAGCGATGTCGAGCGCTCGGCGGCGACTCATCAGTCACTCGAGGCCTAGAAGTCATGCCGGAGATTCATCTTACCGAAACGGACCGCCTCGACTGGGCGCTGAAGACGTTCAAACGGCAGGTGCAGAAGTCGGGGATCCTCCGCGAGCTCCGCCGGCGCCGCCACTTTGTGAAGCCGAGCGAGGCGCGCCAGATCAAGTCGAAAGCGGCTGCGCGCGCTCGCGTCCGGGCGGCACGAGCCGCCGCACGCTCCAGCAAACGCGCTCACTGACCTCGAGTCGGCCGCGGACATCATTCCAAGGATTGTCATGAAGGAAGAGGCCATCGAAGTCGAAGGAGTCGTCGCCGAGGTGCTCCCGAGCGCCATGTTTCGCGTCGATTTGGACAACGGGCACCGATTGCTCGCGACCGCGGCCGGCAAAATGCGCAAATTTCGCATTCGCATCCTGGCCGGCGATCGCGTCACGGTTGCAGTATCGCCCTACGATCTGCAGCGCGGGCGAATCACGTTTCGTCACAAGTGAGCGCGGTGCAATCGCGGCTCACGCGACGGGGCTAGACGGCGGAGCACCATCGATTGGCTGCGCCACCACGAGCTTCTTCGCGGTGAGCTCGCGACAGAGGAACTCGATGATGTACTCCGGCGCGGTATTGATGGAGAGCTCTCGAGACGCCGCGAGCTCACGAATCGCCGAGTCCAGGGCGCTCCACAGCGGCGAGTCGCGGTGCACCGCGATGCGAGACGATTTCATGTTCCTATCCCGGCGGCGCCAATCTGGTCTTTGCCGATGGCCGCGCCCCCGAGGTGACCGAAGTACGCTTCGACGCACCACAGAATGACACGTCGTGTCACCGCGAGGCGCTGTTCGGGAGACGCGAGATCCGCTTCGTCGATGAGGCTTGTGAGAGCATCGATGATGCGCCCCGGCGAGGCGCCGGCGTGCCGCTCACTACTGACATAGGTCCACACGCCGCGCTGCAACGCGGCCTCGTCGATCGGGCGCGCGGACAGCGCGGTACTCATCACGGATCTCAGGTCACTCGCGTCCAGGATCTCCTCGAGAGAGCGAGCATCGGGATCGCGGGCATTGCGGCGAGCCATGGTGCCTCCGTCCGACGGAGCAGGCTGACCACGAATGGCTCGGGGGCCGGGCATCTCGACGATGCCGCCGCACCTAAGGGGCAGCCGACGGGCTGCTCACCAGCTTCATTGATGATAGCACGACGCCGCCAGTTACGCGAATCGCGAGCGGGCGCCGGCGGGGATCCGACGACGCACGTTCGCACGTCTACCGCGATCCGACCAGCGACTGCGGCCAGGAGCATACCGCGACGCGACTCGTCCGTGCGAGCGTCTACGGACGGATGGTCCAGAATTGCATTCGGTATGAGAATACTGTAAACGCGATCGACCCGCCGTCCCGGGACACGGCCGGCTGTGCTTTGTCGGTGGGATCAAACGTGATCTGGGCCGGCGGGCCGCCGGAGATCGACACACGGAATACCTGAAACCGACCGTCGGTTGCCGGGGCGATGTATGCCACCCAGCGAAAATCCGGAGCAACGCCGATTCCCGAGAACCACTGCTCGCTGGTGAACCGGTGCACCAGGCGAGCCTTCCCCCCGGCGCGCGCCACGACGTAGATCGCCCGCCGATCCAGCCCTTCGGCGGCCAAGAACACGAGGCTGTCGGACGTGGCCGACCACTCCACCGCCTCGATGTCGCCAACGACCCCGTCGACCGGAACGCGGCGCGCCTCCCGCGTGACGGCGCCACGCGCAGAGTCGATCCCCACAGTGAACAGAGCGCCCCGCATCCGATACCCGTCGGGAACCTGCGAGGCGTAGGCAATCCAGTCGCCATCCGGTGACCATCGCGGCCACCCGGTTTCAGATCCGCCACTCGTGATCGGGCGTGCGGCGCTCGATCCGTCGGCGGGCTGAATCCATACGTCGTCGTGTCCGTCGGCGTGCGAGTGAAGCACGATCCAACGACCGTTGGGCGACCAGTCCAATCCCTGATCCTCCGACGTGGAAGCCCGGATCACCGTGAGCGGCGCCGTGGCGGGCGTGTTGGGATCGGAACGCACGACGCCCAGATCCTGCGCAATGTCCGGATAGCGCATGTCGTCGATGATCCTGCGCCAGCTTCCATAGGTGAGTCCGATGATTCGGTCGTCGCGACTCCACGACGGAGTCTCGGACTGGAACGTCGTCACCTGGCGCATCGTACCGCCGCCAGATGGCACTGTGGCGATGAACGTGCGGTACTCCTGCGAGCCAAACAGCACTCGACCATCCTTCGCCACGGAGGGGGCGTAGCTGTCGCGGGCGAGGTTGGTCAATCGAACCGGTGTGCCGTGCGGCATCGGCCGGACCCACAGATCGAGCGTGCCTCGCCGGTTCGGCGAAGCGAAATAGAGCTTATGACCGTCCGCCGAGAATGCGATGGGCCCATACGCGGGCATCGCATCGTCGACGCCGCCCACGGTGCCGCAGGGAAGGCTCACGCGCGGCGAGCCTTGCACCGTGATCAGGCATGCCACGGTCTTTCCGTCCGGAGTCCAGGTCGGATACGAGAGCGGCGCGTCGCTCGCCTGCACGCGTCCATTCGAGCCGTCGGCATTTCCGCTCCACAAGGTGAAACCGGTGCGGGTTCGCGTAATGCCGGCCAAGCGCGCTCCGTCGCGCGACCATGACAACTCGTGAAAACTTCTCGGATCGACGGCGGCCGAATCAGTGCTCGCTGCGCCCTGCCGGAACACGCCGGTCCAAAGCGGGCGCCGCTCTCCACTCGGCACGTCGAGCTGCCACCAACCACCGTTGCCGGTTTCATCGACCTCGAATGCTGCGACACGTCGCGAGTCGGCAAGCCACGCGACGGAGAGAACGCGGGCGTTGGCTGGCCCCAGAGCGCTCACCGGGCCGCCGGGGAGACGCATCACTTTCAGCCAGCCTCCCGATGTGTAGGCGAGCCATTGGCCGTTTGGCGACATGACGCCGATCGGATCGCGGTAGGCGACTGGGCCGAGTTGACGTGCGGCGACGACGAGCGCGAAACCAGCGGTTGTCGAATCGGTGTTTTGGGCCCTCGCGGTCACCGACAGCGCGAAGAAGGTTCCGATGCACAGTCTGATTCCATTCATCGGATAGCTCGTCGAAGGATGCTCGTAAGATGGCGAACGCCCGCTACGTCCGCTCGCCGTAGCCGCTCTCGCGTCGCCAGGCCTGTTCCTTCTCGACGAGCTCCTTCGAGAAGTTGTCGCCGAAGTCCGTGGCCTCGAACACCTGGCGGATCTCCACTTCTTCGCCGTTGCGGAAGGGCGCCCGTTTCAACCACTCGATCGCCTCTTCCTTCGATTTCACCTGCCAGAGCCAGAAGCCGGCCACCAGCTCCTTCGTCTCGGCGAAGGGGCCGTCGGTGATGGTCTTCTTGCCGCTCTTGTCAAACCGGACGCGGGCGCCCTTCGAGCTAGCCTGCAGGCCTTCCCCGGCCAGCATGACGCCGGCTTTCACCAGCTCGTCGTTGAACTCACCCATCTCGGTGAGCTCCTGCTCGGACGGCAACACTCCCGCTTCCGATTCCTTCGATGCCTTTACGATCACCATGACACGCATCGCACTGCTCCTGTAAGGGTTCCGGTCTGACTCCTACAGTCACGTCGAACGGGGACGGCCGGAATCGACATGCAGTAGAGGCCTGTCCGGAAATATGCCGGATCCTAACATCTCAGGCTGCTTCGCCGCGCTATGATACCCGCATCGGAGGATCGCTTTGCAACCAATCGCCCGTTCCACGCTCGTGAGACTCACGCTGCTCGCGGCCACGAGTATCATCGCAGCGTCCCCTGCGGTTGCGCAGAACGCCGACGTTCACGGCATTGTCTACGCCGACGCGAATGCGAATGGAAAGCGCGACGCCTCGGAGCGTGGAGTGTCGGGAGTGATCGTTTCCAACCAGCGCGACGTCGTCGTCACCGACTCGCTCGGACGTTTCGAGATTCCGACCGGCACGACGGGCATCGTGTTCGTCTCGGTCCCCGACGGGTTTCGCTCCAGCGGCGCCTTCTGGCGCGCGACGACGGCGGCGCCCGCGTCCGTTGATTTCGGCCTGGTGCGTCAAGCGCAATCGCGGACGTTCTCCTTTGTGCATGCCTCGGACTCGCACATCGCTCCCGAGAACGTCGATCGCTTTCGCCGCTTCCGTCGCATGACGGACTCGCTCGCCCCGGCGTTCGTCCTGATGGGCGGCGATCTCATACGAGACGCCATGAGCCAGTCGGAATCGAACGCGCGGTCGTACTTCGATCTGTACGCGGCGGAAACAAAGTCTTTTCGCGCGCCTGTGTGGAACGTTCCAGGCAACCACGATCACTACGGGATCATCCGCTCACGGTCGCATGCGGATTCTGCGAATCCGCTCTACAATCGCGGTATGTATCGCCAGTACTTTGGTCCCGACTACTACTCGTTCAACTACGGCGGCGTCCACTTCGTCGGGCTCAATACCATCTCCCCCGACGACTCGGCGTACTACGGCGACGTCGACAGCGTTCAGGTGGAATGGCTCAAGCGCGATCTCGCGCATGTGCCCGCGGCGATGCCGATCGTCACGTTCAACCACATCCCGATGATCTCGAGCTGGACGACGCTGGTCGGATACGATGAGGATCCGCTGGTCGCGAGCCTCGCGAAGGTCAACGGCAAGAAACAATTCCGTCACACCGTCGGCAACGTGCTCGATGTGCTCGGCGCCATGCGTGGCCATCGCTACGTGCTCGCTCTGGGTTCACACATGCACGCGCCCGAGCGTTCGTCATTCGTGAGCGACGGAGTGCAGTTGCGCTCCGACGTGAGCGCGGCGATCGTCGGCGGGCAGGAGGTCGGCCCGGTGATCATCCCGTCGGGGTTCACGCTGTACACGGTTCACGACGGGAAGATCGATGCGGGGCGGTTCTTTCGGCTCGATCCGCCGAGCCCGCGGCCATAGCAGTCCCCACCGACGCCGACGGGGCCAGTGCTCAACGCTCCAGCTTGAACCCGGGATCGAGCTTCGGACGCTCGGGCGCGTTCGCCGCGAACCATCCAGTCAAATAGATCCACTGCGCCATGCGAGTCAGCTTCGGATAGTCGATGCGCGCGGGGTTGTCGCGCGGCGTGTGGTAGTCGTCGTGCAAGTTCGTCGTGTACATGAGCGACGGCACGTTCATGCGCGCGTACGGCACGTGGTCGCTGCGGAAGTACCATCCTTCCGGATGGGTCGGGCGATCCCAGATCGTGTCGAGAACGAACCTCCCGGTGAGCGCGTTGGCCTCGAGCGCCATCGCGACGAGATCGCTCGAGTTTCGGTGTGGAGGCTGAGAACCGAGCAGTGCCGCCGAGTCGGGGTTGTTGCGGCCAATCATGTCGCCGTTGAGGACTGCAACGATCTGCGAGAGCGGCACAACGGGATGCGCCGCGTGATAGCGCGAGCCGATCAGTCCCCGCTCCTCCGAGCCGTGATTGATGAAGAGCGCCGACCGCTTGCCAGGCTGTTTGACGAACGCGCGCGACGCCGCGAGCATCGCGGAGGTCACCGACGCGTTGTCGTCGGCGCCCGCGTGGACCGAGTCGCCCTCGAGCGTCCATCGCACGCCGTTCGCGTCCTGATGTGAGCTGAAGACGACATATTCGTCGCGCAACTTTGGATCCGTGCCGCGCACCACGCCGATCACGTTGACCGATGGAACCGTGAATCGTTCCAGACGGATGTCGAGCTGCACCTGCGGTTGCCTGGTCAGAGCGTCGCGCATCGCCGAGTGGACGAGGAAACCCGGCGTTGGTCCGGTGCCCGCCGGCGGCGGAGGCGCGATGCGCATGGATCCGTTTGCAGCGCGCGGAATCGCGTTGTCGACGTCATACGAGCCGCGGATTCGTGCGTCCGAGACGACCCTGAACGCGCTGTCGACGGCCGGATTGGCGACGAGGATGATGGCCGACGCGCCGCGGCGCGCGAAGCGTGCCAGCGTCCCATTGATCGCCGCATCGGCATAGCGCGATGCGAACGTGTAGCTGTTGACGCGGATCGACGCCGGAGCGGGCGCGAGGACCATCGTCGCCACGATCTTGCCGCGAACGTCGACCGAGGTGTCAGCGGGGTTTTCGATCCACAATACAGGTCCGGACGCGGTGACCGGCACGACCGCGGTCGGAATCATGTCCTGGAACAGCGCCATCGTGTGACCGTCGATGCTCGCCGAGCTCGCGGTGACGGACACCCGGGTGCGCGTCATGTCGAACCACTGGTAGTACGAGCTGTCGGTGCCGAAGGGCTTGAGGCCGATCTTCCGATATTGCTCGGCGACCCAGACCGACGCCCGCATTTCGTCGATGGTGCCTCCTTCGCGCCCGCGCATGGCGGGTGACGCCATCTCGCCGACGTCGCGCCGGAGGTCCGCTTCACGGATCGCGGAGAACGCGGCGGGGATCTTGGGAGAGCTCGCCGGGCGGCGGACTTGTGCCGACAAGGTTGGAGCGAGAGCGATGAGGACGGCGACGAGCGCGATTCGCCAGGTACGCAGATTGTGCATGCCGGTAGTCTCGACGTTGTGCATCACGGGTTACGCGGGGTTCGGGAGAACCGGGTTAAACATACGCCCTGAACGCGACGACGCATCCGTCGTGCTGTTTCAGCAATATCATAGTGCAAAACTTGCATTTGACGCATCACGGTTCTGCAAATACCCATACGTCCATGGAGGTGGCAATCGCCGATTGCCATCACGCCGGTGCCTCATCGGACGGAGGGGTATGGACGGTCTCCTGCAGGACGTGCGCTATGCGCTGCGGACGCTAAGGAAGAGCCCCGCGTTCGTGACGATTACCGTACTGACACTGGCGCTCGGGATCGGGGCGAATCTCGCGATCTTTGCCGTCGTGAATACCGTCTTGCTGCAACCGCTGCCCTTCCGCGAACCCGAGCGCATCGTGCGCGTGTTCGATGATCTGCGCCGCGCGGGAGCCAAGAACGTCGGGATGTCCGTCCCCGAACTGTATGATTTGAGCGAACGCTCCGGAGTACTCGAACAGGTCAGCGCGATTTTCCCTTCGAGCGGGGCCTTGTCAGGCGACGACAGGGTGGAACGGATCCTGTTGATCGGCACGAGCCCGAACTACTTCGAGCTCCTCGGAGCGACGCCCGCACTCGGTCGGACGTACACGCAGTCCGAATGGGTACCGGGCTTCCTGGACGGCGTCGTCATCAGCGACGGTCTCTGGAAGCGCCAATTCGGATCCGATCCGCATATCGTCGGGCGCCGGGTTCGCGTGGATGAAGACCCGTACACGATCATCGGTGTCATGCCACCCGACTTTCGTCACCCGGCCAATACGGAGTTCGGCGAGATCGAGATGTGGACGGCGGCCGGCTTCACCGGCGATCCCTGGCCGTCGCCGCCGCAGCGCGGCGCGCGGTCTTTGCCTGGAGCGCTGGGTCGCTTGAAACCGGGACTCACGCTCGAACAGGCACAGCAGCGACTCGACGCGTTGACGGCTTCGTTGCAGCAGTCCTACCCCAATGAGTATCCCAAACAGCTGGGTTGGTCTCTTCGGCTCGAGCCCGCCCAAACCAGCTTGACGGGCAACGTGCGACCGACGCTCGTCATCCTACTCGCCGCCGTGAGCTTTGTGCTCCTGATTGTATGCGTCAACGTGGCCAGCGTGCTGATCGCGCGGTCGTCGGCACGGATGCGTGAGTTCGCGATTCGTCAGGCGCTGGGCGCGTCGCGCGGCCAACTCGTTCGGCAGGTCCTGACCGAGAGCGTGCTCATATCGCTCGCCGGCGGCGCCGCTGCCCTTGTGGTGCTCCTCGTTGCGCAAAAATCGCTTCTTGCCATGATGCCCGCGGACGTGCCACGACTCGCCGAGGTGCATGCGGATTGGCGAATGGTGGCGGTCGCGCTCGTGCTTTCGCTTGCGACGGGAGTGCTGGTTGGATTGATGCCGGCACTCCACGCATCGGCGATCGATCCCAATCGCGACTTGAGGGACGGCGGACGCACGCGTGGCGGACAGAGCCTGCGCCAAACCCGATCGCGCGCCACGCTGGTCGTGGTAGAGGTGGCGCTATCGGCGGTGTTGCTGATCGGCGCCGGGTTACTTGTCCGCAGTTTCTCGGCCGCGCTGAGTCAGAATCCCGGTCTCGATCCGGAAAGGCTTGTCGCCGGTCAAATCTGGGTGCCCGTACCGAACAATCCCAAGGCGAATCAATACCTGACTCCGGCGCAACGCATCGGGCTTGCCAGGGAACTGCTCGAACGAATCGCGCTGATCCCCGGCATGGAGCAAACGGCGATCGGCACTTCGACCGCTGTCCCGCTCCTGGGCATTGTGAACAATCCCGTCGCGTTTTCATTGCCCGACGAGCTTTCGACGCAGGAAAACGATCACGCCGCGGAGTTCGCAGCCGTGAGCGCAGGATACTTCGACGTGCTCAAGACGCCGCTGACGACGGGGCGCGTCTTCACCAATCACGACGCCGATTCTAGCCCGCGGG
>DATLPC010000016.1:0-13278 GCA_035535975.1 Gemmatimonadaceae bacterium | reverse complement strand
TTGCAGCAGAGATAGTGCGGCTTGCCGTCACCCGGCTTCATGAACGACCATTTCACACCCGTCGGAAAACCGGCGCCGCCGCGACCGCGGAGGCCGGAGTCCTTCACGACGTTGACGATGTCGGCGGGCGACATGCCGAGGGCTGTCTTGAGGGCTTTGTAGCCGCCCCGCTTTTTCCAGCCGTCGAGCGTGATCGCCTCGCGGTCCCCGAAGTGCTGCGAGAGGACCGTCGTTTCCTTGGCGTGCGGTTTATGCGGATATCCCATTGGCTTACGCGAGTCCGGCGAGAATCTCCGGCACCTTGTCCGGAGTCACGGATTCGATGAAGTCCTCGTTGATCATGATCGGCGTAGCGAAACCGCAGGCGCCGAGGCACTCGACCTCGATCACCGTGTACTTGCCGTCGGGCGACGTTTGGCCGAGCTCGTAACAACCGGTGTGCTTGAGGAATGCGTCCACGACATCCTCGGCGCCGCACACGTTACATGGCGACGTCGTGCAGACCTGGATGAAGTGCCGGCCGACCGGGTGCTGATGATACATCGTGTAGAAGGTCACGACGCCCTTCACGTACGCCGGCGTGATCTCCAGCGCCTCGGCCACTTCGACCATTCCCTCTTCGCTCACCCAACCGCGCTCGTGCTGCACGATCCAGAGCGCCGGCAGGAGGGCCGCCATCTTCGTCGGGTAGCGCGTGAGGATCTCGTCGAGCTCTTTCCGGCGCGCACTGCCGGCGGTGAAGACGGGCTTGTACGGCTCATGATGGTGCGCCAGGTCGCCATGCGCGGCGTGAGCCGGCGAATGCAGGTCGCCGGACTCGCGCTTGATCTCGGGGCGGAAGTATTGAGGAGTGCTCTCTTTCATGCAGCCGTCATCCAGAGCGAAGCGAAGGACCTAGCGTGAATTACCTGTGGCTGGCTACGAGCAAAGGACAGTAGGTCCATCGCTCGCTGCGCTCGCTCAGGATGACAGCCGGTCATCGGTCGATCTCCCCCATCACGATGTCGATCGAGGCATTGATCGCGATGACGTCGGAGAGCAGGTGCCCTTCGACCATGCGCGGAATCGCTGAGAGGTTGACGAACGACGGCGGACGGATGCGCCAGCGAACCGGCTTCGGGCTGCCATCCGACACCATGTAATACCCCTTCTCACCTTTGGGGCTTTCGACTGCTACGTAGCACTCGCCGATCGGTGGACGCGGGCCTTCCATCACTTGCTTGAAGTGGTGGATCATCGACTCCATGTCACTCGTCGCCTTGCTCTTCGGCGGAAGAATGACGCGGTGGTCATTGATGTTGACCGGTCCGTCCGGCAATCGCGTGATCGTCTGCTCGATGATCCGCGTCGACTGTCGTAGCTCTTCCATACGGATCAGGTAGCGATCGTAGACGTCGCCGTTCGTGCCGACGGGGACGTCGAAGTCGTACGTCTCGTAGTCCAGGTACGGGAAGTCTTTTCTGACATCAAAGCCGACTCCGGATGCCCGCACCATTGGGCCCGAGAGGCCGTAGTTCACCGCTTCTTCGGGCGACATCACGCCGAGGCCGACCGTGCGACCGACCCAGATGCCGTTCCGCGTGATGACGCGATCGATCTCGTCGACGACCTTGGGGAAATTCCGCGTGAATGCGGTGAGTCCCTCGAGCCAGCCGTCGGGAATGTCCGCGCCCATGCCGCCGACGCGCGTGAACGTCGTGGTGAGCCGTGCGCCGATCCACGCCTCGAACAGCTCGTAGATTTTCTCGCGCTGCTGGAAGGCCCACAGGAACGGCGTGTACGCGCCGATGTCGATGCAGGTCGTGCCGAGCCAGACGAGATGCGAGATGATGCGCGACATCTCGCACAGCATCACGCGAAGGACTTTGCACCGCTCGGTGATCTCGATCCCGAACAGCCGCTCCGCGCCGAGCGCGAACGCGACGTTGTTTCCCGGCGAGTTGAGATAATCCTCGCGGTCCGTGTACGGGATGATCTGATTGTACTGCCGGTACTCGCCCATCTTCTCGAAGCCGCAATGCAAGTAGCCGACGTGCGGGATGCAGCGCACCACGGTTTCTCCATCGAGCTCGAGGACGAGCCGGAGAACGCCGTGTGTCGCCGGATGCTGCGGCCCGATGTTGATGAGCATGTGCTCACCCTCGAGATCGGGCTCGATCTGCGGCGGCGCGGCTAGCGTGAGAAGGTTGCCGGATTCGTCGACGGCGAGGGGAACGCGCTGCGGTCGTCCTTCGGCATCCAAACCGGTGGTCGAGAGCTCGACTTCGACCGTTCGCTTCGTGGTCGCCATCGCTACTCTCCTACTCGCTCGCCGGTACCAAGCCGGCGCTTCATGTCGTCGGGAAGATCCTCGAAGGCGTCGGCGAGCGACAGCTCTTCCTTCGAGTAGCGCGCTTCCGGATTCGCCGCGAGCGCCTGACGCAGCTGCTCGGAGCGACTGAACCGGCCGCGCGCCGGAAAATCCTTACGCAACGGATATCCCTCTTTGTACTGCTCCCACATCAGCAGCCGGCGCAAGTCGGGATGGCCGACGAAACGGATGCCGAACATGTCGTAGCACTCTCGCTCCAACCAGTCGGCGCCCTTATAGACGTCCCACACACTCGGCGCCTCGAGCTTTTGACCTTTCTCGATCAGCGCCTTGACGCGAATGAAACGGCGATACGGCAACGACCGGAGGTGCCACACGATTTCGATCGGCTGCTCGAAGTCACGGAACTCGACGGCGGTCACGTCGGACAGATAGTCGTAGCGCTGTGACGGATCGTCGTGCAGCCACGTGATGATGTCGTGCGCACGAGCGATGTCGACGTAGACCGTCGTCTCGCCCCAGACGACGTCCACGCGCCTCACGGCGCCGGCGAATCTCTGCTTCAGCGCGTCGGCGCTCGGATTGGCATCGCCGCCGCGGTGGGCGACGTTCTTACTCGTCGTCGGAGACGCGGCCGGATCTCCGGACGCGATGGCGTTGCCGGCGATGACTGGAACAAACGTCGGCTTTCCCGGATCGTGGCTCACAGGCCGGAGCGGGTTTGATGGACCGAGTTTCCGAACGGCTCGGACAGCTCGTCGATCACCTGCGGCTCGAGGTACAGCTGGCTCTTTGGATCCGGCTCGAGCTCGTGTCGGAGGGATTTGTCGCTCGACCGCTCGTTCTCGACTTTCTTCTGGAGCATCATGATGCCGTAGATCAGCCCTTCTGGACGCGGCGGACATCCGGGAACGTAGACGTCCACCGGGATGATGTTGTCGATGCCCTGCACCACGGCGTAGTTGTCGAAGATGCCGTTGCCCGAGGACGCGCAGGCGCCCATCGAGATGCACCACTTGGGCTGCGGCATCTGCTGCCAAATTCGTCGAAGCACCGGGGCGAGCTTGAACGGCACGCGCCCGGCGCAGATCAACAGATCCGCTTGTCGGGGCGAGAACGCCTGCCGCTCCATCCCGAAGCGCGCGAGATCATACTTGCTGGCCGCCGTCGCCATGAATTCGATCGCGCAACACGCGGTGCCGAACGGCATTGGCCAGAGCGAATTCTTGCGCCCCCAGTTCACGAATGCGTCGAGCCGGGTCGTGATCCACGGCTCGCTGCTGTGCGACTGGACAAGACGCGTCTCAGGCCGCGGGCTCAATCCCATTGCAGCGCTCCCTTCTTCCACACGTAGATGAAGCCAATGAGCAAAATGACGATGAACACGACCATCTCGACCAGGCCGAACAGCGAGAGCTGGCCGGCCGGGCAGATGTCGTTGACGAGCGGGACACCGCACGACAGCTGGCGGTAGTACGCCCCCCACGGGATCATGAACACCGTTTCGATGTCGAAGATGATGAACAGCACCGCCACCATGTAGAACTTCACAGGGAAGCGCTCATGCGCGTCCCCGAGGGGCGGCATGCCCGACTCATACGGCGTCGATTTCACCGGAGTCGGTCGCGGGCGAAGCGTCAGGTGGGAGAGCCCCAACATCAGCACCGCGTTCAGGATGACAAAACCGAGCAGAAGCAGGACCGGGAAATACGTGCGAAGCATCTCTCTCCCAACTTCGTGAAAAGTTTCACTAAGTCAGACCGAAAGTTATCCGAGCCCTGAATGACAGTCTAGGGTCTGTGACTTCGCGTAGCGCTGTGCGAAGTTTCCCCGCGCACGTCTTTGCGCGACGTTACGGTCGCCGCTCCCCGCCCGTTGCGCTCCACCCACACTATCCGGATCCGCCCCCGATGATCATGTCCGATCGCTGGATCACTCGCATGGCCCGTGAAACAGGAATGATCGAGCCGTTCGAGGACCGGCAGGTCCGAAAAGGCGTCATCTCGTACGGCGTGAGCTCGTACGGCTACGACATGCGCGTCGCGCGCGAATTTCGAATCTTCACCAACGTGATGAGCTCGATCGTCGACCCCAAGTCGTTCGATCCGAAATCGTTCGTCGAGTACGAGGGCGACGTCTGCATCGTGCCGCCCAACTCGTTCGCGCTCGCCCGCTCGGTCGAATACTTCCGCATTCCCCGGAATGTCTTGACTGTGACCGTCGGTAAGTCGACGTACGCCCGGTGCGGGATCATCACCAACGTCACGCCGTTCGAGCCCGAATGGGAAGGCTTCGTCACGCTCGAGATCTCGAACACGACCCCGCTCCCGGCGCGCATCTACGCCAACGAGGGGATCGCCCAGGTTCTCTTCTTTCGTGGCGAGGAGGAGCCGGAAGTCTCGTACAAGGACAAGGGCGGCAAATACCAGAGCCAGGTCGGCGTCACCCTGCCGAGGCTCTGACCGCTACCGGAACGTCCCGCCGATGTAGGCGACGGCGAGCATTGCCACGACGATCAGGACGATCCAAACCGCGACCGGTGCCGCCCGCGACGGGGTCCGCGCGATCGGAGCACCACGTGCCGGCATGTCTTCCGGCGTCGTGCCTCGACCCGTCACGTAGGTAGTCTTCTCCACGGCGTCGGCTCCGCCGAGCTGAGCCTCGGCGTCGCGATATCGGTTCTCCGGGACTTGCCCGCCGGTGTCGCCTGGGCGCGGGTCGGTCATGATCCGGCGCGGGTGCAGGCGCCGCGCCACGCGTGCGAGCAATCAGCCTGTACCGCCGAGCATTTTTTCGTCGCGCATGGTCGTCGACGCGACCATGAAATCGCGGTTCATGCGCGCGATGGTATCGATGCTGATCTGCTTCGGGCAGGCCTCCTGACACTCACCGTACAGCGTGCAGTGGCCGAAGCCCTCGGCGTCCATCTGCTCGACCATGCGCAGCGCGCGGCGGTACCGCTCGGGTTGGCCCTGGGGGAGCAGGCCGAGGTGGGAGATCTTCGCCGCCGTGAAGAGCGACGCCGAGCCGTTCGGGCATGCGGCGACGCAGGCGCCGCACCCGATACACGCCGCGGCATCCATGGCGTCGTCCGCGGCGCCCTTCGACACCAGAATGTTGTTGGCGTCCTGAGCGCTCCCCGTGGGCGCGGTAATGAAGCCGCCGGCGGCGATGATCCGGTCGAACGCCGCGCGGTTCACGACGAGATCCTTGATCACGGGAAAAGCGCGCGAGCGCCACGGCTCGACGTGAATCTCCGCGCCGTCCTCGAAGCTCCGCATGTGGAGCTGGCAGGTCGCCGTGCCCTCCATCGGACCGTGCGCCACACCGTCGATCATCACGCCGCACGAGCCGCAGATCCCCTCACGACAATCGTGGTCGAAGGCGATCGGCATTTCGCCGCGCTCGACGAGCCGCTCGTTGACGACGTCGAGCATCTCGAGGAACGACATGTCGGGACTGATCTCGGTCGCGTCGTACTTGACCATCGTCCCCGGTGCGTCGGGGCCGGGCTGTCGCCAGACGTGAAGGGTGATCTTCATTTGTAGCTCCGCTGCGACAGCGCGACGTTCTCGAACGCCAACGGCTCCTTGTGGAGAACGGGCGGCTTCCCTTCGCCGCCGTACTCCCACGCCGAGACGTAGGCGAACTTGTCATCGTGGCGCAGCGCTTCGCCGTCTGCCGTCTGGTGCTCGGTCCGGAAGTGTCCGCCGCACGACTCTTCACGCTGCAGTGCGTCGATGCACATCAACTCGGCCAACTCGAGGAAATCGGCGACGCGGCCGGCGTGCTCGAGCGATTGATTGAGCTCGGCGCCCGTTCCGGGGACGCGCACGTCGCGCCAGAACTCCTCCCGAAGCTCGGGAATGAGCTGCAGCGCTTTGTTGAGCCCCGCCGCGTCGCGCGCCATTCCACAGTACTCCCACATGACGCGGCCCAGCTCTCGATGGATCGACGCCACCGTCCGTGAACCGTTGATCGACAGCAGTCGTTCGGTTCGAGCGCGCACGGCGTCCTCGGTCGCGCGAACCGCCGGGTTGTCGGCCGTCACCTGTTCCAGCTTGTTCGAACCGAAGTAGTCGCCAATCGTCAACGGCACGACGAAGTATCCGTCGGCCAAACCCTGCATGAGCGCGCTCGCGCCGAGCCGATTTGCGCCATGATCGGAAAAGTTCGCCTCTCCGATGACGTGGAGGCCGGGAATGGTGCTCATGAGGTTGTAGTCAACCCAGAGGCCGCCCATCGTGTAGTGCACGGCGGGATAGATGCGCATCGGGACTTCGTACGGATTTTCGGCGGTGATGCGCTCGTACATCTCGAACAGGTTGCCATAGCGCTCGGCAATCTTGTCGCGGCCGAGGCGCTTGATGGCGTCGCTGAAGTCGAGGTAGACGCCGCGCCCCCCGGGACCAACGCCGCGGCCCTCGTCGCAGACTTCCTTCGCGGCGCGCGATGCGATGTCGCGCGGCGAGAGGTTGCCGAAACTGGGATACTTGCGTTCGAGATAGTAGTCGCGGTCTTGCTCCGGGATCTCGCGCGGACGCTTGGCGCAATCTTCCTTGCGCTTCGGCACCCAGACGCGGCCGTCGTTGCGCAGCGACTCGCTCATCAGCGTCAGCTTCGACTGATGCTCGCCGCTCACCGGAATGCAGGTCGGATGAATCTGCGTGAAACACGGATTCCCGAACGCCGCGCCCCGTTTGTACGCGCGCCAGATCGCCGTGACGTTCGAGCCCTTGGCGTTCGTCGACAGGTAGAAGACGTTCCCGTAACCGCCTGTGCCGAGAATCACGGCGTCGGCGAGATGCGTCTCGATGGCGCCGCTGACCATGTCGCGCGTCACGATGCCCCGCGCCCGCCCATTCACGACGACGACGTCGAGCATTTCGGTGCGCGGATACATCGTGACGCCGCCACGCGACACTTCCTTCTCGAGCGCTTGATAACAGCCGAGGAGCAACTGCTGGCCGGTTTGTCCGCGCGCGTAGAAGGTGCGCGAGACCTGCGCCCCGCCAAACGATCGATTCGACAGAAGACCGCCGTACTCACGCGCGAACGGCACGCCCTGGGCGACGCATTGGTCGATGATGTTGACGCTGATTTCGGCGAGACGGTACACGTTCGCTTCGCGCGCGCGAAAATCACCGCCTTTGATCGTGTCGTAGAACAGCCGATAGACGCTGTCGCCGTCGTTCTGATAGTTCTTGGCGGCGTTGATGCCGCCTTGCGCCGCGATGCTGTGCGCGCGACGCGGCGAATCCTGGAAGCAGAAGCACTTGACGTTGTATCCGAGCTCGCTGAGGCTCGCCGCCGCCGCGCCGCCCGCCAGTCCCGAGCCGACGACGATCACCGTGTATTTCCGCTTGTTCGCCGGGTTCACCAGCTTCATCTCGAACTTGTGCTTGCTCCACTTCTCGACAAGCGGCCCGGAGGGAGTCTTCGATCGGAGATCCATTTCGCCGCTACCTGATGATCCCGGCGACAACGCCGAGCGGAACGAGCGTGAAGCCGAGCCAAACGACGAGCGCGACGCCCAACGCGAGATGCCGGCGGAGCGGATTCACCGCCGGCTTCGCGTAACCGATCGTACGCATCGAGCTCCAGGCGCCGTGGTACAGGTGCAGGCCCAGAAACACCATCGCGATCATGTAGAAGGCCGCGACCCACCAGATGCGGAAGCTCGCCACGATGTTGCCGTAGACGTCTTTGTCGCCGTGGACGTCGACCATCCCGCGGACCCCGGCGGGATCGATTGTCTCGCTCGTGAAATGCAGGATGTGAAAGACGATGAAGATGAGAAGCAGAACACCGCCCCACTTCATCGTGCGCGACGCGAGCGTCGAGACCTGAGGCTCCCGATGCTGATACTCGATCGGGCGCGCGGCGCGTGATCGCATCGTGAGCTGATATGCCATCGTCACGTGCAGCACGACCGCGACGATGAGCACCACACGCAGCAGCCACACCAGCTCGTTGAGCGGCCCGTGCAGCATCGCGCTGTACGCATTCAACTTCGACTGCCCGACGAACGCTTGAAGATTTCCCGCGATGTGAAGGATCACGAAGCCGATACCAATCAGCCCCGTGACCCCCATGATGACCTTCTTGCCAATCGTGGAGCGGTAGAACGTTGTGACGGGATTGCCGCTCACAGCTTGACGGCGCGCATCGGCTCGCGGACCGCCTCTGCGCTCTTCTCGAGCGCCGTCCGTTCATCGGCGGTGAGCTCGACTTCGATCACCCGCTCCAATCCCTTGCGTCCGAGCTTGCACGGTACGCCGAGGTAGAGACCACTCATCCCGTACTCGCCCTCGAGCCACGCCGCGCACGGCAAAATGCGTTTCTGGTCGTTGACGATCGCTTCGGCCATCTGCACCGCGCCCGCCGACGGCGCGTAGTACGCCGAGCCGGTCTTGAGGTGCTTCACGATCTCGGCGCCGCCGTTACGCGTGCGATCGACGATCGCGTCGAGCTTGCCCTTGTCGATGAGCTGGGTGATCGGGATGCCGCTCACGCTCGTGTAGGAGATGAGCGGAACCATGGTGTCGCCGTGGCCGCCGAGGACCATCGCCTGGATGTCGCGCACCGAAACGTCGAGCGCTTCGGCGAGGAACGCGCGGTAGCGCGCCGTATCGAGGACGCCGGCCATGCCGAGCACACGCTCGCGCGGGAATCCGGTGACTTGCTTCGCCACATAGCACATCACGTCGAGCGGATTGGACACGACGATGATGATGGCATTGGGCGAGGTCGCCTTCACCTGCTCGGCGACCTGCTTGACGATGCCGGCGTTGGTGTTGAGCAGATCGTCGCGCGACATCCCCGGCTTGCGCGCGATGCCGGCGGTGATGATGACGATGTCGGAGCCGGCGGTCTCGTCGTAGCCGTTCGCGCCGATGACACGCGAATCGAAGCCCTCAATTGGAGCGGACTGCCACTGATCGAGACCCTTCCCCTGCGGGATTCCCTCGACGACGTCGACCATGACGACGGTCCGAGCAAGCTCTTTTTCCGCTACACGCTGCGCGGTCGTCGCGCCGACGTTTCCGGCACCGACGACCGTGATTTTGTTGACCATGTTGGGTTCGAAAGGTGGAAGAGTACGAGCGAAACTTAATTGGTACTGTCGTCCGCGCCGGACTAGCCGCCCACCTGCGACAACGCTCTGAGCCCGCCGATTTTCATCTGCAGCAACTCGTGCTCTTTGGGCTTTTCGGCAAGCGCGCGGCGGAAATGCGCCTCGAGCGGCTCGCCCGAGCGGAGCGGCGTTCGGAGATCAACTTCGTGATCGCCGAACAAACACGTGCGGAGCCGGCCATCCGCCGTGAGCCGCACCCGATTGCACGACGCGCAGTACGTGTGCGTCATCGGCGTGATCACGCCGATGCTTCCGGCGGCGTCGGGCCATTTGTAATACGCGGCGGGTCCATTGCCGCGCGGTGGTCCCGCTGTCGGCGCGAGCGGCGCGATCGCGCGCAAACGCGCCAGGATCTCGTCGCTCGGAACGACGTGCTCCCACGTCAGGGCGCGAAGATCGCCGACGGGCATCAGCTCGATGAAACGCACATGCCACGGATGATCGACCGTCAGCCGAGCCATCGTCTCGATCTCGTCGTCGTTGATGCCGCGCATCACGACCATGTTGAGCTTGATCGGCGCGAGTCCGGCGTCCTGCGCGGCGCGGGCCGCGCGCACCGGGTCGAAGCCGAGGTCGCGGCGAGCGATGCCGGCGATCCGCTCCGGCCGTAGGCTGTCCACGCTCATGTTGACGCGATCCAATCCCGCCTCTCGTAGGAGCGGCGCGATCTCGGGAAGACGCACGCCGTTCGTCGACAGCGCGATGTCCGTGATGTCGGGAACCGCGCGCAGCATGCGAACGAGCTCGTGGATCTGCGGACGGATGGTCGGCTCGCCACCGGTGATGCGTAGTCGTCGCAACCCGAGCGGCGCCAATTGTCGCACGACTTCGCCGATCTCTTCGTACGACAGAATCGCCGATTTGGGCAGCCACTGCATCCCCTCTTCAGGCATGCAGTACACACAGCGGAAGTTGCAGCGATCCGTGACCGAGATGCGCAGATACTCGATCGTTCGGCCAAACTGGTCCTGGAGCGCGGCGGCGGTCATGGTTCCACTCTCGTCGCGCCGTTCACAACGGCGGCCTCGCCATGCGGCGCGCGCTTGGATCCATCAGCGGCGACCCATTCGCGTGTGCCGTCGACATAGTGCTCGAGCTTCCAGATCGGCACGCGCTTCTTGAGCTCCTCGATGATGTAGCGGCTCGCGTCGTACGCCTTGCCACGGTGAGGATGCCCCACCGCGATCGCCACGCTCGCCTCACCAAGCCCGAGCGTTCCAAGTCGATGCTCCACCACAACGTCCGACGTCTCGAACCGTGACGACGCCTCGCCAACGATATCCGCCAGCTCGCGCTCAGCCATCCCTCGGTACGCGGTATAGTCCATTCCGCTCACGTCGCGACCATCGTTGGTCTCCCGCACGGTGCCGAGGAACAGCAGCGTCGCACCGTTGGTCACGCTCGCGACCTCGGCGACGAGTGCGGCCGTATCGATCGGGCGCTCGACGATGGCGCTGCGCATCACCCACCTGCAACCGGTGGAATGATCGCGACTTCGTCGCCCGACGCCAGCACGTGATCGCGCCGCGCGTAGCGTTCGTTTACCGCGACGAGCGGTTCAGTCGGCAAGCGCGACGCCCCGGGGAGTCGCTGGAGCGAAGTCAAAACGTCGCCGACAGTTGCGCCGTGCGCGAGCTCGAGTGGAATCGAGCTCTTTCCGAGCTTCTCGGCGTACGACGCGAACAAGAGAACGGTGACTGTCATCTCGACTAGGAAAGCACGCTTCCGAAGAATAGCGACCAAAAAACCAAACGGCTCGACGCGAATTGCATCGAGCCGTTCATACACCAGCGGAAGTCATTACGCCTCCGACATTTCCTCCACATCGTCGTCATCGAAATCGGTGATTTCGAGACCGGCGACCATCGCGCGCAACTCTTTCGACGGCTTGAACACGGGGACGGGCCGCGCGGAGACCTCGACGGGCGAGCCCGTTCGGGGATTCCGTGCCATTCGCGTCTTGCGGTGCCGAATCTTGAAGGTACCGAAGCCGCGAACTTCAATGTTCTTTTGGCCTTGCAGCGCTTCCTTGATCGATTCGAGAAACGCATCGACCACGCGGGCGCAATCTTTCTTCGAGATCATCGGCCCAGCCGTCCGAGAAATCTGGGTCGTGACTCTTTCGACCAGGTCAGCTTTGGTCATTGAATGCCTCGTGTTCGGCCGCCAAGGGGGGGTGGCGGGAAGTGGCGACGATGACCGAACTTAGCGCCGTTAACTCTTATGTGTCAAGAGTTTGGCCCACCTGACCCCCCGCCGGACTTGGCGTGGTCGCGGACCGTTTCCATGAAGGCGTCGAACAGCGGACGAGCGTCGTGCGGGCCAGGCGCAGCCTCAGGATGGTACTGGACGGCAAAGATCGGCTTGCTTCGGTGCCGCAAGCCTTCGACAGACCCATCGTTGAGGTTCACGTGTGTAACCTCGAGGTCGCTTGCCCCGGGGATCTCTCGCTCCGACCCCTCAACGGCGAACCCATGGTTTTGCGACGTGATCAACACCCGGCCGGTCGCGATCTCCTTGACCGGGTGGTTTCCGCCCCGATGGCCGTAGGACATCTTCGTCGTGCTTGCGCCGAAGGTGAGGCCGAGGATCTGATGCCCGAGGCATATGCCGAAGATCGGCATGTCGCGATCGGCGAGGCGCCGCACCGTTTCCGGGGCATACGACACCGCCGCCGGATCGCCAGGTCCGTTCGAGAGAAAGACTCCGTTCGGCCGTAGCGAGAGTGTCTGCTCCGCTGACGTCTTCGCAGGGACGACCGTTATGCGGCAGTCATGATCGGCAAAGAGCCGAAGGATGTTGCGTTTGATTCCGAAATCGTAGGCGACGATGTGATACGGCGCCTCGGGATTGCCCCACGCGTACGGCTCATCCGTCGTTACCCGCGAGGCGAGATCCAGACCTTCCATCGACGGGCAAGCCTCCAGGGCGAGCAGCGCTTCTCGATCCGGCTCTACGCCCGGCGCGACGACTCCACGCATGACACCGATTGTCCGAAGGTGTCTGGTAAGCTTTCGCGTATCAATCCCTTCGATCGCCGGAACTCCAGCGGATTCGAGCCAGCCCAAAAGGTCGCCTTCTGCCCGCCAGTTGGAGTACGTGCGCGACAGCTCACGCATCACGACTCCCGCCACCTGAGGAGAAGCAGACTCGGGATCGGCCGTGTTCACGCCGTAATTACCGATCATCGGCGCGGTCATCACCACGATCTGCCCGCGATAGGACGGATCGGTGAAGACCTCCTGATAGCCGCTCATGTTGGTCGTGAAAACGACCTCGGCAACCGTCGGGCTCGTCGTAGATGTTACGAGCTCGCCGCGAAAAAGGGTTCCGTCTTCGAGAAGAAGGAACCCTGGTCGAACTTCGTCGCGAGTCACGATTCGGTTATGGCTTCTTCGGTGCCGGCTTCGTCGGAGCGGCGCCCTTCTGAGTGCCGGTCGCTGGAGCTGTGCCGGGCGTAGGACTCGGCGCAGCGGTGTTCGGATTGGCCGGAGTCAAGCCTGGCACCGCGGAGTTCGCTCCTCCAGTTGCCGGTGCGGGCGCGGGGGCGCTCACCGGCGGCGGCGCGAAGGTCTGATCGAGCACCGACTTCGGCGCGCGACCGCGGGTCGACGCGAGCGCGAGGAGGAACGAGAGGCCGAGGAACAGTCCTCCGCACCACCAGCTCGCCTTGGTGAGCAGGTTGCCCGCTTGGCGCGTTCCGAGGAACGAGCTCGCGGAGCTGCTCACGCCGCCGAACGACGCTGCCATTCCTCCGCCCTGTCCCGCCTGCATGAGAATGGCGGCGACGAGCAGGATGCTGTCGAGAATCAGGAGGACGAGGAGCAGG
>DATLPC010000015.1:0-23982 GCA_035535975.1 Gemmatimonadaceae bacterium | reverse complement strand
GCGATCAAGCTCACGTCGCCACTGAAGCTCGATGGACGCCTCGACGAAGCGGTCTATGCCCAGGAGAAGCCGTTCGGCGGATTGATCCAGGTTACGCCGAACTACATGGAGCTGATGACGGAGCGCAGCGACGTCTGGATCACCTACGACGCCGAATTCATCTACGTCACGTGCAGATGCTGGGACTCCGCGCCGCCGAGCGAATGGATCGCCAACGAGCTGCGTCGCGACACGAATGGCCTGCGGCAGAACGATCATTTTGGCGTGATGTTCGACACGTACTACGATCGCCGCAGCGGGTTCGCGTTCTACACCAATCCTTTGGGCGCGCGGGCTGACTATTCCGTCGTCGACGAGGGGGGCTCGAACACGGATTGGAATCCGGTGTGGACGTCGGCGACGGGACGCTTCGACGGCGGTTGGATCGTGGAGATGGCGATTCCCTTGAAATCCATTCGCTATCGCGCCGGGAACGATCAGGTGTGGGGCGTGCAACTGCGACGATCGGTGCGACGCAAGAACGAGTGGGGATACCTCACGCCCGTGCCGCAGAGCCTCGCCGGTCCGCAGGCGCTCAATCGCATCTCCGCGGCCGGCACGCTGGTCGGACTCGATCTTCCTGAAAGCGGGAAGAATCTCGAGCTCAAACCGTACGCGGTGTCGCGCATGACGACCGACCGGCTCCGCACACCGGCCATCTCGAACGAGTTTGGAAACGAATTCGGCGGCGACATGAAGTACGGCATCACGCCGAACCTGACCGCGGACTTCACCTACAACACCGATTTTGCCCAGGTCGAGATCGACGAGCAACAGGTGAACCTCACGCGGTTCAGTCTCTTCTACCCCGAGAAGCGCGACTTCTTCCTCGAGGGTCGCGGCATCTTCGACTTCGCGCGCGGTGGTTTGGGCGCGATCGCGCCGTCGAACACGAGTGACCTTCCCTACCTCTTCTACACGCGACGGATCGGCCTCAACGCCGGGCGCGTGATCCCGATCGACGCGGGCGGCCGTCTCACCGGAAAAGTCGGCCCATACGCCGTGGGGTTGATGAATATCCAAACCGGCGAAGAAGCTGTCTCGCTCACGCGGCCGACCAACTTCACTGTCGCGCGCGTGAAACGCGACGTCTTCAAGCGAAGCGCGATTGGCGTCATGGCGACCAATCGCTCGCTGGCCGCCTCGGATAGCGGTTCGAATCAGGCCTACGGCGTCGACGGCACGTTCTCCTTTTTCGACAACGTGACGACCGCCCTGTATTGGGCCCGCACCGAGACGAGCAACCGGAGCGGCAACGATCAGAGCTACCAGGGGCGGTACGACTACAACGCCGACCGTTACGGGGCACGGGGCGAGTTCCTCGTCGTCGGCAAGAACTTCAACCCGGAAGTCGGCTTCGTTCGCCGCACCGACTTCAAGCGCTCGTTCGGCGAGCTGCGTTTCAGCCCACGGCCGACCAACATTCCGGATGTCCGGAAGTTCACGTACAGCGGCAACGGCGAGCTGTTCGTGAACGGCGCCGGCCACGTCGAGTCGCGCACGTGGACAGGGCACTTCGGCACGGAGCTGGTGAACAGCGACCTGATCTCCATCGACGCGCTGCGCGAGTACGAGCTCCTGTTGAAACCATTCACGCCGGCCGGCTCACCGGTCGCGATCGCCCCCGGGGGCTACACCTTCGACCAGATCGGCGCCTCGTACACCTTCGGCGGACAGCGGCGAATCTCCGGATCAGTCGCCGCGCAGGCGGGCGAGTATTACGACGGCCGGATTACGAGCCTGAGCTTCGGCCTGGCCACCAACAGCTTCACCTCGGGCGGCCGGATCTCGATCTTGCCGCAGCTCTCGATGGAGCCGACGGTCTCGCTCACGCGCTTCGATTTGCGCGGCGGATCCTTCACCGCGCGACTCCTCCGCACGCGCGCCGACTATGGCTTCTCGCCGCTCATGTTCTTCAGCGCCCTGGTCCAGTACAACTCGACGGATGGCGCCGTCAGTAGCAACCTCCGCTTCCGCTGGGAGTATCGCCCGGGGAGCGAGCTCTTTCTCGTCTACACCGACGAGCGCGACGCCACGGACGACCGGTTCGTGACCCCGACAACGGTCCGCGGGCTGAAAAACCGGGCGTTCGTCTTCAAGATCAATCGGCTGCTGCGGTACTGACCAGCCGCGAGACTTCGCCGGGCAGCCTGGCGGGAATCGCCGAACCTTGCAGATTAGTGTTGCCGCCGGATTCCTCGGGTTGTCGAAGGTGCTCCACCACCTACCACTCTTCCCCAGAGGCGTTATGCGCAAAGCAGGACTGCTGATCGCAGCCGTGTCCCTCGTCGCGTGCGCGAAAAACGAAACCCCAAAGACCGATACTGCCGCCCCTGCGGCAGCGGCCGCTCCGGCGGCTCCGGCTGCTCCAGCTGCCGTCACCGCGGCCGATCTCGTCGGCACGGTCAGCGGTAAGATCATGGCGCCGCCGAACGATTCGGTCGTGTCAACCTTCGTCTGCACCACGGCGTCCGGAAGCAGTGTATCGAAGTGCGTAAATGCGGCAGCCCCGAAGGACACCGTTGATTACACCTATACGCTGAGCGGCGCCGACAGCGTCATGTGGGTGTCCGCAGCCCATACCCCACCGACACCGCCGAAGTCACCGAAGCAGATCGATCACGTCGTCGGCCGGCTCTCCGGCAACAAGTGGACGGGCACGGTGGTCTCGGTTCTCGCGTCGAAGCCGGATTCGGTGCTGGCGAAGGTGAAATGGGAGGCGACGAAGACTCAGTAAGACGTCGCCGGCGGTCAATCATCGAAGACGCGAAACGGGCCGCCGAATGGCGGCCCGTTTTCTTCCTACCCGATTCGCTAGCGCTGCGTCGCCGACAGACCTTTCGCGCGGGCCTCGAAACGCGCGGCTTCGGGCGCACGGCCCGTTCGTCGCATCAACTCGGCGAAATCGAGCAACGTTTCCACGACTGGACGGGGGTTCGTGGCCGACGCGCGCTCGCGGATCGCCAGGGCGCGCCGGTACGCCGACTCGGCTTCGCCATAGCGTTGCTCATCGCGCAGCACACCGGCCAAGGCATGCAGTGTGTTGGCGATGGACGGATCGCTCGCGCCGAGAACTTTTTCCTTCATCACGAGCGACCGCCGTAGCAACGACTCGGCTGGCGCGAAGCGCCCCAATTTCCAGTATGTCTCGCCGAAGTTGTTGTATAGACCGAATACATTCGGGTGCGACGCATCCAGCGACTTTTCGAATATCGGGAGCGCGCGCTCGTAAGACTCCAGCGCTTGCTGGTACTTCCCCATTCCGTAGTACACGCCGCCGAGGTTATTCAGGGTCCCGCCGACGTCGTAATGATCCGGCCCGAGCGTGCGCAATTCGATTTCCAGGGCGCGATTGAAGAGTGGCTCCGCTTTTTCGAATCGCCCCTGGCCCCAATAGATGACCCCAAGTCCGCGCAACCGCCGGGCCCTCGCCGCATCGTCCGGTCGTCCGGACATCGAGTCGAGTGACAGCGCGCGCGCATAGATGGATTCCGCCTCGCTCAATCTGCCCTGCGCATAGCGCAAAGTCGCAAGCGCTGCCATGGTCGTGACGACGCTGGAGTGAGCGGACCCGAGGGCGGCCACGCGAATCGCCAGAGCGCGGTGGAGTGCACTATCGGCCAACGCCGTTTGCCCCTTGAAACGCGCGACGTCTCCGATGCTTTGCAGCGTTTCCGCAACCAGCGTGTCGTTCGCCCCGAGCTCGCGCTCGCGAATGCGAAGTGCTCCATCGAACAACGGCCGCGCCTCGTCGTACAGGCCAAGCTGGGCGTGCACCGTGCCCAGCGTCTGCATCAACCTGGCCTGAAGCAGTGGCTGACCCTCCAGTCCCGCACTGACGCGCGCGGCACCGCGCGCAAGCAACTCGCGCGCGGTGAGCGCACCCCCGCGCGAACGGCCCGGGTCGTTGACACTGAACACGTCGGTGAGAAACGCCGTCACTTGCGTCGACGCCGCGGCCTCCTGAGCGGCGATCCGTTCCGCGCGCTGGGCGCGCACCAATCCGACGGTGGCGAGAACACTACCCGAGAGAACCGCCGCGACGACGAGGGCTGTGGAGGCCACGCCGACCCGGTGGCGTCGGATGAACTTGATGGCGCGGTCGCGCGTGCTCGGCAATCGCGCGATCACCGGTTGGTGATCGAGATGGCGGCGAAGGTCGTCGGCGAGGCTGGCTGCCGACGGGTACCGTAGCGATCGATCCGGATGCATCGCCATCATCGCGATCGCATCGAGGTCACCAGACAGATCCCAGCGCAGCCGCTTGACATTGGTGCGGCGCGAGAAGGCGACCGCGCCGCTCGCCGGCTCGCCGCTCAGTTTCGCGCTGGGCCTCGGTGGATCCGTCCGTCGCGACGCGATGTTTGCCAGGAAGACATGAATCCCGCCCTGGGCCGGGTCGAGCGGGAGCGCACCAACCAGAAGCTCATAGAGCATTACGCCCAGCGAGTAGATGTCGGACCGCGTATCGACATCCATCGTTGCGTCGGCCTGCTCCGGACTCATGTACGCCGCGGTTCCGATCGCCGTACCGCTCAACGTCACCAGAGTGTGCTCGGTCAGTTGCTGGCCGAGGGCCTTCGCCACGCCGAAGTCGATGATTTTTGGTTGGCGAGCTCCGTCCTGCTCCATGACGAGAACGTTGGACGGCTTCAGGTCACGATGAACCACGCTTTTTTGATGAGCGTGTTGCACCGCCCGGCAAACGTCGATGAACAGCAGGATGCGTTCGTTGATCGACAGGCGGTGCAAATCACAGTATTCCCCGATCGGGAGCCCGCGAACGAGCTCCATCGTGAAATACGGTTCTCCGCTTTCGGTGGCGCCGGCGCTGAAGACCTTGGCAATGCCCGGGTGGTTCATGAGCGCCAGCGCCTGCCGCTCGGCTTCGAACCGCGTGATCACGTCGCGCGAGTAATGCGCCGCGTGGATCACCTTCACCGCGACGCGCCGCCGCACAGGGCCAGACTCTTCGGCCTCGTACACCACGCCCATGCCACCTTCGCCCAGGCGTTGAAGAATCTGGTAAGGCCCTATGCGTTGCGGAAACTCTTCCGGGGTTTCGCCCATGCGGCGCCCGTCCGGTTAGTCCATCACCATGTCGGGGTCGACTTCTGCAAATCGCTCATTGCCGTCGTCGTCGGTGAACGCGATGGCGACACTGTACGGGATAACGGAGCCCACCGGTAGGCCGGCCGTGCGTCCGTGCGGCGTCTTGGCATGTTTTGCGTGGTTCCCGGTATAGGCAGCGTCGGGCGGCGCGTCGGGGAATGGCCACGGAGGTGTGTGGGCCACCGTGTCAATGCGGAACCAGCTCACGATGTCGTCTGTGTTGTGCACCACGGGCACCCACTCGACCGTGTCGGCGGCCGCGATGTGGATCCTCCACGGTTTGATTTTTATCTCGAGCTTCCCGTTACTCGCGTTCGAAACCGACACGCCGATCTCGACCTTCACGTTCTTGGGAGCCATTGTCACTCGCTCTGGTGGGAGGCCCAAGCTTGGGCCCGCTTTGTGACAATGCGCAAGTAGCCTGAACTCACAAACATCCAGCAATACTTTGATCGCCGACGACGCTGGCAAATGTTTATTATCAAATTCATCGCAGGCAACAAAACGGGCCGCCAAAAGGCGACCCGTTTCTACATCTCAAGGACCTGCTTAATGCAATGGTGTCATCCGATCGTCGGTGAAGGCGACGTCCTGCGCGCGAATGTCGTATCGAACGCGCAGGACGTCGCGCGTGCGAGCGTCGACCCACGCCGTGGCCGGCGCGCCCGGAACGGCTACCGACACGACCCACGCGTCGCGGGCGCCAAGCAGCGGGAACTGCACGCTGGTTCGCTCTTGAACGGCGACGTGCATCGAAACGCGCCCCCCACGCTCATAGATGAAGAACGGCAGCTCGGTTGCGAACCGCGGCGCGAGGGGGAGCGCGGCGACAACCATCTCGATGATGTTCGAGTCGAAGATCGGACCGCCGACATTCTGTCGCACATTTTCGACGCGCGGCATCGAGTCGCGCGACGCCGGCGTGACGGTGACGGTGCCCGTAGCCTCATTCGCCGCGAAGTCGAAGACCATCGTCCGCGTCGGCTGGTGCGAGCGATGACCGACCGCGCGCGCACTCTGTAGCTCGGCGACCGCCGTGTCGACGATGGTTCCGCCACCACCCGGGAAACGCTGCTCGACTTGGAGGAGACGGGTGCGACTCTCATCGGATACCACGCGCATCACTACCGTTCGAGTGCCGGTGATGGAATCGCGAGCGGCGCGGGTGACCGAGCGGCGGTAGACGATCGTGTCAGGGCTCCGAGACACCTTCATGGTGAGTGCCAAGCCCGGAACAACGCTCGCGACAGGCGCCGCGTGGTGAGCACAGGCGACGACGGCAACGAGTGTTAGCAGCGATGAGACGAAGCACCTCGACTGCGCCGCTCGCCGTGATATAGTTCGCATATTGGAATGTTGGGGACGGAAGCCGCGGGAATCAGCGGGCGCCATCGGCGGCGTGCCTCGATATGGTTACGCGCAACGCGGCGAGAATCGAAGCAACCGAGCGGCTGTTTCCAATTAAGCTTTTGTAAGCTTTTCCGCGTCACGCCGCCGAGTACGCGTCGATCGTCCAGAGAACGAGCTCGCCCCCGATTTCTTCTCGCTCGAATCGCCCGACATACACACCCGCACCGGCATCGCGGAGGGCGCCGTCGGCGACGTCCCTCGCCGCCTCGATCGCGGATGCCGTCGAGCGGCCATCGTCGTGCAACGCTGAGGCGTAGGCCAGCGCGTGTTCGCGCAACTCCAGCCTGACTTGCCGTAGCTCCTCGCTCCGATCACGCAACTCCTGAGCACAGCCACGCGTCTCGGGGGACTTTCCCCGAACCTGTCGAGCCGCCGCGCGAATCTCGAGCGCTTGTATGGCGGTAGAAAGCAATCGCGTGCGCAACTCCTTCTCTTGTGAATGCATAGCGTGGAGCCTACACGAGAGAAGGCGGGACTGACCAGGGCCGTTCTGCCCTTTGCCAATCCCGCCTTCATGATCGCCGTTCTTCGTCAGTCCCGACTTTCGTCAGTCCCGACCTTCGTCAGTCCCGACTTTCGTCAGTCCCGCCGTCCGGCCTAGTACATCCCGCCCATGCCGCCGCCCGGCGGACCACCCGCGGCCGGCTTGTCTTCCTTCTTCTCGACGACCAGCGCTTCGGTCGTGAGCAGGAGGCCGGCGATCGACGCCGCGTTCTGTAGCGCCGTACGCGTCACCTTCGTCGGATCGATGACGCCCGCCTGGACGAGGTTCTCGTAGACGTCGGTGAGTGCGTTGTAGCCGAACGAGTCGTCCTTCGACCCGCGCACCTTCTCGACGACGATCGAGCCTTCCCCACCCGCGTTCTGTACGATCATGCGGATCGGCTCCTCGATCGCGCGGCGGATGATGTCGACGCCGATCTGCTCGTCGGCCTCCTGGAACTTGAGGCCCTTGAGCGCGCGCTGTGCGCGGATGAACGCCACGCCGCCGCCCGGCACGATGCCTTCCTCGGCCGCGGCGCGCGTCGCATGGAGCGCGTCTTCGACACGAGCCTTCTTCTCCTTCATCTCGGCTTCCGTCGCCGCGCCGACATTGATGACGGCCACGCCGCCGGCGAGCTTCGCCAGACGCTCCTGGAGCTTCTCCTTGTCGTAATCGGAGGTGCTGCTGTCGATCGCGACGCGGATCTCCTTGATGCGGCCCTGGATCTTGTCGTCCGCACCGGCGCCGTCGATGATCGTCGTGTTGTCCTTGTCGACGACGATGCGCTTCGCCCGACCGAGGTCCGTGACCACCGCGTTCTCGAGCTTGAAGCCGACTTCCTCGCTGATCACCTGACCGTTGGTCAACACCGCGATGTCCTGCAGCATCGCCTTGCGACGATCGCCGAAGCCCGGGGCCTTGACGGCCGCGACCTTGAGCGTGCCGCGCAGCTTGTTGACGACCAACGTCGCCAGCGCCTCACCCTCGACGTCTTCGGCGATGATGAGCAGCGGGCGGCCCTGCTGGGCGACCTTCTCGAGCACCGGGAGCAGATCCTTCATCGACGAGACCTTCTTGTCGTGGATGAGGATCATCGCGTCCTCGAGCACCGCTTCCATCTTCTCCGGATCGGTGACGAAGTACGGCGACACGTAGCCGCGGTCGAACTGCATGCCTTCGACCGTCTCCAGCGTCGTCTCGAGGCCCTTGGCTTCCTCGACAGTGATGACGCCGTCCTTGCCGACCTTGTCGAACGCGTCGGCGATCAGGTTACCGATCTCCGCGTCGTTGTTCGCCGAGATGGCGCCGACCTGGGCGATCTCCTTCTTGCCCGAGGTTGGGACGCTGATCTTCTTCAGCTCCGCGACCACCGCCTCGACCGCCTTGTCGATGCCGCGCTTGATCGCCATCGGGTTCGCGCCGGCCGTGACGTTCTTGAGGCCTTCGCGGAAGATGGCCTGGGCAAGCACGGTCGCCGTCGTCGTGCCGTCGCCGGCGAGGTCGGACGTCTTGGTCGCGACTTCCTTCACCATCTGCGCGCCCATGTTCTCGAGCGGATCCGAAAGCTCGATCTCCTTCGCTACCGTGACGCCGTCCTTGGTGACGGTCGGCGCGCCGAACTTCTTGTCGATGACGACATTCCGGCCCTTCGGGCCGAGGGTGACTTTCACCGCTTCGGCGAGTTGATCGACACCGCGCTTCAAAGCGGCGCGGGCGTCAACGTTGAAATGGAGTTCTTTAGCGGCCATAAGAATCTATCTGGTTTAATGGGGTGACTGGTTCTGAATATCCGTAATAACGATCTCTGATGGACTGGCTCTCGAGGTCCCAGGCGTTAGATCCGAGATCCTCGAGGGTAACGACGTCGGCTTTTCGTCTAGGACCCAGGATCTAGGATCTAGGATCCAGTTCCTTGAATTAGCCGATTACCGCCAATACGTCGCTCTCACGCAAAATCAAAAACTGTTCATTGTCGATCGTGACTTCGGTGCCGCTGTACTTCCCGTAGAGCACCTTGTCGCCGACCTTCACGTCCATCGGGACGCGCTTGTCCTTCTCGAATCGGCCAGGGCCGACGGCGACAATCTCGCCCTGCTGCGGCTTCTCCTTCGCGGTGTCGGGGATGTACAAACCCCCGCGCATCTGCTCCGTCTCTTCGAGCGCCCGGACAACGACGCGGTCCGCCAGCGGGTTGACCTTCACACTGGTCTTGGTGGCCATACGGTTTGCTCCTCCTTGCTATGGCTGCGACTACAGCGGGTAGATGAGAATGGGTCCTTAGCACTCTCAACTCGAGAGTGCCAACACACACATACTACGGAGGGCTGGAAGCCCGGTCAAGCCGGAGCGCCAAAGACGGGCGGCCTGAGCCGTAAAGTATTGCCCGTAAACCGCTTAAATGACTCGACTTCCGCGCCGCAGCAGCGAGTGAGCGATTTGCAGCCCTTGGAGCGTGAGGTGTGGTTCGACGCGGTCGAACGACCGGCAGAGTGATCCCATCATCTCGGCCAGACCACCGGTGGCCACGACCATCGGCGACTCCGGACGCGGCCAACTCTGTTTGATCCGTCTCACGATGCCGTCAATCGACTCCGCGGCGCCGAACATCACGCCGGCCTGGATGCACTCCTCCGTGCGTCGGCCAATCACGCGCGCGGGAACGGCGAGCTCCGTCGCCGGTAGCTTCGAGGTTCGTCGTGTGAGCGTTTCAGCCGAGGTCATGATCCCCGGCGCGATCACGCCGCCGAGGAACACACCATCGGACGTCGTGCAATCGAACGTCGTCGCCGTGCCCATATCGACCACGATCGCGTCGCGCTCGAAGAGTCGGCTCGCGGCGAGCGTGTTGATCAACCGGTCGGCCCCAACGGTGAGCGGTTCGTCGACGTCGAGGCGGATCGGGAGCGGAGAACGCGCGTCGACAATCAGCGGCTCACCGACCCGAAAATACCGCTTGCAGGCGTCACTCAACGGGCCCGTCACGCGCGGCACGACCGAGCCGATCGCGACGTCGTCCACGATATCGGCTGGGAATTCCGACGCCAACAACAGCGAGCGAAGGAGCACGCCGAATTCGTCGGGCGTGCGCGCCACGTCGGTCATGATGCGCCAATCGCCACGAAGCTCCGCCTCGCTGAACAAGCCGATCGTGAGCTCGGTGTTGCCGACGTCGAAAACGAGAATCACCGGTCTCCCCCCTCCCCGCCATCCAGCACCAGAGAACCCGCGCGGACTTCGGTCAGCGTCGGCCGGTTGTCGCCCGACAAAGCTACCTCGACCCGAAGCGCCCCGCTCGGAGAGATGCCGCGGACGATTCCGACCATCGGTTCGACACAGCGCCTTCCTACCGCCATGTCGCGGGCGGCGAACGCCGCCAATTCATCGCGGGCGAGCCGGCCACCATGCGCCGCCGCCGCGCGAATCGGCGCAACGATCTTTGCGAGTACGTCCTCGCGTGAAACGCCGTCGCGAAGACCGACGGCGTTCGGCTCCGCCGCGGGCGGACGCAGGTTGATCCCAACGCCGATCGCCAACCACTCCAAGCTCTGTTCGCGCCACCGCGCTTCGATCAGAACGCCGGCGAGTTTTCGCTCGGCCACATAAAGATCGTTCGGCCACTTGAGCCGAACGGGCCCGGCGGCGAACGCGTCGAGCGCGGGGGCGAGCACGAGTCCCACGCGGAGCGAGAGGACTTCCAACCCCGACGGCTCTCGCGGCCGTTCGATGAGCGTGAGCCAGATCCCGGCCCCCCGCTCCGAGCGCCAGGCGCGACCCAATCGCCCGCGACCGGCGGTCTGCGCGTCCGCCACGATCAGCGTGCCGGCGTCGGCGCCCGCCGCCGCGAGCTGGTGCGCCACGTCCAGCGTCGAGCCGACTTCATCGAACCTGACGACGTGCGTCGCCTCGAGCTTATCGGACAAAGACGAAGAAGTAGACGACGGCGAGCACGACGCGGTACCAGCCAAAGGCGCGGAAATCCCGCTTCTTCACGTAGGCGAGGAAGGACTTGATCGCCGCGATGGCCATCGCGAAACTGACCACGAAGCCCACGGCCAGCGCCGGCACGTTCTCCGAGATGGCTGAGTGGTTCTTGACGAGCTCGAGACCGCTCGCCGCGAGCATTGTCGGAACGGCGAGCATGAACGAGAACTCCACGATCGTTCGTTTGCTCACGCCGACGATCATGCCCCCGATGATCGTCGCCGCGGCCCGCGACACGCCGGGAACGATCGCCACGCTCTGCCACAATCCGATGAGGAGCGCCTTGCGGTACGTGATCTCCGAGAAGTCCACGTCCGTCTCCGTGCCACGGCTGAAGCGCTCGAACACGATCAGGACGATGCCGCCGATGAGCAGCGACGCCAGAATCACACGCAGGTTCCCGAGGAGATAACTCTTGAGAAGCTTGTACACCGTCAGGCCGATGATGCCGGTCGGGATGAACGCGACGACGAGCTTTTTGAACACTTCCCAGTTCAAGAACTTCTTCCAGTAGAGAACGACGACCGACAGAATCGCCCCGAATTGGATGATGATCTGAAAGCTCTTGAGGAATTCCGTCTCGACGAGCCGCATCGCGTGCGACGCGAGCACGAGGTGCGCGGTGGACGAGACGGGAAGGAATTCGGTGAGCCCTTCGATGATGCCGAGGAGGATCGATTGGCCGATCGATAGTCCGTCGGATACCGGCACGGAGGTCGGCCCGATGGGTATGAGAATCACGTCGTTGAGGGTGTGGTGGTCTCGCGCTCGCTGCGCTGCGTCGTCGAGGGCAGCGACAGCGCGTATTCGTAGAACTTCTCGTATTCACCGACGATCGCCCCGAGGCTGAACCGCTCGCGGGCGTCGGACGCCGCAAGGGAGCTCATGGCGTTCCAGCGGTCGCGGTCGCGAAGCACGGACAGCGCCGATGCCGACATGCCGTCGATGTCGCCGACCGGACAGAGGAAGCCCGTCTCATTGTCCCGAACGACCTCGGGCAGGCCACCGGCTTTCGCGCCGATCACCGGCACACCCGAGGCGAGCGCCTCGAGCGCGCTCAGACCGAACGATTCGCTGTCCGACGGCAGCAAGAATAAATCGGCGCCGGCGAGAAGCGACGCGACGGTGTCGATCTTTCCGAGAAAGAACACCTTCTCCTGGACGCCAAGCTCACGCACCTCCGCCTCGGCGTCCACGCGATCCGGCCCGTCCCCGACCATGACGAGCACCGCGGGCAGTTCCTGCGCGACGCGCGCAAAGACACGCACGACGTCGCGGACGCGCTTGACCCGCCGGAAGTTCGAGACGTGCATCAGCACGCGCGTGTCCGAGCTGACCTGCTCGTCGAGGATCGAGGTGTAGCGCGACCGGTCGTAGACCTCGGGATCGATGAAGTTCGGGATCACCTCGATGCGACAGGCGGTGCAGCCGAAGGTTGTGAGCGTCTCCGTTTGGAGATAGCGCGACACCGCCGTGAGACCGTCGGACTTCTCAATCGAGAACTTCGTGATCGGACGGAACGATGGATCCTGCCCGACGATCGTGATGTCGGTACCGTGGAGCGTCGTCACGACGCGAATGTCCGGGCGCGTCGGACGGAGCATTTCCTTGGCGATCCAAGCGCTCGTCGCGTGCGGGATCGCGTAATGGCAGTGCAACAAGTCGAGGCCGTGATCGAGCGTGACTTCGTGCATGCGCACGGCGAGCGCGAGGTCGTACGGCGGATACTCGAACAGCGGGTACCGTCCGACGTCGACTTCGTGGAAGTAGATGCGCGGCGTCAGCGCCGGCAGCCGAAACGGCTGCTTGTACGTGATGAAGTGGACCTCGTGCCCGCGCCGAGCGAGGGCGATTCCGAGCTCCGTGGCGAGCGCGCCCGAGCCGCCGTACGTCGGATAGCACGTGATGCCGATCTTCACGCGACGCTACCTCGGGTCTGGCGACTCGAGTCGGACCAGGCCGCAACCTCCGATTGCCAGGTCGGCACGGTCGGATCGAGACGAGTCACCGCGTCTTCCGGAAGTTGATGGCGAAACCACGTGCGCTGCCGCTTGGCGTACTGTCGGGTCTGAATCAGCACGGCGCCCCGCGCGGCGCTCGCCGACAGCTCGCCGAGCTCCATCCGCCGCAGCGTGTCGTAACCCGTCGCGTTCCACGCCGGCGCCGTTGCCGGAACCGTTGTCATGAGTCGCTCCACCTCGCGCGGCCAGCCATTGTCGAACATTCCGTCGAGACGCGCGGCAATGCGATCCGCGAGCGACGGCCCAGGGTCCACCAGAAGATAGCGGGCGCGCCAACGCGAGGGTCTTGCCCGCACCCGGTGCAGCTCACTCATCCGTCGTCCGGTGAGCAGCGCGATCTCGATCGCGCGCAGGAGCTGTGTCCGACCGAGATGGCCGCGATCGGGGTCGAGGGCAATCGTCCAGCGACGGAGCTCGTGAATGTCGAATTCTGCCAAAGCACGCTCGAGCCCGCGACGGGACGAGGCGTCGAGCGGCGGCTCGTCGAACAGCCCCTCGAACAACGCCCGTAAATAGAGTCCCGTCCCGCCGACGATCAGCGGCTCCCTCCCTTCGCGACGCGCCGCCTCGATCCACGCCGACGCCTGCTCGGCCCAGGCGGCGGCCGAGAAGCGCTCGGTGGGTTGAGAGATGTCGATGCCGAGGTGAGGAACGCGCGCGCGTTCCTCCGCGGAGGGCTTGGCCGTACCGATATCGAACCCACGATAGACCTGTCGTGAATCCGCGCTGATGATCGTCGTCGGCTCTCGACCGGCCAACCACATCGCCACGGCGCTCTTGCCGGCGGCCGTGGGGCCGCAGATCACGCGGACGTCAGCGTCGACCGAAACGGCGGTCAAGCTCGTCCCAGGTCAGCTGCACGATTGTCGACCGGCCATGGACATCGTGCGCGGGGAGTGTCGTGTCGCGCAGCGCGACGAACAGCGCGCGCATTTCCGACGGCGAGAGCGCGTCGCCCGCTTTGATCGCCGCCTTGCAAGCGACCGTGGCGGCGAGGCGTTCATGCCGTTGATGCGCGCCCGCGTCACGGTCGCCGGCAATCGAGGCCAGCGTTTCGCGCAGACAGCGTTCCGGATCGAAGCGCGGATGCGGCATCGGTACGGCACGCACGATCAGCGTGTGTCCACCGAACCCCTCGATCTCGAAGCCGAGTTGGTCGAGCACTTCGCGATCCCGCTCGTACGCCTCGGCCTCGGCGGGCCCGAGATGGAGCGTCATCGGAAAGAGCAGGCGCTGCCCCGGGCTGTCGCCGCGCTCGAGGACGTTCATGAATCGCTCGAACAACACGCGCTCGTGGGCCGAGTGCTGATCGATCAGGACGATCCCGTGGTCGTGCTCGAACGCGATGTAGGTGTTGCGCAGCTGAAAGAGCGGCGGGACCGGCTCGTCCTCGCGCTCGGCGTGCGTTGGCTCGATTTCCGTGAGCGTCGCCGCCTCGACACCGCTCGACTCGAACAAACCTTCGTTGGGTTGCTGCGGCGCGTAGGTGAGGGTCTCGACGTCGACGACGACTGGTGAGGGTGGCGCGCTCGTCGTCCACTGCGCGCGTCCGAGGAAACCGCCTGCCTCGAAGGTGCCGAGCGCCCGGCGCACCGCGTTTTCGACGACGCGTTCGACCTGCCATCGGTCGGTGAATCGTACTTCGGCCTTTGCCGGATGAACGTTGACATCCACCATGTCCGCGCCGACGACGACGTCGAGGAAGAGCGTCGGACGCACGCCGGCGGGAATCGTCGAGCGATACGCCGCTTCAGCCGCGCGCACGATGCCATGGTCCCGAACGGCGCGACCGTTCACCGAAAGAAAGACACGGCGCGTGGCGGTGCCGACATCAGCCGGCCGCTCGACGAGTCCGGCGACGTGGATCAGTCCTGATACGTCGTTCACCGGAAGCAGCCGCGCGGCGAACTCGCCCCCGTACACCGCGGCGAGTCGGTCGCGCAGCGTCGCGCTGCGTGGAAGCACGAGCACCGTCTTGCCGTCGTGCCCGAGGGTGACGCGCACATCGCGCCGGGTCAACGCCATCGTACCGACGACGTCGAGCACTGCGCGCCACTCCGAGCGCGCGCCGCGCAAGAATTTCAAGCGCGCCGGCGCGTTGAAAAACAACCGCGAGACTTTCACCGTCGTGCCGCGACGTCGCGCCGTCGACGTCACTTCCGTGACCGCGCCGCCGCTCGCGCGGACGAGCGTGCCGGCTCCGTCTTCCGGCGACGTCTCGAGCTCCAGCTGCGACACCGACGAGATGGCCGCTAGCGCCTCGCCGCGGAAGCCAAAGCTCCGCACACCGACGAGATCGCGCGCCGATCGAATCTTCGATGTGGCGTGCCGCTCCAACGCGAGCACGGCGTCGTCCGCCCCCATCCCGTGCCCGTCATCGCTCACACGAATTGACTGACGCCCACCTTCCTCGATCGCCAGATCGATCGCCGTCGCGCCCGCATCGAGCGCGTTTTCGATCAACTCCTTCACGACCGACGCCGGCCGCTCGACGACCTCGCCGGCGGCGATCTGGTCGGCGACGTCGCTTGGCAGTATCGCGATTTTTGGCGCGGCGGCGGTCATGCCGCAAAAGTACAGGGAGCACGCGCGCTTCGCTCGCGCCGAGCCATGCCGCGCCGCCCCGTCAGGAGCGCGCGTGCTTCCTACTCGACCGAACCGTCCAACCCAATGACGGCCGACCCCTCCACCCAACCCTCTCTCCCGTCATCCAACCGTGCCCGCACCCATGCGCCCTGCTGTCCCGTCACGCGGACCACTTCGCCGATCAGCGCGGTCGGGCCGCGTTCACCGCCGAGTTGCGGGTCGACACTGAGTGATTCGGTGCGGCGCATGACGGCGACGCGCCGGCCGGACGCGCGGTCGCTGAGGACGAAACCGGCGATCAGAAGAAGGATCGACGCGGCGGAGGCAATGGTGAGGGGGAAGGAGCGCCACGCCAACTGACGCGCTCCACGAGCGGCAGCCAGGAGCCAAGCAACGAGCCAGAGCCCAGCGCCCAGGTTGAAGACCCAAGCGGCTGGAAGCGGCGGAACCCATCCCGCGCTGTCCCAGGCAAGCGAGTGCACCAGCTCTACGCGATCGCGAAGGTCGGGCGCGAGCGGCTCCATGCGAAGCGCGCGCTGCCACGCCGCGACGCTGCGCGCGGTGTCGGACACGGCCCACGACGCCGTTCCGAGATTGGCCCATGCGTCCGGAGCGCGCGGCTCGGCGTTGACCGACGCCATGAACGACTCGCGCGCGGAAACGAAGTTGTGCTGGCCGTACGCGGTGACGCCGTCGTCGAAGAAACGGCGCGCGTCGGCGACGCCCTTGGCGTCGGCGATCGCTACGCCGCCGGCGATACTGGAGAGCGCCACCAGGGCGATGATGCTCATCATCCGGCCGAAGCCGTAGTCCCGTGGCAGCGCTTCGTCGTCGACCGTCTTGCACAACTTCGCGGCGCGGCGCGACGCGTCTTCGGGAAACGCGCCGGCCGATGAGAACGCGGCCTCATCCAGCTCGCGCAAAAAACGCTCGGCGTCCTGCGCCGTGGCCGTCGATACGCCGCGGCGTCGAAGCGCGCGAGTGAGGCTTCCGGGACGAGTGAAGACGTCGGGTGAAAGGCCGAGGCGGTCGGCGAGCGCGCGTGTATACGCGCGCCGTACCTCCGACGCGCTGCGCGAACGTCCCGCGTCGCGAAGCAACGCCATCACCGGGACCGGCCGGGTACCGCGCTCCGACGAGGGACCTCGCGCCCCCTTGCGGCGGCGCTCCTTGAGAGTCAGCGCCGGAATCGGCGTGAGCGCCAGCAGCGCCCAGAACACGGGATGCTCGTGGAGCGGCACGCCGGAAGGACCACGATAGCGTGGTCGCAGCGGGAGCAGTGTCTCCGTGCGCGACGTGTCACCCGACGCCAAAGTTCCCGGACCGACGCGAACATGCGTCGGGTTCGTCAACGCGGTCTCGTACCGGCGAGAGTCAGGATTGAAGTAGCCGTACTTGATCGGCGGCAGGTCGAGCTCACCGGCAATACGCGGCGTCAACACCCAGTCGAATTCCTTCGAACCGGCGATGCGACGCGCGTTCGTGTCGACCTGCACGCGCTCGTCGCCCTTCACGAGCGTCGCCCAGGACACGCCGACCGATGGTCGCGGGAAGAGCTTGACGTTGCCTGTGCCCGACACGCGCACAGTGAGGAGCATCGGATCGCCGACGCGCGACACGCTCGTGTCGAGCTTGGCCGCCACGCGCAGGCTCCCCACCGCGCCACCGTAGTCCGCGGGCCGCCCGGCCACCGGCGGCTCCATCGCGACGACAACGGTGCTGTCCGTTTGGAGCTCGTGCGTCTCTTCTCGGCTGAAGAAGCTCGCCGAGAGCGGCAGTGAATAGACGAGCTGCGCCGGCGGGATCGCGAAGCGACCCGGCATCAGTGGAAAGAGCGCTCGCTGATAGACGAGCGCGTCGAAGCAATGTTCGCCGACCTGACGCCGCGGGGGTACGCCGCGCGTCGGAAGATCGTACGCGAGCATCGACTGCATGTCGGGCGGAAAGAACGTCGGGTTGCGTCGCAAGCGATCGCGCACGGTCGAGTTCAGAAAAACCGCGACTTCGTAATTTGCCTGCTGCCCGACGTACACCGTCTCCGGTTTGCTGAGCGCGTGGAAGCTGACCTCGAGACTCGTGTCGACGCGCGCGCGCGCAATGACGGCGGGCAACGGCGGCCGGCCGGTCGCCGGCGTGATCGCGATCTGCACCGGGCGCGAACGCGAGACGGCGTTGCCGAGCCGCGCCTCGAACGACGGGATCGTGTAGACGCCGACGTGATCGTTGGTCAGGACGTAACTGTACTCGACGGTCGTCGTGTTCTGTTCGCGCGAATAGCGAACGTGGGGCGACACCGTCGATCGCAGAATGTCGAATCCACCGAACGACGGGGGAATGACCTGCGGGCTGGCGTTCCCCGGCGCGCTCGCCGCGACGCTGATCTCGACGACGTCGCAAGCCGACGCCGCGTCGGGCGCGTGCACGGCAATCGCCAGCTGCGCGAAAAGCGCGAGCGCCTGGATCACCAGTCCTTTCCTCCGGGCGGCGGCTCGATGCGATTCTGCTTCTGCTTCTTGGCTTGTACGTCGCGCTCGTCTCGCGCCGCACTGCCGAGCAGCTGTTCCGCCTGTTGTTGGCCGAGGCCGCCCTGCGGTTGCGGCGACTGTCCCTTGGGCTTGTCGGATCCACCGCCTCCGCCTCCGCCGCCACCACCCCCGCCGCCTCCGCCGCCCTGCTGCTTCTTTCGAAGCGCGAGCTCGTAGTTCCATTTGGCGTCGACGTCGTTCGGACGCATCAGGATCGCCTTCTTGTACACGGCGAGCGTCGAGTCGAGCTCGCCGTTGTCTTGCCCGTCGGGCGCGGCGAGACCGGGCTTGAGATGCGACAGGCCGAGATTGAACAACGACCGGAAGCGGGTCTCCTCGTTCTTGCTTTCACCGGCGCGACCCAACACCTCGGCCGCCAACGAATTCGAATCACCGGCGACGAGCGCCGTACCGAGGTTGTAGAGCGTTTCTTCCGACTTGTCGCCCGCGGCTATCGCGTCGCGATAGAGCGACGCCGACCGCATGTACTGGCCGGCGTGAAACGCTTCCGCGGCATGCTGGCTTCGAGTGAAGCGCGCGCAACCGTTCAAGAAGAGCGCGAACACGAGCCCGGCGGCAGCGGCCGTCTCTGCGGCGGCAGGTCGGGCCGTACGTCGACCGCGGCGCTCGGCCAAGAGCGTGTCCAGCAGCAGGAGGAAGAATGCCGGAAAGAGGAACCACTGAAAGCGCGGCGTCTTGGATTCACCGCCGAGGCTCGCGCGCGCTTGCGTGCGCAACGTGGCGAGCGCGGACTTGATCCGCGCCGCCTTGTCGGTCTCGCCGGCCTCGATGAAAGTGCCGGTCGCCGCGTCCGCGGCTGCCTTGAGTATCTCGGGGTGATACTGGGTCACAACCGTCGTTCCATTCTCGTCCTTTTTCACCGTCGTCGAACCGTCCGGGTTCTTGATCGGAATCGTCGCTCCGGCGGTGGTGCCAAAGCCCACCGTCACCACGCTGATTCCCTGCGATCCAGCTCGTTTCGCCTCGGTGACAATGTCCTCGGTCGGCTCGAAGGCCTCACCATCGCTCATGACGACCAGCGCGCGATCCGCGCCACCGTTGGACACGCCGAGAAGATCCACGCCCTGCCGGATGGTGCGGGCCAATGAGCTGCCCGCCTGCCCCACCACCGAAGGATCCAGGTTGTCGAGGAAAAGGTCCAGGGCACCTTCGTCGATCGTGAGCGGAGAGAGCACATAGCTCCGGCCGGCAAAGGCGAGAACGCCCATGCGGTCGCCGGGCGACAGCGCGCGAAGGCGTCGCACCTCTTGCTTCATGCGTTCCAGCCGGCTCGGCTTGTCGTCCTGCGCCATCATCGACAGCGACGCATCGAGCGCCAACACCATGTCGATACCCCGCGAGCGCACGACGCTCCGCTCGTCGCCCCAACGCGGGCCGGACACCGCGACGCCGACGAGCGCGCTGGCGACGCCCAATCGCGCCATCCGCCAGCCCGGACTGGCCAGCGTATTCGGCGGAATCAGCCGTGTCACCACGTCGATGTTCCCGAGGCGTTGCAGACGCGCGCGGCGTTGACGGTAGGCGTGTCGCAGCACCAGAATCGCCAGCAGCGGCAGCAGCACGGCCAACGGCAGCAACCAGAGATGATCGAAGGTCACGTCGGTCATCGTCATGGCAGCGGCCCCCGTCGCGCCGCGAGCAGCAGCTCGGCGACCAATGCGAGCGCGGCCAAATACAGCGGCCAGGGAAAGAGCTCCGTGTATCGAACGTACGACCGCGTGCGCACAGGTTCGCGCTCGAGCTGGTTGATCTCTTGGTAGATGCGCTGGAGCGCCGCCGCGTCGCGCGCGCGGTAGTAGCGCCCGCCGGTGGTCTTCGCGATGTCGATGAGCAGCGGCTCGTCGATGCGCACGAGCCTGTTCTCGTAGCGAAGGCCGAACAGGCCGCGACCGACCGGCACCGGCGCCATGCCTTCGGTGCCGACACCGATCGTGTAGATCTTGATCCCGAACACGGCGGCCGCCTTCGCCGCCGTGCGCGGGTCGATGGAACCGCGATTGTTCTCACCGTCCGTCAGCAAGATCATCACGCGCGATCGACCCGGCGCATCGCGCAAGCGATTTGCCGCCGTGGCGATCGCCGTCCCGATCGCGGTTCCGTCCTCGAGCTGCCCCGCCGCGAGGTTGTCGACGGCGCCGGTGACGACCGGATAATCCGTCGTGAGCGGAACCTGCGTCAGCGCTTCGGCCGCGAACGCGACGACGCCGATGCGGTCGCTCGACCGCGCGGTGATGAAACGCTTGACGACGTCCTTGGCGACCTCGAGACGATTCTGCGGCTGGAAATCCTGCGCGAGCATCGAGCTCGAGAGGTCGATCGCGAGGACGATGTTGATGCCCTCACTGGTCACGTCCTCCGCATGCGCGCCCGAGCGCGGCCGCGACAGCGCGACGATCATCGACGCGAGCAGCAGGTTGCGAAAAATGAATAGGAAGAGCGTCGTCTTGCGGCCGGCGCGCGGTCCGATGGCGAGCACCGACACGCGCGAGAACACGATCGCCGGCGCCTTGCGGCGGCGCCGAATGATCCACCAGACCGGGAGCACGACGAGAAACGCCAACACCCACGGCGTCGCGAACTGGATCGACCCGATGGAGATCATGCGGCCGCCGCCTGCTGGGGAGCGGCCGGCGCCGGTTGCGACGCACGGTGCTCGATGCCGACGATCGCGCGCGCCTCACGTCCCAGCTCGCGCGCGCGCTCTCCACTCACGGGTCGACGCGCGAACTTGATGAGATCAGCATCGGTCAACACGCGCGTCATCCGCTCTTGCGGGATATGGGGCAGGTGCCCGACGGCCCGCTCCAACTCGGTGCTCGTCAAAGAAAGCGACGCTTCCGCGTAACGCGCCGAGAGATAGTCGCGCAGCACTTCGATCATCAGCGCGACATAGCGCCCGCGCTCCCCGGCGTCGACGAGCCCGAGCGCCTCGATGCGCTGGAATTCCGCTTCCGCTCGCTCGTACGGATCGACGACGATCGCCAGCGCCGGCTTCCGGCGGCGGCGCCGCCGCATCCACCACAGGATGAGCGCGATGATCGCGGCCGCGACCAACACCCAGAGCCACCATGGGAAGGGGTTCGGCTCGAACAGCGCGCGCGGCGGTTTGGGGACTCGCTGTGCGCTGTCCTTCGGAAGCAGGCTGCGCACGAAGACGGTGTACCCGGCGATCGGAAGCCGTCGCGTAGCGCCGTTGAACCGGACGAGCACGTCCTCGAGACGGATCGGCTGCTTCCCCACGTCCCACGCGGCGACGCGGTACTCGGCGTACTGCTCGACCGCGGACGTGTCGGCACTCGTGCGCACCGTCACTGGATCGAGTGATTGAACGGTCGCCGTGGAATCCAGCACCCGCGGAAATTCGATCGACGCGCCCACGGGCGCCCGCACTCCGATCGTGATGCGGAACGGGTCACCGATGCGGACGCTGTCCGGCGCGACTGTCACGCCGGCCTTGACGGCAATTTGTTGAGCGCCGGCGAGCGACGCGCCAACCACCAACAACACCGTCATCCTGAGGAGCGCAGCGACGAAGGACCTACTGTGCGTGCCCCGTAATCGGCCACGCGCCGCAGAAACCAGATCCTTCGCTGCGCTCAGGATGACAAGCGGCGTCACATCCGGATCCTCGTCTCGCGCTGCCGGAAGAAGCGCAGCAACGGTTCCATGATCCCCTTGTCCGTCGTCACCGGGATCTCGTCGACCGCCAAGCGACGAAGCAAATGCCGTCGCTTTTCCGCCTCGTCGGCGACGCGCGAGTCGAACGCCTTCCGGACGACCGGATTGCTCGTGTCGACGTCGAGTGTCTCGCCGGTCTCGGGATCCATCAGCCGCACCAGTCCGATATTCGGGAGAGCCCGCTCGCTGGGGTCTTCGACGGTCACCGCGACGAGGTCGTGGCGTTGCGCGAGCAGCTTGAGCGGCCGTTCGATGTTGGCGCCGAGGAAATCGGAGACAAGAAAGATGATCGCCTTGTGGGAGAGCATCTTGTTCAGGTACTCGGTCGCGCCGCCGATGTCGGTGCCGCGTCCTTTCGGCTCGAACGCCAGAATGTCGCGGATGAGACGGAGCGCATGGCGCCGGCCTTTGCGCGGCGGCACGACGTGCTCCACGCGATCGGTGAACATCAACCCGCCGACACGATCGTTGTTGCGGATGGCGCACATCGCGAGCACCGCGGCCAGCTCGGACGCCACTTCGCTCTTGAAGCGGCGGCGCGTGCCGAATCGTTCGGAACCAGAGACGTCCACCGCGAGCATGACCGTGAGCTCACGCTCTTCGATGTAGCGCTTGACGTAGGGCCGCTGCATGCGCGCCGTGACGTTCCAGTCGATGCTGCGGACTTCGTCGCCCGGCTGGTACTCGCGCACCTCGGCGAACTCCATCCCCTGCCCTTTGAACACCGAGCGGTATTCGCCGGTGAAGAGCGAGTTGACCAAGCCGCGCGTGCGCAGCTCGAGCAGCTTGACCTGACGCAACACCTCCGGCGGCACGGCCGGACTGTGCGAGCTTCGCTGTCCGGCCGCGGTGCGAGATGCCGCTTTCTCCAGGCTCGCGGCGTCTCGTTTCTTCTTTCGCCTGAAGATCCCGATCACGGACTCTCGATCTTGGCCAGAACGCGCGTCACGATGTTGTCGCTCGTCACGTCCTCGGCTTCGGCCTCATACGTCGTGAGCACGCGGTGACGGAGCACATCCGGCGCGATCGCCTTCACGTCGTCCGGCGTCACGAAGGCTCGCCCGCGCAGGAACGCATGGGCGCGGGATGCCTGGGCCAGGGCGATCGTCGCGCGCGGGCTCGCGCCGAATTCGATCAGAGGGACTAGCTCCGCTAGTCCCGCCGCCGCCGGCTCGCGCGTCGCGTGGACGATGTCGACGATGTAGTCCATGATCCGCTCGTCCATGTACAGCTCGGTGATCCGGTGCCGCGCCTCGAGGATCTGCTGGGGCTGCGCGACGGCGTCGATCGGAATCGCCTCGCCGCTCGCCATGCGTCGCATGATCTCCTTCTCTTCATCGCGTGATGGATATCCGACACGCAACTTGAGCATGAACCGGTCGACCTGGGCTTCGGGAAGCGGATACGTGCCTTCCTGCTCGATCGGGTTCTGCGTCGCCAACACGAGGAACGGTTCCTCGAGCTTGAACGTCGTGCCGCCGATCGTGACCTGTTTCTCCTGCATCGCTTCGAGCAAGGCCGCCTGCACCTTGGCCGGCGCACGATTGATTTCGTCGGCGAGAAGGATATTGGCGAAGATCGGCCCCTGCTTCACCGAGAACTTGCCCGTCGACTGATCGTACACCTGCGTGCCCACCACGTCCGCCGGCAACAGGTCCGGCGTGAATTGGATGCGATGGAAGGTGGTGTGGATCGTCTCGGCGAGCGTCCGAACAGTCAGCGTTTTCGCGAGTCCCGGAACGCCCTCGAGAAGTACGTGGCCGCCCGTGAGAAGACTGATGAGAAGTCGGTCGATCATGTACTCCTGACCGACGACGCGCCGCGAGACCTGGCGCGCCACATCCTGTACGAGACGGGAATCAGCCGCCGTAGTGACTTGAGTAGTAGCCAAAGTGCCGTAGATGTGAAGTGTCGAACTGGACCGCGTCGTTATACAAACTTGCAATGTCGGGACCGCAGAGCCGGCCTGCCTTCCCCGTCAAGCGCTGCTACCCCGCGCTCACAAGCCGGTGCCCAGCACCTTCGGCCTACGTAATCCGCCCACTCAGTCCAGCGCCTCCAGCAAAGCCAGCTCACGCGGCGAAAGCGGGCGAGACTTCCCCTCCGGCAGGTCCCCGAGCTCGAT
>DATLPC010000014.1:0-70424 GCA_035535975.1 Gemmatimonadaceae bacterium | reverse complement strand
AAGAGCACCGCGATGTACAAGAAATAGCGGTGCACGTTCTGGAGAATGAGCGGGAAATACCGCTCGCCCAGGTAGCTGTTGCGTGGCTCACCGACGGCGCAGTTCGACGGATCGGCCCAGAAGGCCTTGTAGTACGCGCCGCGATAGTAGTAGCACGTGAACCGGAAGAGACCGGGAAAGGGCAGGATGATCAGCGCCGGCGAAAACGGCGCGAACGCCGGCCACCAGGATGGCTTCGGCCCGAACCAGGCATGCGGCGAATCGCCGAAGATCTCGGGTGAGTAAAACGGCGAGAGATACGGCCCGTACGTATAGTGCGCGTTCTGAAACGCCGCCCACGTAGCGTACACAACGAAACCGCTGAGGATCGTAAAGACGACGAGTGGCTGCAGCCACCATGCGTCGCGCCGCTGCGTTTCACCGAAGCCGCGGTGAAGAAGCGGTAGCGGTGCATGACTCATGTCAGGAATGTCTTGGGCTGAAGGGGGAGGGATTTGAACCGCACGGCGCCGGAAATGGACTTCACCCGCAACTGCCAGTCAATATCAATTTCGCCTCTCATTGTGGTGGAGGCGCGCCACTCGGGCTCAACGGTGGCAAAGTGAACGGAAACTCCACCAGTTGCGCCACGGGACATCCGCGAATCCGGGCCGGCACGAAACGCTGTTTCGAGAGCGCCGTCAGCGCCGCGCGCACGAAATCGATCGATGTACCACGCACGACCTCCAGCGTCTCCATGATCGGCTCGCCCGTACGATCGACAACGAAGCGCAGCACCGTTTCCACCGGGAATCCCTCGCGCCGCTCCGTCTGCGGCAGCTCCGCGGTCGGCGCTCCGGGTTGCACCGCCGCGTCGGTCACCGGCATTCGCGGAAAAAGAGCCGTCACAAGGCGCCGAACCGTCCATCCCTGGCCGCCGATCGAATCCGTAGCGAATCGAAAATCGATCGTCGCCGACGTCGTACCATCGCGCGGCGCGAACAGACCTTTGATGTCGCCCGCCGTTTTGATCGCCGCCATCGCGGCCGAGTCGAAGCCGGGCATCAACGATGCGCGAATTGTCTCGAGGCTCGCAAACGCTCCGTCGCTGCCGACCCTCACGCGGTAGGCGCCGGAGAGCGTCGGCGCGCGAAGCACTGGCTCCGCGTTGGACGACAGCCGACGGAGGCTGGGCGTGAGGACCGGCCCGGAAAAAATGGTGAGCCTGAACGGCGTGGGCGGAGTAAATGCCGAGCCGGCCAGCAGGATCATGTCCGTGATCTGTGCCGCCCCCAACTCGCCGCCGTCGATGCGCTTGATCCCGATAAAGAGCCCGCTCGCCAAGGTATCGGCGCGCGCCGCTGCCACGATCGAATCGCAGCGAGCGTCGGCGGCGGGGGAAGGGGCGGCGCTCGTGTCTTGCGCAGCCATGGTCGTCGCGAGGAACGTGGCGCAAGCGGCCAGCGCGGCGACCCTGCCTTGCCGGGTTGGCCGAGGCGACGCCGTCGCGCGCTTCATCATCGCGGGCGCCACTCCTGCACGACCCGCGCGCTCTTGATGTAGTCCAGCTTCGGCCACCCGGCGTTCAGATACGCATTACCGCGCGTCGCAATGGAGTCTTGATCCGGTCCTTCGCGGCCGTATTGCGGGCCACTGCGCGGCGCGGCGTCGCCGTATCCCGAATAGAGCGAATCCACAATGTCCATCCCCGAGACCACTTCGCCGATCGGCGGAAAACCGAAGCCGCTCAAGCTGTCCAGGACGGGATTGTCGGCGAGGTTCACGAACAATTGCACCGACCGAGTACCCGGTCCGCCGCGCGCGAACGAGACCGTGCCGCGCGCGTTGGAGTGTTGCACCTGCTCGTCGGCCATGCAGCGCTGCTTCCAAGCGTCGAACACCTTCGGGTCGCCGGACATGCCGAACTGCGCGACGAACCCCCGTATGACGCGAAAGAAGCGAACGTCGTCGAAGTACTTGTTCTGCACGAGCGTGTAGAATCGGTCGACTCCGATCGGCGCCCACGTCTTGCGCGCCATCACGTCGAACTGTCCCCTGCTCGTTTGGAAGGCAACGCGAAAGCTGTCCGGGGCCGGCTTCTTCGGATCGGGCGCTTCCTGGCGGCAACTGAAGGGTGAGGCGTACCGGCAGGACGCCGCAATCGTCGCGATGGCAAGCAGCATCAGTCGTTCGGCGGCTCTGTTCATCGACGAATCTCTCCGACCGTCCTTACGGCGCGGTGGGTTGCGGAGCGCCCGCGGTGAGCGCGTCGGACACGCGCTCTCGCAGCCGATCGTTGATGCTGCTGAGCAATCCAATCAAGTTTGCGTTCTCGATCAAGGTACGCTCTCGGCGCAGCGTCTGCGGACCGGTTGCACCCACGAGGGCAGTGCGATCGAGCTTTCGCGCGTCGGCGATTCGCGCAGCCGAGTCGGAATACAGGAAGATCTCGAGACGCGAGGCCGTTCCAAATTTGATCAGAAGAGGGCGTCCGCTGAGCGCCTTCTCGCTCGCTGTCCCGGTCGAATCGATGTGCGGCGCCAACCCCGACCGGTCGAGTCGGTAGAGAACGGAGCACTCCGCCCACTGGCCAGTCGCCGGACAGCGCGGATCGCCTGGCGTCACCGCGGCGGGGACCGGCGCCGCTGATTTGCTCTCGACCGGGCGTGCGTCCTTGGCCGGTTTCTCACAAGCGAGCAGCGCGAACGCCGCCACGAAACACCGGCCGACCAGTAGGACGTCACGCATCGGCGGATGATGCTCCTTCGACGGTCGCCTCCGCAACGCCCCGACCATCATCAACCCCCCAGCCGCCGACAACCGTGCCGACGACAAGATCGCCCGTGACGTTGGTCATCGTTCCCATCAGATCGGGGATCGTGTCGGCAGCCAGCAACAGACCGATGCCCTCGGCGGGGATTCCGTAGCTCGTCAACACCGGTGTGAGTAGCAACAGCGCACCTTGTGGAACGCCTGGTAAGGTAAGGCTGAGCGCCGCCGCGGTTGCGGCGATGGACACGAGAGCCGGCGTTGGAAGCTCTACGCCGTAGAGCCGCGCCAGAAACAGGATGCCCATCAGCCACGTGATCGGGGTCGCCACCTTGAACGTCGACACCGACAATGGCAGCACGAATCCCGTCACCGACGTCGGAAGGCCGAGCGCCCGCGCGCTTTCAACGAGCGCCGGCAGCGACGCCAGCGACGAGCTCGAGCTCAGGGCGACGGCCTGCGGCGGTACTGCCGCTCGCGTGAACCACCCGAGCGGCACACGCCCGACCATCGCCGCGATCGGATACATCAAGAGAGCGAACAATGCGAGCAACGCCGAGATCGCCACGATGTAGTAGGCCATCGCGCCGGCGAGCGCGATTCCCGCGCGACTCGCCGCCGCGACGACCAGCGAGAAGATCCCAATCGGCGCTGCCCAGATAACCCAGTCCACGACGGTCGTCATCGCGCTCGCCACGGCGCCGAAGAAGTGAATCAGTGAGGCGCAAAGCGACGATTCGATGTGTCGCGTGGCCAGTCCAAACAGGAGCGTGAACACGATGACCGGCAACATCGCGCCATCCGCGGCCGCTTTCACGACATTCGCCGGCACCAGTGATGTCACCCATGACGCGAATCCCGGAACCTGCGCGACCTGCGCCGTCGTCTTGGCGGCGCCCGCCCCAGCCGTCGCGCGCAGATTCGCGACCACTTCCGGCGAAAGTTTCATGTCACGCATCAGGGGCGGCGCGAGCAGCAACGCCACCACGGCGGCGAAAACCAACAACGCCACGAACGTGGCGATCGTTACCCCACCGATCCGTCCGAAACGCTCGGTGTCGTCATGGTTGGCTACTCCGACGAAGAGGAGAGAGATCACGAGGGGAACGACGGTCATGCGGATAGCGCCGACCCACAGCTGACCGATCGGTTCGATGATGGCCAGAACACGAAGCGCGGTCGGGCCCGGTTGGACGCCGATCGCGCTTCCAATGATCAAGCCAGCGATCAGGCCGACGACTACGCGACGCGCGCGCATCGGGCCTGAATGACTATCGCCGCTTCGTCGACTTGCTGCGCACAGCCGGTCGCTTTGCCCGCGCCGGTGCGCGCTTCTTGGTTGAACCCGTTCCCTTTTTTGCCGCGGCCACCTTCGTCCGCGCCGGACTCGCGCGCTTTGCCGCAACGCGAACCTTGCGCGACGAGGCCTTCTTGGCCGGAGCAGCCTTCGCCACCACCGCCTTCTCGGCGGGCGCCGTCGGAGCGGGCTTCTTTGCTGGTGCGGCGGCCACCGCGACCTGCTTAGCCTTGGCGGCGGCGGCTGCCGCTGCCGCAGCCGGGGTCTGCGGGTTGGTACGAGGACGGCCGCCCTTTCGCGCTAACTGGGCGTCTGCCAACATCTTGGCAAAGGCTTCCTTCGCCTCCGCCATGAGCTGCGCGTGAGAGATGCGACGCTCCTGGAGCGCACGCGCCTTCTCTTCACGATAGAGTGCAAGAGCTGCCGAGCCGTCCATTCGTAAGGGGGCCAAAGGTTCGAAATAGCTTTTCGGGACACGGGTAATCTAGCGACCGGGGCGGACTCCGGCGAGGCATTTTCGTCCCGCAAAGAAGACCTTGGGCCTACTAGAGCGTCTTTTCCGCCCGTCCAGCCCGCCGGATCTGATTCACGCGGTTGATCATCATCGCTAACTCGGGCTGCGTCTCGGGATTATCCCGGATGACATCGTCAAGCAGCGTCGACACTTCGCTGTCTTTGACCAGCGTCGGCTGGGCCGAAAAGCGCCGGTTGTTCATATGCCGCAGCGGATCGATGGCGACCGGATGCGAGAGCACGATGTCGTGCGAGTCGAACTGGAGCCTGACCGCGTAAAACTTCTTCCCGGCCTTTTCCATATACCAGATCCGAAGGCCGTCCACATCGTCCGGCCAGGTCGGTAACGGAAGTGCTTCTCCTGACGTGCTTTTGTAAGAATCGCTTCCCGAGTTGAGTCCGTCGTAGTTCAACTCGAATGCCCCGCCGTACATGTAACCGTGACGCATATCTGTCGGTCTCCCTTCCCTTTATCGAACGGATTTGAAATCGAGCTTAGCCCTTGGTCCAGTGCGCCAAACAACGCACCCCTGCCAATTTCACGCGGTGAGGCCACTGCCGCCAAGAGCGGCCGTCCCCAGATGCGAAATCCTCTCATTCCTTGCGTCGCGGCACTGGTTTTTGTTTCGGTGCTGACCTCGCCTGCGCCCGCGCAATCCCGGCTCGGCATGCTGGGCACAAACATCAGGTACTCCGCGGGCGATGCATGGGACGTCTGGACCGCCCCATTCCGCGGACAGCCTGATGACTGGTTATACGCGCTCGGCATCGTCGCCGGATCAGCGGGCGTATCGCTCGCCGACGCCGGGGTGGACCGCGTGGCCGTCAAGCAGAGTAACGGCGTAGCCGGGTCATTACTGAAGCCTTTTCGCGAAGGGGGCGTCGCCTTTTCCGGAAGGTTTCTGACGCCCCTCGCGCTCGGAGCACTCGCCGTCAGTGTCGCGACACGAAATAGTCGGCTCCAGGAAGGCCTGCTTGGCTGTGGCGCCGCATACGCGGCTTCGAGCGTGGTGCGCACGTACGTCATCTATCCCATCATCGACCGCACTCGCCCCGACAGCTCACGAGGCTCTCAAACGCCGCCCGCCCGATTCGGCGATCAGTATGACATCGACGTTCCGGGCGGCAGCCCGTGGGGACGACACTCGTTTCCTGGTGGCCACGTCGTCAACGTCTCGGCGTGCGCGACTTTCCTCACTCGTCGCTATTCGATGGGAGCCGCCGAGGCGATTCCGTGGGCAGTGGTTGGCGGCGTCGGCGTCGCCAGAATCCTCGACCGCCGGCACTGGCTCTCCGATCAGGTCATTGGAATCGCCTTCGGCTACGCCGTCGGGAAGCAATTCGCCGTTCGCTCATCGCATCGAGCCAATCGCAGCACTCCAGATCCCACGATCAGCCCGAGCCGGCGGCATCTCGCTCCGGACGAAGGCCCTATCCGCGTGAGCTGGAAATTCGCCTTCTAGATCGACGCGCGAGCTCAGTCGCGACCGCCGATTCGCTCAGAATCCACCCACTCGCGTGGATTCCACGTCACAGGCACAGCGCCAACTCGTTCGAATCGAATCCGCGGGTCATCCGACTGTACCAGCGCCAGTAGTCGCCGGCCCGTGAGTAGAAAGCGGCGCGATGTGCACTCGATGCTGTCGAGAATCGTCTGTGCCAGTTGCGGCTGGGCTTTGGCGAACACGTCGTAGCGGCGGAAGACGAGGACGGTTCCGCTCTCGTCGGGCACGGGGAGCTCGGCGAGGCAATCGATCCACGACGCGAGGTTCTTCGCGTAGTAGTCGGGGAAACCGAGCGAACGTTGAACGTCGGCGTGAAAAGCCGGCGGCGTGTCCCACGACGCTCCATTCATCTCGTGCACCGCGTACTTCGCCTGGCGAAACCAGCCGAGGTCCGCCGAGAGCACCGAAGATTTGTAATAGAGCGCGATCGCGCCGCGCTCGAGCAGTCGCCAATCGAGCCGCTGCGGCTCGGCCGGGACCTTTTCTTTTCGCTTGAAGAACACCATAGGTGGGATTCGAGTCGCGAACAATTTAGCCAACGGCTTCGGCGCGGCGCGCGGACGCCACACCGATTACGCGTAATAGCGACGAATCGCCGCCGCGACCCCATCCAGATCGGGAAAAAGCCGGCGCTCGTCGATGCCGACGAGATCGAGTTGGTCGCGAATCTGCCCGACGCATTCGGCGGGGATCACATATTTCGTCAGCGCACTGGCCAAGCCGTGCGACGCAAGGAAATCGTCGAACGAGTGCCATTTGTCGGAGCACATCGTGAACACGGCGGCTTGGGCGGCAATTCGGGCGTCGAGCGAAGGCGGCTCGACGAGACACGCGAAGGGCGCGGCGCCCTGCGGCCGCGCGAACATCTGCCACGGCGACGCATGTCCCCCCGGCTCGAACAGGGCGTCGAGGTCGCGCGGCAGCAGCGCCAGCGGCGGGAAGCGAAACGCACGGTGAACCGCTTGCCAGTCCAGCCGCCAGACGGCCCGGGCCCGCTCGTCTCCGGGAGGGGGGCATGGCCGCGTCGCGAAGAATGCGGCGACGAGTGGAGAGTAAGTCCAGTCGAGGAGGCGCGTCGGCACGCCATGGTGCTGCGCCGAAAACAGCTCCTCCCAATCATTCGCCGCCGACGCGTCCGTGTGTGGCCGGGCGTACCGGATGTAATTCCTCAAGACGTGCTCTTCGAGCTCCGCCTTCGTGTGCGGCGGGCTCGTACCGCCGAGCCGATCGAGCGTCGTGAGGAGCGGAGCCAGCACGTCGGCTGCGCCGCGGTAGACGCCAGTGTCGCGGCGTCGCCCGGTTACGGTGTCCGGCGTGCTCGGCGTGACGCGGTCAACAAACTCGCCGAGCGAACGAATCTCAATGGCCGGGTGCGACGGCATTCGCCCGACGGTTGAGGGCGGTGCGCACGTTCAACACCCCGCGCAACATGAACACGATTGCGAACAGGAAGTCGAGCGCCCGCGAACCGAACAACACGCCGTCGTGGGTCCAAAGCGGTCTGAGCGCGACGAACAACCCGATCGCGAAAATGATCACGCCAAGCACGAGGCCGATCACCCAACGAGCCATCAGCGGAGGAAGCGGCGCGCCAGCTGTTCGAGGCGGTCGTCGCCCGACCTCTGGGCGCGCGCCATGATTCGTTGGACTTCCTCGCGCAACGCGGGCTCGCCCCAGTAATAACCGGTGGCCGCCTCAGCGCTCGACGTGTCGCCCTCGCGCGCGGCCTCGAGCAACGCCTCGGCTGCCGCCGCGTTGAAGCCAGGATCATCGCGCGGCGGCAGAACAAACCGTCGCGACGAGCTCGGCGACCCCGCGTCTTCGTTAACGAACGCACGCGACATAATGACTCCCCTACTCTACCCACCCGATCTTTCGCCAAGCGTCGTATCCCCGCCGCGTTACTTGGCCCAGCTCGGAAAGAAGCTCAGGGTCACGCTTGGTGAAGTTGAAGCAGGCTTTGCCCTGCATGCGTTTTTTGAGTGCAGGCGACATACCCTTGATCGCGCCGCCGTAGACCGGCATGAAGTAGTAGCTCACATAGCCTTTTCCAATGCGAGCGGCCGCGAACATGATGGGCTTCTTGTTTTTGCCTATCGTATGGGTGTCGAGGTAATAGTAGCTAGACGTGTCATGGACGACCTTCAGCTTGGGTGCGTAGGCCTTTAGGATCGCCCGGAGCTCGGCAAATACGACCTGGAATTCGGCTCGGTCCGACAAGGGATTTCTCGGGTAGCGATTACCGGGGAGGGCCAAACTACGATGGCGCGGTCGGCCTCGACAGCCCCGGCTGCTAAAAAAGGTTTGCGCATGAGGCGGGAAGTCATTAGCTTGGGTTCCGTCACACGCACGATGCGCGAATACGTTCCGGGACGAACATAGGGGCTTTCGCATGCGCGAGGGCCTCTTTTTAGTTTCGAGTCGCGCCAGCGGTCGAGGTTGATCGTTGTAACGTTCCCATCGTGAGGGAGTTCACGAGTAACTGTGGGTCGGTGTGTACGGCATGTTCCGCTACTCCGACGACACAACAACATTTTTAGGAGTTCGACATGGCTCGTACGACCGGCACCGTGAAGTGGTTCAACGACGCGAAGGGCTTTGGCTTTATCACGCCCGAAGGTGGTCAGAAGGACTGCTTCGTCCATCATTCCGCGATTCAGGGCGGTGGCTTCCGCACGCTCGCCGAGGGTGAGCGCGTTGAGTTCGACATCGTCCAGGGTGCCAAGGGCCCCGCGGCCGAAAACGTCGTAAAGATCGGCCGCTAAGGCTGGCTTTCCACGGTAAGAAGAGCGCCGGACCACAACGTGGTCCGGCGCTCTTTTCTATGGCCGCAGTTTTGGGCCGCAGTTTTGGGCCGCAGTTTTGGCGCCATTCGCAGCGTTGTTTCCGAGCGCCGTTTGAGCGCCGCTTACGAGCGATTGTTACCAGCGCTACTTAAAAGCGCCGCTTACACGCGCAGGTTAAACGCGCCGTTTATGCCGTTTATGCCGTTTATGCCCGAGATCTCCTCGCTCGCCTGATCTTCTTCATCAGCGTCGTCACAATGATCAGCGTCAACACCACCCACACGGCAACGAACGTCTGCTGGGTCCTTTCCGGCCGCAGCGGAACGGAAAGGCCGTAGTACACCCCGATCATGATCGCGTCGAGAACCACCACGCCGACGACGAGCTGGAGGAGGTACTTCTTCACCTCGCGTGTGACCGGTCCGGGCATGTGATCCATGGTAGCGGCTAGGTTCGTTGGTATCCATGGCCCGCATTGACCCCACCGTCCCCGCCGTCCTGTTCGATCTCGACGGAACGCTCATCGACTCGATCGAGCTGATTCTCAACTCAGCGCGTTACGCCTTCGAGAAGTTGGGTCGCGAGGCGCCGCCGGACGAAGAGTGGTCGGCGGGGATCGGGATTCCGCTCTTCACCATGTTCGGCCGCTACGCTCGGGACGATGCCGACCGGGCCGCGCTGATCGCTGCGTATCGCGAATACCAGCTCGAGCACCACGACCGGCTCGTCCGCTGCTACGATGAGGTCGTCGATACTGTGACGGCGCTCCGGTCCCGCGGCCACGAGATCGCGATCGTTACCAGCAAGTCCGAGTACTTGGCGCTTCGCGCCCTTGCCCTGGTCGGGCTCGCCAGGCATATGGATACCATCGTTGGCTGTGACGCGACCACCCGACACAAGCCCAATCCGGAGCCCGTATGGTTAGCGCTCCAACGGCTCGGTCGAACTCCTGATCAAGCCGTTTTCGTCGGCGATTCCGTCCATGATCTGTTGGCCGGCAATGCCGCGGGGGTCCGAACCTTCGCTGCCCTTTGGGGTGCCTTCAAGAGACAGGATTTAGAGCCGGGTTCTCCAAGTGCTTGGCTCGAAAGGATTTCCCAACTTCCTTCCCTGCTCGCCGCGACCGACTGACCATCTTAGGTTCGAGCGCGGCGGCGGGTCCGATTCAGTGCCGCCACGTTCAAACCTTCCACCACCTGGGGCCGTCCAACTCATTGCAAGGACGGAGAGTTCCCGGGGTCTATGGCAGCCGCAGTGGCCATCATCGAAGCATCCGTGAATCGCGTTGGAGAAAGCGATTCGGACGTCGCGCGAGCGGCGGCCGGTGATCGGGGTGCATTCGAGCGGGTCTACCGGCAACACGTAAACCGGGTCTTCACCCTCTGCGCTCGCATGGTCAGCGACCGTGCCCGCGCCGAGGAGCTGACACAGGACGTCTTCGTTCGAGCGTGGGAGAAGCTGCACCTCTTCCGTGGCGAGAGCTCGTTCGGGACCTGGCTGCACCGGCTGACCGTCAACGTGGTCCTGAACGCGCGCAAGGTCGAAGGACGACAGCGTTCGCGCTACGAGGAGAGCGACGATGATGCGGGGATGGATTCGCTGCCCGGTGTCGTCGGAATGCCGCTCGCTCCGGGCGATTTGCTGGATCTGGAGGAGGCCATCACTCGGCTCCCACCAGGCGCGCGGCGGGTGTTCGTGCTGCACGACGTGGAAGGATACAAACACGAAGAAATTGCTGAGATGCTCGGCGTGACATCAGGGGCGACGAAAGCGCAGCTACACCGTGCGAGGCTCCTGTTGAGGGAGGCACTGAACCGATGACCAATCCAACGATGAATTGCGACCGATTCGCCGAAGCATTGGCGGATTTCCTCGAACGCGACGTGAACGAAAACACGCGCGCGGCGATGGAAGCGCATGCGTTGGAGTGCGGTGAGTGTGGTCCGCTGCTCGCCGATTTGCGCCGACTTCGCATCGACGCGGCGAATCTGCCGCAGCTCGAGCCAAGTCGCGATTTGTGGCGTGGCATAGCGGAACGGATCGAGACGCCGATCGTGGCGCTTCCAGGAAGCGGGCGAGCGGCGACTCCAATCCGCCGCCGCCGCGTGTGGATCGGGCTGGCCGCGGCGGCGCTCGTCGCCGTTACGGCAACCGTGACCCGCGAGATCACGCGACGCTCCATCGAGAGCGGGGCGGCGCCGTCGACGACTGTCGCCGCGCAGGTGACTCCGATTTCGACACAGCCCGTGGCTACGATCGCAAGCCCGGCCGCTCCCGCTGATTCGTCGGCCCATCGTTCGCCCCCGCCCGTGTTGAGCAACCCGGGCGCGACAACGATGCGAGCCGTCGCCAATAAGCCGAGCGCGGAACAGACGTACGATCACGAGATCGTGAGTCTGCTCGCGGTCTACAAGTTCAAGCAGCGCGATCTCGACTCGTCTACGGTCGCGGTGCTGGCCAAGAATCTGGCGATCATCGATTCGGCGATCGCGCAGTGCAGGTTCGCGTTGCGCCGCGATCCGGCGAGCGGCTATCTGCTCCAGTCGCTCAACGATGCACTGGACAACAAAGTTCAATTGCTCCGGACCGCGGCGGCGCTGCCGGCGTCACGGATGTGAACACGCCAATGTCATTCACGACTCCTCGATTCGCTGTTCTTCCCTGTCTCGCCGCGGCACTCGCGCTCTCGACCGCGCCGCCGGCCGGAGCGCAGCGTCGCGCGCGCTTCGCGTCGGACGACCGCTCGCGCATCGACACGACATTCACATTCGACAAGAGTGGCACCGTTACGGTGTCCGCGACGAACGGCGACGTCGTCGTGACGGGCGTCTCCGGCAATCAGATTCATGTTCGCGCGTCGAGCGACGGCGACAACCTCCGCCTCGACGCCACGACGAATCGCGTCATGCTCGAGGCCACACGCCTCCGGTCCGACGGCGACTCGCACCTCGAGATCAGCGTGCCGTACGGCACGCGCGTGATTGCGCGCACCCAGTCCGGCGACATCGGCGTGCACGGCACGCGCGGCGAGGTCGAAGCGCATGCACAGAGCGGCGACATCAAAGTCGACGACGTCGCGAATCGTCTCGACATCAATACGCTCTCCGGCGACATCGTCGCGCGCGCCATCGTCGGCGACGTCGTCATCGGCACGACGAGCGGCAGCGTCAAGCTCTCCGATCTCCGTGGCAACGCCGATGTCGGCACGGTGAGCGGCGACGTCGAGTTGATCGGCGTGACGGCGAAGAGCGTCCGCGCCAAGACGACGAGCGGCGATGTCACCTTCGACGGCCTGATCGATCCCACCGGCCGCTACGAGCTGGTCGCGCATTCGGGCGACGTCAACCTGCACATCCAGCGCGAAGCGAGCGCCCAGCTCACCGTCTCGACGTGGAACGGCGGCATCGACAGCCAGTTCCCGATCACGCTGCGTCCGGGCGAGCACGGAATCGGCTCGTCGACGAGCAAGAAGTTCACCTTCGAGATCGGCGGCGGCGCGGCGCGCATCACCGCCGAGACCTTCAGCGGCGACGTCACGATCTCGTCCAATGGACGAGGGGCTGGCGCTCCCGAACGCCGACCCTGACCACTCACCAGGAACGACCATGCGTCTCCTTCCCACGATCCTCGCGACCACCGCGCTCGCCGGCTCACTGCAAGCGCAGCGGAGCGATTTCCACTGGAACAAGGCAATTGCCGCGGGCAGCAGCGTCTCGATCCACAACATCAGCGGCGACGTGCGCGTCACGCCTTCGACGACCGGTCAGGTCGAGGTAAACGGCATCAAGCGTGGCAACAGCCGCTACTTCGACCGCGTTCGCGCCGAGGTGCACGAGACATCGCGAGGCATCAGCATCTGCGTCCTCTACAACGACACCGATTCGTCGTGCGACGAGGGCGGGATCCACATGCACAGCAACGGTGACGACGGCGACTGTTGCCGCGCGAGCATGGATCTCGAGGTCTCGATTCCCGCCAACCTCGGCGCGCTCTCCGCGGCATCGGTGAGCGGCGATGTCTTGGTCAACGGCGCGCGCGGTGATGTCAGCGCGAATAGCGTGAGTGGGGACGTCCGTCTCGAGCACATTCATGCCACCAGCGTCAGCGCGCATACGGTCAGTGGTGACGTCGTCGTCCAAGCCGACGAACTGGCCGGCCGCGGCGACCTGTCGTTCAAAAGCGTCAGCGGCAACGTGACGCTGCAAGTCCCGCGAACCTTCGAAGCTGATCTTTCGATGTCGACCGTGAGTGGGGACATCGACAGCGACTTCCCGTTGACCCTGGGCAACGGCCGAATGAATCGTCACCGCGTCGAGGCGCGGATCGGCAATGGTGGGCGTCGTCTGGATGTCGGCACCGTGAGTGGCGACCTTAAGCTGCGCATCATCCGCTGATACGCGCGTCATTTCAAACTTTCTCGTGACTATGCGATACCGCCTGCCCGTTCTGCTCCTCGCCGGCCTCGCGCTGCCCGCCGCCGGGCAGACGCGCACCGCCCAGAGCGGCGACAACTTCAACTGGTCCGGCCGCATTCCGGCCGGCGGTTGGATCAGGATCAAGAATCTCAATGGCGGCATCACCGTCGATCAGGCGAGTGGCAACGACGTCGAGGTGATCGGCACGAAGCGCTGGCGCAAAGGAGATCCGTCGGTCGTCCGATTCGAGACGAAGAAGGTCGGACCGGGTGGTGAGAGCGTTCTCATCTGCGCCCTTTGGGGCGAGCGCTCGAGCTGCGACGAGAAGAACTACGAGTCCCACGGCGACCGCTCGACGCGAAACAACGACGTCAGCGTCGACTTTCAGGTCAGGCTGCCGCGCGGAGTCAAAGTATCGGTAGAGACGATCAACGGCGCGGTGAGCGTCGCCGGCGCGACATCGGAAGTGGATGCCAGTACGGTCAACGGCGAACTGGATGTGAGCACGACGGGCGGACCGGTCAACGCGACCAACGTCAACGGCAACGTTCGCGCGCGGATGGGCCGCGTCGATCCTGACGCGAACATGAAGTTCGAGACGGTGAACGGCAGCGTGATTGTCGACTTCACCGGCGACTTCGGCGGCGACGTCGATCTGGAAACGGTGAACGGATCGCTGTTCACGAACTTCGAGATGACGGTGAGCGGCCGTCTCGACCCGAAGCACTTGCGGGCGCATATAGGCAAGCCGGGAGGGCCGCGCCTCAAGCTCGAGACCGTCAACGGAAACGTCGAGCTGAGAAAGCGATAGCGAGGGCGGTAACTTTCCTCCTGACCAACGCGTATTGGCTGGAGCACGCGAACGACAGGAGTCCATAATGCGCTATCGGCACTTTGGCGCGCTCGGCGCCCTGCTCTTGGCAGCCGCCTGCAATCGAGCTGGATCGGACCCACGCGCCTTCCAGTGGTCGACGGAAGTCCCCGCGGGGGCAGTCGTCCATCTTCGTGATGGCGCCGGGAACATCACCGTCCGCCGGTCCCTCGGTCAGCAAGCCACGGTGAGCGGCGGGCGTCGCTGGCGCCGAGGCCGTGCCAAAGACGTCCGATTCGAGGTCGTGAGCTCCGGAAAGGACATCTTCGTCTGCGCGATGTGGAGCGGCAGCGGAAAATGTGGTTCGTCCGGCTACAAGGGGCGATCGACGGGAGGCTTCCTCACGATGTTCAGCCTCTTCCATCGCAGCAGCGACGCGAGCGCGGACTTCGTCGCCGATCTGCCGGCCAACGTCACCGTGGACGCGCGCACGACCACTGGATCAGTGGAGATCGACGGTTCGGCCGCTGGAGTGATTGCGCGAAGCACCAATGGAAACGTGACCGCCATGAACGTCTCAGGGCCGGTCGCGCTCACCACCACAAATGGCAACGCCAGTCTCTCGGTCGACTCGTTGTCCGACGGCGATTCAGTGCGCGTCTCGACGACCAATGGCAACATCCGCGCGGAGCTGCCCTCCGCGGTACAGGGGCGTTTCGACCTGTCGACGGTAAATGGGATGGTGCATAGCAACTTGCCACTTCCGAGCGCGCAATCGGGCAAGTCGACGCGCAAAGTCCAGGGGCAGATCGGAACCCTCGCCCGACTGGTGCGTCTCCATACTATCAATGGCATGGTGTCGGTGACCACGCGCGGGGCCCCGGCCACGCAGTAGCAGGCTATGCCGCTGGCACCGGCCGGAGACGCCGGGGTATAATTCACGACGTACCACTCTCCAACGGAGCTATCGCTCGATATGGGCATCTCGTACGCACCGGCAATTCAAGTCCGGTCGGGCGCCGAGCGCGCAACGCTCGTTCGCCGGACCTATGGGCTGGTGTTTCTCGGCATTCTGGCGACGATCGGGGGCACGGCCTTCACGCTCGCTCAGCCGGCCCTTTTTGGCGCGGTCATCGCGCATCCGTTCATCACCATGATCGCGGCGTTCATCCCGCTGATCATGGTCCAGCGGTCAGCTCGTGAGTATCCGAAGAATCTGATCCTGACATTGCTGTTCACGTTCGTCATGGGCGTGGCGATCGCGCCGGGGATGTACCTCGCCGAGCGTGCCGTGCCTGGCGTGGTCACGCAGGCGGGTCTGTTGACGTTTGCGGCGTTCGGCGCGCTGTCGCTCTATGCGGTGTTCAGCCGCCGCGATTTCAGCGCGTGGGGCGCGTTCTTCTTCGTCGGCTTGATCGTACTGCTCGTCGCGTCGGTCTTGAACATTTTCTTCCAGAGCGTCGTGGTCGGACTGTTCTTGTCGGCGATCGGCGTGTTCGTCTTCAGCGGCCTGCTCGTGTTCGATACCTGGCGCATCATTCGCTCGGGTGCGTATGGCCAGGATGATTACGTGTTCGCCGCGGTGACGATCTACCTCGACCTGCTGAACCTGTTCATGTTCATTCTCAGCCTGCTCGGGGGGCGTCGCCGGTAGTTGACGCACCGCATCGCCTGCGTCTTCGCGCATCCTGACGACGAGACCTTCTGCGTCGGCGGGATCGTCGCCAAGTACGCGGCGGCTGGAGTACCGATCGATCTGTTTTGTGCCACCAACGGGGACGCCGGCAAAAGTGCCGCCGTCCCCGTTTCCTCGCGTGAGGAGCTGGCCGCCATTCGGCGGCGCGAGCTCCGAGAGGCCGCGAATATCCTCGGCATCGGCACGGTCGAGATGCCGGGCTATCGCGACGGCGAGCTCGCCCAGTTGGATTGCGCGAAGCTGACGGGCGACATCGTCGCCTTCATACGGCGGACCCGGCCGACCGTCGTGCTGACCTTTGGTCCTGAGGGTGCACCGACCGGCCATGCCGATCACCGCGCCGTATCACGCGCCGCGACGGCAGCCTTCTTTCAGTCCCAGCTCGCCACCGCTTTCCCCGAGCAGCAGCTGGCGCCGCACCGTCCATCGCGCCTGTACTACCAGGCGTGGAAGTTCCCGTTTCCTGATCCGAAGTTGAAGCTCGAGAGCGTGCCGGCAACGGCCTTCATCGACGTCACGCAATCGAAACCGCGGAAGGACGCCGCCTTTCGCGCGCATGCCACGCAGCAGGGCTCGGCGCAGGTTTTTTATTCCGCCGCGTTCTTTGACATCGAGTATCTTGCTCTGGCCGCCGGGGTGCCTCAGCCGGCGGAGATCGTCGACGATGTTTTCGCCGGTCTCGACGTCAGGTCGTGACGGACTCGATGCGCTCGGCGAGCTTGAGGTCGGACGACGTGACCCCGCCCGCGTCGTGCGTCGACAGCATCATCGTGATCTTCGTGTAGCGGATGTCGATGTCGGGATGGTGATCCATCTCGTCCGCGACCTTCGCGACGCGATCAACGAAGGCGATTCCGTCGGCGAATCGCTCGAAAATGAACGTTTTGGTGAGCGCATCGCCACGCCGCGCCCAGCCGGCCAGGCCACCGAGCGCGCGTTGAATCTCGAGGTCGGACAGTTTTTGGCGCATCGATGTGAGGTGGTTCGGGTGCGTGAGCGTCGGTACGGATCTTATCGCCTTCGAAGGCGCGCGGCTATCCGGCGCGTCGTCGTGCACGCCACGCGCACCGTGGTCGGCGTCCTCCTGCTTGCGAACGTTGCGCGAGCGCAGAGCGCCGACACGGCTTCGTCGCCCCGCTACTACTGGAGACATTTCAGCTACGGTGTCGTGGCTAGCATCCTCTTCCACGAGGCGGCTCACATCGCCACGGCGATGGCGGTCGGAGGCCATCCGACCTTCGGGTTCGACAAGCTTCGGCCTACGATCTTTTCGGGGATCGATTCCCATATAGCGCCGCACAAGCAGTTTTTGTTCTCCGCGGCCGGATTGACGGCGCAAACAGCGCTCGACGAAGCGATCCTCGACATTCCGCACGCGCGGGGCAGCGCGTTCGAACGGGGTCTGCTGGGAGGTGGAATAGGCACGACGGTGTTCTATCTCACGATCGGCCGCCAAGGCACGGTAAGCGACGTGGACTTCATCGCGCGTACGCATGCGCTCACGAAGACGCAGGTCACGCTGATCTACGGCGGCGTTGCTGCGCTCCACGCCATCCGCATCTCGCGCAACCCGAGTTACGCCAACTTCTTCGCCCGCGGCCGCCCCGACGGCCGCACCGACGTCGGCGTCCAGTTCGCAACCCCCTAGAATGGGGTCAGACTCCATTTTTGAATGGGGTCAGACTCCATTCGTTAACTGGTTCTAACCTCAGTTAACGTCGAAAAAGAGGCGCTTAAGGGTCAGACTCCAATTTTCGAATGGAGTCTGACCACATTCGCAGTGGTTTTGCGCCTGGGTGCGTGGGGTTGAATCTTCGGAGTTTATTCGGTAATGTGCTCGACCAGTCTCGAAGGTCGAGTTGGCGATGGCAGTCCGATCCCGCTCCAAAGCTCAGCAAGCCGCTCTCTTCGACGCCGGAACGCTCGGGCGCGCTCTGCCGGTGGTCGGCGAGCAGAAGGACATCCAGTACTTCGGAAGCACGGCTCGCTCGGTCCTGAACGACCCCGAAACGACCAAGATGGGCTTTTGGTCGATCAATCCGTACGTTGGCTGCGCGTTCGGCTGCGCGTACTGCTACGCGCGCTATACGCATCGCTGGGTGCTCGACCGTTCGGCCACCGCGAATCCCGATCGCGCCGACCTCGGCAACGCGCGCGACGCGATGCCACCTTGGCTTGCCTTCGAGCGTCGCATCTTCGTGAAGCAGAACGCCGCGGATGTGTTGCGACGCACGCTTCGCCACGGCTCGGACAGGCACAAAGCGCTGCTCGAGGGCGAGTCGATTGTCATCGGCACCGCAACCGATCCGTTTCAACCAGCCGAGCGACGCTTTCGCATCACGCGCTCGGTGCTCGAGGTGTTGGCCGAACATCCCGGGCTTTCGGTGGCGATCATCACGAAGAGCCCCTTGATCACGCGCGACATCGACGTGCTGTCGCGGATCAACCGTCATTCCTCGTTGTCGATTCATCTCTCGCTGATTTCGACGGACCGCGACCTCGCGCGGAAGATCGAGCCGCGAGCGCCGACGCCGGACGCGCGGCTCCGGGCGCTGGCGCGTCTGCGTGAAGCAGGAATCGAAACGGGGATCAATGTGATGCCGGTGTTGCCGGCGATCACCGATCATCCCGCGGCACTCGAGACGCTCGTGAAAGCAGTCGCCGAGCGAGGCGCGTCGTACGTGAACGCGTGCCCGCTTCGATTGCGTTCATCGGCTCGCGCGCGTTACATGCCATTCATTGAAAAAGAATTTCCTCATCTCGCCAAGCGCTACTGGGCGACATACGCGTTCGATCACAAGGTGAGCGCGACGTACGCCGAACGATTGCGGACGACGATGCGCGCGCTGTGCGATCGGTACGGAATCGCGTACGGCTATTACGGTGGTGTCGACGAAGCGGAAGCGATCGAGGAAAAGTTCGCGGGAGCGGAGCAGTTGGAGCTCTCGTTCGAGGAGCCGGCTTTGCTCGGTACGCAGGACGGGATGGCGCAGGAATGATCGGGGGCTAACGCTCGCCCCGCCCAGTACCAAGCCGGACAGGCGACGATTATCACAAATATTCCAGGACAGCCGATCAACGCCGAAATCTGTGGATTATTTCTTGCTTTCGGGATATGTTCGGTATAGCTTCTTCCCCCCGTTCTTTGGCTCACGAACACCGTTGTCGCGCTGGGAATGTCCCGATCCTCTATCGCCACGCTCCGCGCTCTCATCGAGCAGCGCTTCCCGGATGCGACTCCGCTCACCGGCGGGTCGCAGACCACGGAGCAGGTGGCTACGGGGATCGGCGCGCTCGACCGGATCCTGCCGAACGGCGGACTGCCGCGCGCACGGCTGTCAGTGTGGGCGCCGCAGGGTGGCGCGACGGCGATTCTTCGCGCCGCGTGCCACTCCGTCGTCGCCGGCGGTGAGCGCGCGGCGTGGATCGACGGCGACAACACGCTCGCCGGCGAATTCTGGAGCCAGGACCCGGGCGGGCTCTACCTCATTCGCCCGAAATCCCGCATCCACGCCATGCGCGCGGCCGACGAGCTCCTGCGCTCCGGCGGCTTTTCACTTCTCGTATTAGCAGGCACTGAACCGCAGGGCACCGAGACCGTCCGCTTGACGCGCGCCGCGCGCGAGGGCGGTACGGCGCTCGTGTCCGTCGGAACCTCGGCGTCGATGGCGAGCCTCCGGCTCACGTCGCGCCTGCTGCATTGGCGCTGGCGCCACACGCCCTTCGGCGACCCGGCCGACGCGCTCGACGTCAGCGTCCGTGTCGACGCCCGAGCGATCGGCGTGAACGCGCACGCCGTGTTCCCTATTCCGGTTTCGCATCATGAGCTACGTCTGTCTCTGGAGTCCGAGCTGGCCGACCGGCGCGGACTTCCCCGCTGATCTCGTCGCCAGCCTGCTCGGTGTCGCGCCGCGAGTCGCCATCGGCGAGCGAGGGTTCGTCTGGGGCGACGCGCGCGGTCTCCACGGCGGCCTCCTCGCCGAAGCGATACTGCGCGTGGCGAGCGACTATGGCTACGACGATGCGCACGCCGGCGTCGCGCTGACGCCCGTCGCCGCGGAAGTGGCGGCCGTGCAGAGCGCCGTCGAGGCCGGCGTGCCGTTCATCATCGTCAAGCCGGGCACCGACGCCTCGTTCATCGCGCCGCGCAAGCTCGCCGTGCTCTCTCCTCCAGAACACATCGCCGCGCTGCTCCAGGGGCTCGGCATCGAAACCTGCGGCGCGCTCGGTTCGCTCGATGCCGAGTCGATCGAAGTGCGCCTCGGCGTCGAAGGTGTCCGGCTCTGGCAGCGCGCGCGAGCCGAGGACGATCGCTGGTTGTTCAAGTCGCTGCCGCGGCCGTTGCCGAACGCGTCGCTCGAGTGGGTGGAGTACGGACTGAAGGATCCCGAGCGCCTCCTCTTCGTCATCAACTCGCTCGCCGGAACGGTCTGCACGTCGCTCGTGCAGCGCGGCGAGCGTGCGCGCGAGATGGCGCTCGTCTTCGCACTCGGCAATCGCACCAATCGAACGCATCTCATTCGTTCATCGCGGCCGAGCGCGGAGCAAAAGCGCTGGATGCGGCTCGTGCGGGAAGCGCTCGATACGATCACGTTGCCCGACGCGGTGATGGGTGTGACGCTGCGTGTCGAGTCGGTCACCGGCAATGAAGGCGCGCAGGGCGATCTCTTCGACCGCGGCTTCGCCAGTGCGCCCGCGGTGGAAGACGCGATCGTGCAACTCACCGACGATCAGGGTGACGTCGTCGTCGCCCCCGACAACTCGCGGCATCCGCTGCTCGAGATGCGCACGAACTGGAAGCGACGCGAGTCGGCGGACGTTCCGACCGCCGGCGCCAAGCAGCGCGATCTCGATCTCAAGCTCACGCTGCAGCTGCTGCCGACGCCGAAGACCGTCACCGTCGACACGCAACCACGGCGCGACCATGTAATACCCATCCGTTATCTCGATAACAATGAATGGCACGACATCGTCGAAGCGGCCGGGCCGGATCGCGTGTCGGGTGGGCATTGGGCCGGATCCTACTCGCGCGAGTATTTCCGCTGCGTGCGGGAGGACGGGATGATGGTGTGGCTGTTTCGTAACCCGCAGCAGCAGGCGACTGACTGGTTTTTACATGGATGGTGGGATTGATATGAAACGGCGAACATCGCTACCGCCGCTAGCCGCCGCCGCCGACCATAGCCGATAGCGACGTTCACGCATTTTCCCGTGTCTCAGTACATCGAACTCCGCGCTCACACCTGCTTTTCCTTCTCCGACGGCGCCATCTCCGCGGAAGCACTCGCGAAGCACGCGCGACAGCTCGGCTATACACATCTCGGCATCACTGACACGGCCGATCTCGGCGGCCTCGCGAAATTCGCCGTCGAGGCGATGTCGCCGCTCAAAGATCCAATGTGTGCGAACGCCGAGCTGCATACCGACGAGCCGTGCCGCACCTGTCAGTATCCCGTGCGGCCGATCGTCGGCGCGGAGTTGAACGTCGACGGATATCCGATGGCCCTCCTCGCGCGAAATGAGGAGGGCTATTGCAACCTCGCCGCGCTCGTCACTTTGGCGCGCGTCGGACAATGGGAAGAGTGGGACAAGAAAGTGCAGAGCAAGCGTCGTGGGCGACCGAAAGTGCGATGGGAGCATGTGGCGGCGCACGCGAACGGCCTGCACGCGATGACCGGCCCCGCGTCGGGCGAGCTTGCGTCATTCGTTCGAAGAGGTCGCACGAGCGATGCAATCCAACTGCTGAAGCGTTGGCGTGAAGCATTCGAGCCCGATTCGCTGTCGATTGAAGTTCAGCTCCACTACACGGGCGGCCACGAAGCCGCGCTGGCCAGCGAATTGATCGAGCTCGCCAACGACTACAACCTGCCGTGGGTCGCGACGCAGGACCCGCGCTACGTCGACGAGCGCGGACGCCTCGTGCACGACATGCTCACCGCGCTCCGCTACGATCTGACGATCGACGTCGCCGCCGAGCGTGGATTGCTGCACCCGAACGGCGAGTGGCGCCTGCTCTCGCCGCGCGAGATGGCGGCGCGCTGGCGTGGGCGCGAGGAAGGGCTGCGTGAGAGTGTCCGAATCGCCGAGCGATGCACGGGGTTCACGCTCAATTGGATGCGGCCGCCGCTCCCCGACTTCCAGAAGACGAAGCTCAGCGCCGGCATGAGTGACGTCGACGACAACCACGCGCTGCGGCGCTGGACCGAAGAAGGGATGCGCGAACGATGGGGCGAGCCGACGCCGCGCCAGTGGCAGCAGATCGAACACGAGCTCGAGCTCATCGCCAATCTCAAATTCCCCGGCTTCTTCCTTGTCATGGCCGACGCGGTGCGCTTCGCGCGCAGCAAGGGCATTCTCTGCCAGGGTCGCGGCAGCGCCGCCAACTCGGCGGTCGCGTTCTGTCTCGGTATCACGGCGGTCGATCCCGTAAAGCACGGCTTGCTGTTCGAGCGCTTTCTGTCCGAGGCACGCGTCGACGGAAAAGCCGAACCACCGGACATCGACGTCGACTTCGAGCACGAGCGGCGCGAGGAAGTGCTCGACTACATGTACGACACGTATCATCGCGCGCATGCCGCGATCACCGCCGTGACGCAGTGCTTCCACGCGCCGACGGCGGTACAGGACGCGATGCGCGCACTCGGCTTCCCCGCCGCGACGGCACTCGAGATCTCGAAGCGTGTGCACGGCGACGAGCCGGCGACCTGCATCGAGCTCGTGCGCGAGCTGGGCCAGGTGCGCGGCATTGATCTCGAGAACGCGCGGGGCCGCGCGCTGCTCATGGCGCTCGAGGGATACGACGGACTCGCCCGGCTCCGCTCGACGCACGTCGGTGGGTTCGTCCTCTCGGCGGTGCCACTCGGGAATTATCTCCCCGTCGAGCAGACGACAATGGGACGCACGATCGTGCAGTTCGACAAGGACGATCTCGACATGATCGGCGTGCCGAAGTTCGACTTCCTCGGACTCGGCGCGCTGGCCATGGTGCGCATCGCCTACGACGTGATCGAGCAACAGACCGGCGTACGTCCGAACATGTACGACGTCGACACGAGTGACGCGAAGACGTACGAGCTCATTCAGCGCGGTGAAACGATCGGCACCTTCCAGATCGAGAGCAGGGCGCAGATCAACTCTATTCTGCACACCAGGCCGGATCATTTGTACGACATCGTCGTGCAGGTCGCCCTCATTCGTCCCGGTCCGATTCAGGCGGCGTTCGTCCATCCGTACACCGAACGACGGCTCGGCCGCGCGCCGGTCGTCTATCCACACCCCGATCTCGAGGAAATCCTCTCGCGCACGCAGGGCATCCCGATCTTCCAGGAACAGGCGATGGCGATCGCGATGAAGCTCGGCGGCTACACCGGTGCGCAGGCGGACGCGCTGCGTCGCACAATGGGGAACATTCGCAAAAAGGGCCGCCTCGAGGCGGCGCTGGGCGAGATGAAGAAGGCGATGCTCGCGCGATCGGCGTCGGGAGCGATCAAGCCGCTCAGCGAAGAGACGGCGACCAAGATCTGCGACGACCTCGTGAGCTTCGCGAACTACGGATTCCCGGAATCACACGCTTGGAGCTTCGCGCTCATCGCGTACGTGACGGCATATCTCAAGGCGCATCACGCGACGGAGTTTTTCATCGGGCTGCTCAACGCCCAGCCGATGGGGTTCTATCCCGTATCGACGCTGGTCCACGACGCCAAGCGGCACGGTGTCGAGGTACGCCCGCCGTGTCTTCGCACGGGGAGTTGGGATTGCACCTATGAGGACGGCACCGAGCCGCCGAGTCGCCGAGCCGCCGAGCCGCCGAGCCGCCGAGTCGCCGAGTCGCCGAGTCGCCGAGTCGCCGAGTCGCCGCAGCGCGCCAACGGCGCGCTGCGGGTCGGCTGGCGGTTCGTTCGCGGCATCGGCGACAAGGTGATCGAACGAATGAAGGAAGCGCACACGCGCGCGCCGTTCACGTCGATCGCGGATGTCGTCGAGCGCGGCGGATTGAATCGTGGCGACGTCCTCGCATTCGCCCAGGCCGACGCGTTCGCCGCCTGGGCGCCGGACCGCCGACGCGCCGCGTGGGAAGCGCTTCGTGCCTGCGGCGACGTGCTGCCGCTCGCGCCGGCGTCAGTCTCCCAACACGACCCGGTGCCGATCAATCGAGAGCAGTTGATCTTCCTCGACTATCACGCCGTCGGCATGAGCATCCACGGCCACCCGATGGAATCGGCCCGCGAACGACTCGAGCGCGGCGGCGCTATCGACAGTCGCCAGCTCGAGCAGATGCAAAACGGCCGAGTCGTGACGGTCGCGGGGCTCGTGACCGTGCGGCAGCGGCCGGCGACCGCGGGAGGCACGATCTTCCTGCTGCTCGAGGACGAGTATGGGTACGTGAATGTGGTCGTCCCCCAGCCGCTCGTCGCGCCGAATGAGGAAGTGGTGAAGCGGGCGCCATTCGTCCTCGTCCAGGGTCGAGTCGAGAACGACGGCGCGTCAATCTCTGTCGTGGGGAAGCGGTTCAAGGAGCTCGAGGTCGGCGACCTCACCCACCGCGCGCACGAGTTTCGTTAGGAATCGTGCCCGGCGGTTCCGACTCGGCGACTCGTGCGTCAGTTTTCGACCATGCGTCGAGCGACACTCCCAGCGGTATTTCTCGCGGCGGTCAGCGGCCTGACCGCATGCACCATCGTCGATCCGGCGCCCGGAGCGGCGGTGGATTTTCTCATCGACGCGCCCCTTTGTAGCTCGCGCATCCCGGTCGAATTCGCGATCGACGGTACGGTCGTCGGCACGGACACCTTCCTCGTGCATCTCACGCCGAGTCACACCCGTTCTCGCGTATTCACCGCCTCAGCGGGCCGCCACACACTGCACGCCGCGACCAACTTGTACGCTTGGCCGGACAAGACGGTCACGCTCTCCGACGGCCAATCCGTCACCGACACGCTTCCCTTCTACTGCTCCTAATCCGAATCGCATGCCCGCTTATATCGCCGTCGACATCAGCATCAACGATCCTGTCACCTACGACCGCTACAAGACGATGGCGCCCCCGTCGATCGCCAAGTACGATGGACGGTACCTGGTTCGCGGCGGAAGCACGACGACGCTCGAAGGATCCTGGAAGCCGCAGCGATTCGTGATTCTCGAGGTCGCCGACGCCGAAACGGCGCGGCAGTGGTGGGATTCGCCGGAATACGCGGAAGCAAAGGCGCTTCGTCAGTCGTGCTCCGACACCGACATGCTGCTCGTCGACGGACCGGCGTTTGACCCGAAACTGTAGCCAGTGCGGCGCCGCGCACGATGACGGCGCCGACTGCGAGAGTTGTTTTCACGGGCTGCTCGCCTACGAAAACGAGCGGCCGGCCGCATTCGCCGCAGTTCACCATCTGACCGTCGCGACGTACTATCTCCAGCATCCTGCCGGCTACACCCACGAGGCGCTCGCGCATTGGCGTGAGATCGTGCGCCTGGCGTTGGACGGCCGGGCGAGCATCCGGGAGCTTCGCGAGTTGTCCGGAAACCGCTTCGCAGGCGCGAAGCGTGTCCGCGAGCCTGGAGCGTCGCCGCCCGCGTGGTGGCCGGCGAGGTGGCCACTTGGAATTCAGAGTGTTTTCACGCCCGGGCTCGACCTCGACGTCGACTCGTACGTGGGCCGGGCTCGGGCGTGGGCCGACGCGACCCTTCGCACACTCGACGACGACGCCGCGAGGTAGCGACGCGCCGCGACGCACGGCGCGTCGATAGGCCGCAGATCACCGAATCGGGATCTGCTTGGATCTCTCGCGTTGCTGCGGCACCTTCAGGGAGACCTCGAGCACGCCGTCCTTGAATGTCGCGTCGCATTGCTCGGCGTTTACCCCCTCGGGCAGTGGAATCGCTCGATAGAACTGGCCGTAGCTGCGCTCGCTCCGATAGTAGCCGTCGCGATTGTCCTCGCGTTCGTCGGTGCGTTCGCCGGAGATCGTGAGCATGTTGTTCTCGACCTCGACCGTCACGTCGTCCTTCTTCATGCCGGGAAGATCGGCGCGCACCACGAATTTGTCGCCGCGCTGGAACGCCTCGACCTGCGGCGACCACTCGCTGCTGTCGTTTTGGCCCGATCCGAAACGGCCGCCGAGTGTGCCGAGCTCGCGAAGGGGCGACCCTCCGAGACCAAACTGGCCGAGTCCGAAGTCCTGGAACAGCCGATCCATATCCTCGGACCAGCGACGCATCGCGGCGAATGGGTTCATGCTGATCACAGAGCCGACAACCGGCGACGTCCCCTGGCGCCGCGAAAGTCCAGAAGCTGTGGTTTGGTCTGGGGAGCGTCCTTCGTCCGTTTCATTCCTCGTTTCGATCGAGCGTTCCCGGTCCGGCGCGCCGGGCTGTCTTGCCTGGTTGGTTTGGCCCGCGGTGTTGGATTGCGGCGTCTGAGCGGCTCTCGGCGTCGTCTCCGTGGTGCCCGAGGTGCTTCGAGTCTGCGTGCCGCGACTGGCGCTCTGCGTCCCGCTCGCGGTGGCGCCACGAGTGTTCACGCTGTCGGTCGACGGTCGGCGTGATGTCTGACGCGACGCGGTGTCTCGACTCGAATCGCCACGAGTGCTTTTAGCCATAGTTCTCCCTCTCCCAGTCAAAGAGTTGATCGCAATCGGCAAATTCGCTGCACGCTGCTTGCCACCGCGCAAAAGCTTCGTATTCTCGGCCATGCGCCTTCTTCTCGTGGCGAGTGCTCTCGTCGTCGCGTGTGGCCCACTGCGTCAGTGGCGTCACGCGCCCGCGCCCGCACCCGTGGTTGCCGGTCCGTCGCGACCTGTTCCGTATCCCGTGTTCGAGACGAAGGCCTTCGCGCGCGCCATTGCGCATGGAACGCGAACACGCACCGGCGAGCCGGGGCCGAACTACTGGCAGCAGTTCGCGCGATATCGCATCGACGCCGAGCTGGTGCCGGCGACGAGCCAGATCACCGGACGAGAATCGGTTCGCTATTTCAACCGTTCGCCCGACACGCTGCGCGCGGTCTGGCTCTTCTTGAACCAGAACCTGTTCGCCCCGACGGCCGCGCGGGTTGTCGCGACGCCGGTAACGGGCGGCATGGAGATCCTTCGGGTGGCCGCGGCGGGACGGCCGCTCGTGAAGGGCGATTCCGGCGCGGCTTACACAGTCGACGGCACGACGATGCGGATCGCACTGCCGAACCCGTTGCTGCCGCACGATTCGCTCGACCTCGACATTGCATGGGCCTTTCAGCTACCGCCCGACGGCGCGCCGCGAGAAGGGAGCACGGGCGACGTGCTCATGGTGGCGTACTGGTACCCGCAGCTCGCGGTGTACGACGACGTCAACGGATGGCAGACGGACCCGTACCTCGGCGGCGCCGAGTTCTACATGGGGTACGCGGACTACGACGTGAACGTCAGCGTCCCGCAGGGGTGGCTCGTCGCGGCCACCGGCGAGCTGACCAACGCACAGGAAGTGCTCTCGCCGCAGACGAGGGACCGGCTGGCCGAGGCCCGCCGCGGCGCGAGCGTGGTGCACGTCGTTCGCGAGGCCGATCGCGGCGCCGGTCGAAACAAAGCGACGAACACCGGGTTCGACGGCGTACTCACTTGGCGGTTTCGCGCACGGAACGTCCGCGACTTTGATTGGGGGACGTCGGCGAAGTATTTGTGGGACGCGACGATCGCCGCGGTCGGCGATCGCGATGGCGACCACAAGCCGGACACGACGATGGTCAACACGTTCTACCGCCCGGAAGCACGGAAATGGGCGTGGGACCGATCGGGCGACTATGAGCGGAACGTCGTCGAGTTCCTCTCCAGTTATCTCTGGCCGTACCCGTGGCCGCAGATGACGGCGCTCGAGGGCCCCGTGTCGTGTACCGGCATGGAGTATCCGATGCTGACGTGCATCGGCGGCCCGCGCGACACGCTCTCGCTGTATTCGGTCCAGGTGCACGAAACCGCGCACATGTGGTTTCCGATGCGGGTCGGCTCCGACGAGCGGCGATACGCCTGGCAGGACGAAGGGTTGACGCGCTTCAACCAAGCCCAAGGCATGCAGGCCTTCTTCAAAGGCTTCGATCGCGAGCGCATCTCGCGCGACAACTATCTCGACTTGGCGAAGACGGACGGCGAAGTCCCGCTCATGCGTCCCGGGGACGAATATCCCTACGGAACGCCGGCCTACAGCGTCGCCTCGTACGACAAGATGTCGACGAACATGACGGCGCTGCGCGCGCTGCTCGGCAACGAGGTATTTCTGTCGGCGTATCGAACGTACGGGCTTCGCTGGCAATACAAGCATCCGACACCGTACGACTTCTTTAATACGTTCAGCTCGCTCGCCGGGCGCGATCTGGGTTGGTTCTGGCGAACGTGGTGGTATGAGACCTGGACTCTCGACCAGGCAATCGCGTCGGCCAACGTGGTCGCGGACAAGCTCGTCGTAACGATCGAGGATCGCGGGCTTGCTCCGATGCCGGTCCGTCTGGCGATCACGCGCGGCGACGGGCGGGTCGAACGACGCGAGCTACCCGTCGACGTGTGGCTCACCGGGGCGCGCCAACAACAGATCACGCTCGACAACCCGCAGACCGTCGCCCGCATCGAGATCGATCCGGAGCAGGTCTTTCCCGACGTCGACCGAACGAACAATCGTTGGTCGCGTCAGCCGTGAAACGGCGGAAAGGCTTTTGAAACACAGAGGACACAGAGGGCACGGAGGACTGCCAAACGGCGGTTGCCAAGATTGTTTCTCCGGGCACCTAACGAGGGGGCTCGTTTACACGAGGAATCGCCTCTGTCTCCTCCGTGCCCTCTGTGTCCCCTGTGTCTAATGCCTTTTCGCCGTTTCCGCACGCCGTTGTATTGCGCGCACGAACGGACCACCGGTTGCCTATGACCAGCCGCGGGCGTCGAAAAGAAGATGAAATTCTCGCCCTCGGCGCGGCGCGGCCTTACGGTGGTCCTTGCGATCTACGGCTTCCGGATTCTCCTGCACCCGGAAGCCGGATGGTTCCTGGACAACGTGGATTTACCGATCCACGAGACCGGGCATTTGGTGTTCTCTCCATTCGGAGAGTTCATGCAGTTCGCCGGTGGCACGCTATTCCAACTGATTCTTCCCGCCGTTTTCGTCGGCTATTTCTTTCGGCAGAAGGATCGGCACGGCGGATCCATCGCGCTCTGGTGGGTCGCTCAGAGCCTGTGGAACGTCTCCGTGTACGTGAAGGACGCGCGTGCGCAGGAGCTGCCGCTCGTGGGCGGCGGCGAACACGATTGGGCCTACCTGCTCGGTGAGCTCAACTTGTTGCCAAATGACCAGACCATCGGCCACGCCGTGTGGCTTGCCGGCGTCGTGGTCTATCTCGTCGCGATCGCCATCGGCTTGAAGGCGTCGCTCGGGGCGACTGATCAGGTCGCCCCCGCCGAAACCACCACCGCTCTCAGGAACGCCTAGCGATTCGACTGGCGCGACCGAGCGTCTTCGTCGCCCTCGGTCTTCGCGTCTGCTTCGGGCTGGTCGGGCAGATTTCGGTACGTACTCGAGCCGCTCAGGTTGTGGTCCTCGCCAACCTGATCGCGCAGCCACTCGTTGTTCTCCTGGTTCTGGCTTGGATCGGCCTTCGGATTGCGGTTCGAATTTTGATCAGCCACGGCGTTCTCCTCGAGAGGGTCCAAGGACGACCGCACGGCTTGTGCCGACCTCGCGATCGAACTCTTGGAACGCCTGACGGGGTTCACGGTGGATGGGAGGTAGTCTTGTCGATTTTCAACGCGTCGAGCTCGCCATGGACGGGCCGAATGCTGAGCGTGCTACGCATCGTCGCCGGAGCTCTGTACTTCGAGCACGGGCTTCAAAAGGTGTTCAACATTCCGCCCGCGGCGCGCGGCCCGGTTCCCTATCACCTCTTCACGTTGTCGCCCGGCTTCGCCGGATTGATCGAAACGATTTGCGGGTTCTTGATCCTCGTCGGGCTGTTCACGCGAGGCGCGGCATTCCTCGCGTCGGGCGAGATGGCGGTCGCCTACTTCAAAGTGCACATTCTCCGCTCGTTGTTCCCGATCAACAACATGGGCGACAACGTCGTGTTGTACTGTTTCCTGTTCCTCTACTTCGTGTTCGCCGGCGCCGGCCCGTGGAGCCTGGATGCGCTCATCGGACGGCCGCGGGCGCGCCCACCAGAGACGCCCGCGCGACATGACGACATCCCGGCCTTACGTCCTCGCCGAGAGCACTTGGAAGCAAGTTGATCCGACACCCTACTCGGTGGCCGTTCTGCCGTGGGGCGCCACCGAGGCGCACAACTACCACCTGCCGTACGCGACCGACAACATCCAGGCCGAGCAAGTAGCGATTCGCGCCTCCGCCGACGCGTGGGCGCGCGGCGCGCGGGTCGTCGTCCTTCCGACGGTGCCGTTCGGCGTCAACACGACTCAGCTCGACATCAAGCTGACGATCAACGTCAATCCAAGCACCCAGCTCGCACTCCTGAACGACGTCGTGTCGTCGCTCGACGGACAGGGTGTCCACAAGCTCGTCATCGTGAACGGGCATGGCGGCAACGACTTTCGACAGATCATTCGCGAGCTGCAGCCAAAGACGCGGGTCTTTCTCAGTACGATCAACTGGTGGTCGTGCGTCGACGTTCGCTCGTTCGTCGAAGAGCCGGGAGATCACGCCGGTGAAGCGGAAACGAGCGCGATGATGCATCTCGCGCCGGAGCTCGTCGGGCCGCTGGGCGACGCCGGACCGGGCCGCGCCCGGCCTTCTCGCCTGCGCGGAGTGCGCGAAGGATGGGCGTGGGCGCCGCGACGATGGACGCAGGTCACGTCCGACACCGGCATTGGTAATCCCGCCAAGGCAACGGTGGCCAAGGGCGAAGCGTACGTCGCCGCCGCCGTCGAACGCATCGCGGGCTTTCTCGTCGAGCTCGCGTCGCTCGACCTCGACGATCTCTACGAATAGCTACATTCCGCTTGGATAGGTCTCCGGCTCGTCGCCACCAACTCGAGCGGGCATGTGGAGCGGGTCAACGGCGCGCGTTTCGTCGATATAGAGAAATGCGTCATACCGGCGCGGAATGATCGTCGGCACGTAGTTGCCCCACCGCTCGTGGTCCGGATCGTAGACGACACCGATGGCCCGGTGTCCGATCGGCCGCTCCAATGCGCGTATTTCGTCGCCGTCGCGATCGAACAGCAGCAGCACGTCGCCAACCGCCGCATCGTGGAGGGCGTGCTCGAAGCTGTCGTTTCGCGCCGGCGGAACGCGCATCCGCTCCATCGGCGCCCCCCACTCGTCGGCAGCGATCACCGTCCCGCGATGCGTGCCGAAGCCAACCAGCACCGTGTCGTCCTCCCCGCGTGATTCGCGCACGAGCTGTCCGACGTTCACCATCCCGGCCCGCGCCATGTCGGTAAAACGAGCGTCGCCGATGTGCGTGTTGTGTTCCCAGACGATCGCCTTCGCCATCGGTCCATGATGCTCGACGAGCCGGTCGAGCGTCTCCACCATGTGATGATCGCGCACGTTCCACGACGCGGGCCCGCCGCGCACCATCGTCCGGTAATAGCGCTCGGCGTTGCGCGCGACGAGCGCGTTCTGCTCGGCGTCGAAGTAGCCTTCGCGGCCGTCTTCGCGAAAGCTCGTCACGTTGGAGCGGAGCGCACGCAGGACCGCGACCGCCTCGTCCTCGCACGACGTCGGCACGAGCGCGGTTGCCCGCGCGTACTCCTGAACGTCTTCAGCAAACGGCTCGAAGCAGTTGTAGGCGCGACGCGCCGCCGCGGCGAGCGACGGATCGAGACGAGTGAGATACTCCATGACGGCGCGCATCGAATCCCAGAGCGAATAGACGTCCAGCCCGTAAAAGCCGACCTTGCGCGGCTCGGGAAGAGAGCCGTTGTGCCGATGCAGCCAGTCGACCAGCGAAACGATCTCGCGGTTCGCCCACATCCAGGTCGGCCAGCGCTCGAAGGCGTGGAGCACCGACTGAGCGTCGCGTCCGGCGTCGCGGAAGCCTTTGACGTATCGGTTGACGCGATAACAGTCGGGCCAGTCCCCTTCGACGGCGATGAAGTCGAAGCCGCGTTCGACAATGAGTCGCTTGGAGAGCTCGGCTCGCCAGGTGTAGAACTCCGACGTGCCGTGCGACGCCTCGCCGAGGAGAACGAAGCGGGCGTCCCCGACGCGCGCCAGCAGTGGATCGAGATCGGCCGGAGCGGACAGGGGCCGCGCCGCGGCGCGCACGTAGCTGTCGAGGGTTTCGGTCGATCCGTCGCGCCGCGTCGAAGCCATGATTCCTCCAATGTTGTGCCTGCCGCTCACGACGGGGACACTGCAAGTTGAAGGCGATGAAGAACGCCGAAGCGGTGTTGACCGAACGGGAGCGCGCCTCACTGGCCGCGCTTTGCAATGCTTTCCATCCGTCGCTGCCGACCGATGGCTACGACGATCCGCTCCTCTTCTCGACCAGCGCCACCGATCTCGGCGTTCCGCGGGCGGCCGAGGAGGCGATGGCGCTGTTGCCGCCGACAGAGCGGGCGGAGCTGCGGCGCCTCTTACGGTTGCTCGACAGCGTGCTCGGCGGACTCGTCATCCGCAAATTCGCCGGCGTGACGAAGATGAGCCTGGACGAGCGCGGTAAGCTCTTACGCGCGCTTTCGGTTCATCGAAACGCGCGGCTGCGTCAGGGTTTTCAGGCGCTCAAGCGACTGTCGAGTTTTCTTTACTACAGCGTCGTCGATCAGCAAGGCCGGAACCGGATCTGGCCGGCGATCGGTTACGCGCCCTCCGACCAACCCGCCGCCGGCGCCGCGACCATTCGCGTCGTCAAATACGACACGTCGACGACAATCGATTGCGATGTGTGCGTGATCGGCTCAGGCGCGGGGGGAGGAACGGTCGCCGGCGAGTTGGCGACGAGAGGCTTGAGAACGGTGGTGCTGGAGGCCGGGCCCGGCGATCAAGCGCCGCAATTCACACAGCGCGAGCTCGATGGAGTCCAAAAGCTGTACTACCAGAGCGGATTGTCGGCGTCGCGCGATCTGAGCGTCGCGATCTTGGCCGGCGCTTGCCTCGGTGGCGGTACGACGGTGAACTGGCAGACCTGTCTGCGGACACCGGACTACATCCGCGACGAATGGGCCGAGCGCTCGAAATGCGAGCTCTTCTCGAGTGAGCGGTTCACGCGGGCGTTGGACCAGGTGTGCCGGCGGCTCGGGGTGTCGAGCGACGAGAGCGAAGTGAACGCCAACAACGAACCGATCCGCCGCGGGTGCGACGCGCTCGGGTACTCGTGGGAGATCACCGAGCGAAACTCCCGCGGCTGTGATTGCAGCCAGTGCGGCTATTGCACCTTCGGCTGTCGCGTCGGCGGAAAGCAATCGACGGTGGCGACCTTCCTTCCAGTGATGCAGCGTGGGCGCGGTTCGACGATCATCACGAAGTGCCGCGCCGAGCGAGTGTTGATCGAGCGCGGAAAGGTCGTCGGCGTCGCGGCGACGACGCGGGCGTTGGATGGTGTAGTCGAGAACATCGAGATCAGGGCGCGCCTCGTCGTGGCGTCGGCGGGCGGAGTCGAGACGCCGGCGCTCCTCGAGCGATCCGGGCTCTCGCATTCGGCGTTGGGGCGGAATCTCTATCTCCATCCGACCAGCGCCGTCGCCGGAGTGTACTCCGTACCGATCGCTTCCTGGAGTGGTCCGCCGCAGACGATCATGAGCGGCCACTTTGCAAAGGTCGACGGCAACTTCGGCTTTCGCCTCGAGGCGGCGCCGGCGCATCCCGGTTTACTGGCCATGGCCGCGCCGTGGACGGACGCGACGTCGCATCGACGCCTGATGCAACGCAGCGCCGGCGTGAGCGCAACGATCGTGCTGACTCGCGACGCGACGGGCGGTCGAGTGCGATCGCGTCGCGACGGCGGCGTGACGATCGATTACACGCTGGGACGCAAAGAGCAATCACTCCTCGCGCGCGGCATCGCGGCCGCGGCGCGCGTGCAGATTGCCGCCGGCGCCGACGAAGTCCACACGCTCCACGCGACGGGCCTCGCGTTCAAAAAACAGGCGAAGACGTCGGCGTCGGAGATCGACGCGTTCTGCGAGCGCGTTGGCGCCGAGCCGATCGCGGCCAACCGGTGTATGGTGTTCAGCGCGCACCAGATGGGAACGTGCCGAATGGGGCGCGAGCGGATGAATTCCGTGTGCGATGAGAACGGCGCCGTGTACGGCGTGAAGGGTCTCTATGTCGCGGACGCGAGCCTTTTTCCGGCGTCCAGCGGGGTGAATCCGATGATCACGGTGATGGCGCTGGCGAAGTGCGTGGCAGACCGAATTCTGGGTGATAGGCCGACATGACGAGGGCACTCCTTCGAAAAGTGAAACGCGCGGTGAAGACAATTTTCCGTCGTAATACCGAGCCGAGCGATCCCGTTCGACAAGAGCTCGAGCGACTCCGGTCGGCGCCTCGGCACATGCCGCTGACCACCGATCTCTTCGGCTTCCGTTTCGATTTGGTAGACGGAGCGTCGTTCGTCGCCTGCTACGAGAGCATCGTCCGAAAAGGCTCGTATCGTTTTAGCTCGCCAGTCGATGCCCCGTATGTCATCGATTGCGGCGCGAACGTCGGCGTGAGTGTGGTCTACTTCAAGCAGATGTACCCCCGGTCGCGCATTCTCGCATTCGAGGCCGATCCCGCGGTCTTTGCCACGCTCGAGGCGAATGTCCAGCGCGCCGAATTCGCCAACGTCGAGTTGGTCAACAAAGCGGTCTGGACCGAGCTCGGCGAAATTCCGTTCTGGCACGAAGGCGCCGACGCCGGGCGAATAGCGCAGGCGGCGGACAATTGCGGAAACGACCTGTCTCCGGTGCCGACCGTGAGGCTTCGAGACTATCTTCGCGAGCCGGTGGATCTTCTCAAGTTGGACATCGAGGGCGCCGAAGTCGACGTTCTCCTCGATTGCGGCGACGCGTTGCGCAACGTGCGCACGCTGTTCGTCGAATACCACTCCTTCGCGTCTCAGGCGCAGCGATTGGATCTGCTCATGACGACGCTTGCATCGGCGGGGTTTCGCTTGTTCGTGCAGACCGAGCAATGTGCACCGCAGCCGTTCGTTCGGCGGACGGCCCACCTCGGAATGGATTTGCAGCTCAACATCTTCGGCGTGCGCACGGAAGACGAGGCGGAGACGGTGACGCGAGATCGGTGAGGTGCGGTGTCGATTCGATCACGGCGACGGCGCGGCGAAAGCTCGGCTATTTTGCGGCGGCCGCCGGCTGTCTCGTCTCACGGAAGACGTCGCGCAGGACCTCCAGATACTCGTGCCCGAACGCGAGATCGGGTTCGAGATAATTGCCTTCGGCCCATTCGTTCCACGATTTGATGAAGACGATGCGGTGTTCGCGTTCTCGGTCGCGAACTCGCTCATACGCCAGCAGGGCGAGGCGCCGAAAGAGCTCCGGCGTCGATTCGTGGAGGACGAGGCCGTTCCCTCCGCTCCGCGGCGTGTTGTCCCAGTTCGGAATCATGCACGGAAAGTTCTCGACCCCCGGCGTCTCGGGCGGGAGCAGCGTCGGGAGAACTTCCTCGTAGCGGTAGACGGTTGGCCGACCCGCCCACAACTCGTAGCGACGCCTCAGCCATTTCACCGGGTCGCGCCGTGACACCCATGGCCGGCGCGGCGGAAGGCGGTAGGCGGTCAGCGCGTCGAGACCTAATTCCGACGGCGTTTTGCTGCCGACGTCGTTACCCACGAGGTACAACCCAGGGAGACCCGCTCGTCTTGCCATGTCTCGCCAAAGGCGCAGCGTATTCGGGGCGTCGGGGATCTCGTTGGGCTGGTAGAGCACGAAGAGAGGCTTCCCATCGACTCGGATGTAGCGGGGGTCGCGAAACGCGGGAAGGAGGTTCTCGAAATGGGCTCGGTGATCATCCTCGCCCGGATAGGTTTGCTCGATGAGCACTCGATTGGGGGCGCCGTGCCATATTCCGGTCCACGTCTGGTTCGCCCAACAAAGGCAAAAAGGGAAATCAGGCTCGCCCGTTTTCAGGACTTCGTCGAACGGCCGCTCGAGGATGCGCTTGCCGGCGAACCAATAGTGATAGTAACAGAAGCCTTCCAGGCCGTAGGCGCGCGCCATCTCGGCTTGTGCGGCACGCGTCTCCGGAACTCGCAGGTCGTAAAATCCAAGGTCGGCCGGCACATGCGGCTGATAGTGTCCCGGAAAGAGTGGCTTCGCCCGCGCCGCGTTCGTCCATTCCGTGAACCCCTTTCCCCACCACTGGTCGTTCTCGGGAATCGGATGAAACTGCGGCAGATAGAACGCAATCAGCCGAGCCAGCGGACGGGTCATCGAGGGCCCTTTGTGATAGAATCGACAAATCGCGTCGAGCGCGCTCTCGCGCCCACCGAAGGACGCACATGGGCGGCCGCTGGCAAATCTAGTTCAGGCACGCCGATCGACCCGCGATGACGGCAGCCGGGCGTGGACCGCGCGTCAGCGTCGTGATTCCAACATACCGGCACCAAGACTTCATCTTGGCGACGCTCGACTCGGTGTTCGCCCAGACGATGACCGAGTACGAAGTCATCGTGATCAACGACGGATCTCCGGACGACACCGCGGCGATCCTGGAACCGCTGGTTCACGACGGACGGATCGTCTATGTCGAGCAGACGAACAAAGGGCAGAGTCGCGCGAGGAACCTCGGGATCGCGCGCGCGCGCGGCGATTACATCGCCCTGCTCGACGACGACGACCTCTGGCCCCCTGACAAGCTCGAATGGCAGACGGAGTACCTCGATGCCCATCGTGACGTCGGGTTGATCGGGGGCGTGTTGCAGACCATCGACGAGAATGGAACGGAAGGCTGGAAGGGAAAATACTGGCCGTCGATCGACTTCGAGTCCCTCTTCCTCGAGAATCCGTTTCTCTCTCCCGGCCAAACCTTGATCCGTGCCGATTTGCTGAAGCGGATCGGCGGCATGGACTCGACGATTTGGGGCGCCGACGATTGGGACTTGTGGTTTCGCATCGCGAAAGCTTCGAGAATCGTCATGCTCGACCGGCTGGGGCTGTACTATCGGTTGCATCCCGGTAACGCGTCGAAGCAGACGGAAAGGCTGCTCTCGGCCTGTTGCGTCACGATTGAGCGTCACCTTCCGGATGTGCCCCGTGCGCGACGGGCCGCGCTTCGGTTCGGCTTTCAACGAACGGTCTACGAGGGATTGGGAGCAGTGCTCACGCGCAAAGCTCGTTCGCAAGCTCGCGACGGCGATATCGTCGGCGCGGTCAGGACACTCAAGGGCCTGCTGCCGCTCTGGCGCGGACTAGCGCTCAACGCACCGATCCGATCGAGCTTCCTGCGACACGCCTGGTGGGGCTCGGAATGATGTCGCATCTCGAGACCCAACCATGAGCAAGCGAATTCTCTTTGTCGGGCACTCGGCGCATCGATCCGGAGCGCCGCTCATTCTGCTGAATTTCCTTCGCTGGCTCAAAGTCCACGACGCGCCGCGCTTCGATGTCATGCTCGTTGAATCGGGGCCGCTGCTCAGCGAGTTTGCCGACGTCGCCCCGACCGAGGTGCTGAACCAACCGATGACTCGCCGACAGCGCCTCGCTCGACGCGTGCTCCGCTCGCGATACACGGAGCGCCAGGAGCGCGCGTTCGTTCATCGTCTCGCGCGGGAGCGGTACGACCTCGCCTGGGTCAACACCGTCGTTCCGAAACGAGAGATTCTGGCGCTGGCAGGCATCGGCGTGCCCGTCGTATGTCACGTGCACGAGTTGAGCTTCGCGATTGGCCAATGGCTCGGACCGGACGGGCTCACGCCCCTCGTCGCTCCCGTCGCACGCTTTGTCGCTGCGTCGGAAGCAGTCCAAACGGAGCTCGTGCAGCGATGGCACGTCCCGGCTGAAAAAGTCTCGGTCGTCCACGAATTCACGCTGTCGTCGAGCCCCGAGATCGATTCCACGGCCCGCAATCGAGTCCGCGCGGGCATCGGGCTCACCGACGACGACGTCGTGGTCGGTGGATGCGGCACGTTGGACTGGCGCAAAGGCGCCGATCTGTTTCTCCAGATCGCGCGGACGATCGCCCGGCGCGGCGGTGAAGCGAAACTTCGAATCCACTTTCTTTGGCTCGGCGCCGAACGAGGATCGGTCGACTATCGCGAGTTCATGCACGATCTGGAGCGCTCCGGCCTGACGGGCTGCGTGACCGTGATGGAAAGCACGCCGCGCCCAGCCGACGTGTTCGCCGCCATGGACATCTTCGCGCTCACGTCGCGTGAAGATCCGTTCCCTCTCGTGATGCTGGAGGCGGCCGCGATCAAGCTGCCGATGGTCTGCTTCGCGCAATCGGGCGGCGGGCCGGAGTTCGCGGAGATCGGTGGTGGACTCGTCGTCCCTTACCTTGACGTTCCCGCGTTCGCCGGCTGCTTAGCGGAGCTGGCTGGCGACGTGGCGCGACGGCGAGCGATTGGTGCATCGGCGGCACGCGCGGTCGAGCAATTCACGATCGACCGTCAGGCACCGAAACTCCGCGCGGTGATGGAAGCGGTCATGGCGCGAAGATCCCGCTGACCGCCCACTGGCAGGCAAACAGCGTCGGCCAGCGCCTGATCGCGCGCCGGATGACTCGATTGCGGTTGTGCATCTTCATGCGTCGCCACGGAAGACGCTCTGAATAGCACTGAAGCTCAAACCCTGCCGTCGGACGAATCTGTTCGACACGTAGGTGCGCGCTCTCGAACACCTGACGAATGACGGCGCGAGTGAACCACCGCAAATGCGTCGCGTCCATAATCCCGCTGTCACGGTAGACGAATCGGCCGCGCAGCAGGTCCGTGCGAACAGACCAATGCGCGACATTGGGCACCGACGCGACGACGCGGCCGCCGGGCCGGAGCGCGGACGTCGCCAGCGTGAGCAGTGAGTGCGGATCGGGAAGGTGCTCCAGAACGTCGGCGAAGAGCACCACGTCGAACGATCCGAGCTCCGCGATGAGCTCGGGAGTCAGTCGCGCCGCGCGAACCGTAACTCCCCGATCGCGGGCCCGTTGCGCGCGCTCTTCGTCCGGCTCGACTCCGATGAGCGAGAGGCCGCGGTTGGCGATGAGCTGAATCGAGACGGAACCCGTGCCGCACCCGACATCGAGCACTCGGGCGCCCTGCGGCATGAGGCTCGACAGTACGCCGACGACTTCGTCCGGATCGTTCGGCTGTCCGTCGTATCGCAGCGGATTGGGCGCGTGATCGAGGAAGCCGGCCGCCGATGCGTCCGGGGTAGCCTCGGTTCGCTTCGTGTCGTTCACGACCGTTGAGGAAGCACTGTCGCCGCTTGTCATTGAGAAATAAGCGAAGTGTTGAGGAAGTCGCGCCGCCGAAGGTGAGCGTGTGTCCTCTTCCAGAGGGGACTTGCTTCGAGCGCATCGATGACGACGCCGGCCGATTGTTCGCGGAGCGGACCCCGGTACCGCAGAATCGCGATCGGCTCCTCGTCGCGGTAGTAGCCGGAAAACGGGTTAAAGCTGTCCGAACCGAGATAACGGCCGAAAAGGAGTAATGCAGGTCGGCGCCACGCGTTCGCCATGTGGGCCGGTCCGCTGTCGATGCCGACGAAAAAGTCGGCTCGGCGAATGAGCTCCGCCGTTCCCATGAGCGAGAGCTTCCCACAAAGGTTGATGAAGCGCGGATGATCCAGCTCGATCTTGCTTCCCAAACCGATTTCGACCACGGTCGTTTCGTACCGCTCGAGGATGTGTTGAACCAGCTCGCGCCATTTGACCGACGGCCAGTCCTTCGGCGCGTAGTTCGACGCAGCGTGGACGACCACGAAATGGTCGGGCAGCGAAAGTTGATCGACTTCTGCAACCGCCGTTGTTGGTACGTACATCGTCGGCGCCGACGGGCGCAGCGTGAGGCCGGCACTCTCCGCGAACGACTGCAGAAGACTTCCCCTGCGGACGTACGTCTCCACGTCGACCGTTGGATCCCCAGACGTCTTCCTGTACGGGCGGTTTGGGATTTCCGTCGCTTTGCCGTTGATGTGCAGATCAATCGCAACATCGAACACGCTCGACAGAACGATGCGCTCGATGCTGAGAAGCGACCGAACGAAAACCATCGCGTCCAACTTTGGATGGCTCGCGAGCAAGTCGGCGTAGCGCGGGCTCACGACCCAAACCACGAATGCGCCGGGATAACTGGTCTTGAGCTGTTCGATGATCGGCTCGCAGGCGATGATGTCGCCGATATGCTCGATCAGAAGGATTCCGCAAAACGGCCTTCCCGGGTTCGCCCGCTTCAGTCGCGCGATCTGGCGAATGGCCGTTTTGGCATCGCGAGCGACTCTCCAATCGAAAAGGCGATTGCCGGCGCGCAACCGTAGCGCGTCACGGTATCGCCTGGCAAATCGCCGAATCCCCGCGACGATCGCTGACTGTCTCAGAGTGGCTCCTCAACCAACCAATGGCGACGCGATCGGACGGGACAACTCCAACCGCAAGGCTTCCAGGAATCCATGACCGTACTGCTGACTCGGCTCGAGGACCATCCCCTCGGCCCATTCGTTCCACGCGTTGACGAACAGAATCCGACGGTTGTGCGGTTCATCGCGCAATGAATCGAGCACCACGCGCAGGCGCCGGCCGAACGCCTCCGGAGTCGCGTTCTTGAGAATGATCGCCTTTCTTCCCCGGCGCGGCGTATTGTCCCAGCCGGTGAAGAAGCAGCGGATGTGCGGGTGCCGCGGCCGCTTTGCCTCCATCAGCCGGCAACTTTCCTCATAATCGAAAACCTTCAGGCTGGGATCGGCGACACCGAGACGCAGATTCCGAGCGAGATCGCGATACGTGGTCGGCTCGAAGGCGCGTGGCAGGACACCGAGCGCGGGCGCAGCGTGCTCGGTGATGTCGCAACCGTATGGACGCATGTCGCTGAACGGCGTGTGCGTGTCTCGACCGATGATGAATGGCTCGGGCAGGCCCAACCGGACGCACTGGTCGCGAATCGTATCTGTGGTCCGCTTCGGCTCGGGCAGCGACGGCGGTCGGTAGAGTATGAACAACGGCCGACCGTCGACGCGGATGTACCGCGGGTCGGCGAAGAGCTCGGCGAGCCAACGCGCATGGGCGAGGTCATCCTCGACGGAGTAGCGCTGTTCCAGCAGGACCTCTTTTTCCTCACCGGTCCAACGGCGCGTCCAGGACTCGTTCGCCCATCCGACGCAGAAGGGGAAGTCGGGGCGGCCGGTGGCGCGTATCTCGTCAATCGGGCGGTTCAGCAGTCGTTTGCCGTTGAACCAGTAGTGCCAGTAGCAGAAACCCTCGACGCCGTACTGTCGCGCCAACTCGGCTTGCTGCTCGCGAACCTCGGGGACCCGGAGGTCATAGAAGCCCAGGTCAGAGGGTAGCTTGGGTTGCTCGTGGCCGCGAAACAGCGGGAGCGCCTTGGCGACGTTCGTCCACTCGGTGAACCCCTTGCCCCACCACGCATCGTTCTCCGGGATCGGGTGGAACTGGGGAAGGTAGTAGGCGATGGCTCTGACGTTGGATGCAGACATGGAGCGGTAGACGCTGTTCGGTCGCTGACTGGTGGTCAACGAGGCAGATCACTCCAGAGGACGAGTGCGGCGCTCGTTTGTCCCGGGATGGATCCCCGGGCACACGGCAAAGGAAAGGGCCCCTCCGAAGAGGGGCCCTTTCGATCCTACGCCCAGTTAGTGGATCAATTGGCTGGGAACGGAAGCACGTCCGGGCAATTCTCAGTCGGATTCGCGCTGAGCGGCGTTCCGAAGAAGAAGTTGGAGAGGTAGGAGGCGACGTTGTTCGTTGCCGGCCCACCGTAAATGCTCGGGTTCGAAATGACGTCGAAGAGCGTCGGGTTCGAGGATCCAACCTTCTTCCCGAAATCGTAGCCGACGAAGGTCTGCGGATCGTTCGGGTACGGACCGTGGGTGTTGTACAACAGACCTTGCTGCGCCGTCCAGAGCTCGGGGTGGTTCTTCCAGAAGCCTGGCGAGCACCAAATCCCGAGGTTAGGCGTCCAGGTAACCGTGCCGTGGAAGTCGACGCCGCTCGGGTTCTCGCAGCCGGACTGGCTCACCGTGCCGACATTCGAGATGCTCTTCACACGTCCCGTCTTGATGTGATTCGGCGAAGTCGGGACCGTGTCTGCGGGTGCGCTCAGGTTGGTCGTGCCTCTCCAACCGAACGTCTGGGGATCCCGCTGGCAACCGTAGTCAGGCGGCGAACCACCGAGCGGACCGGACGTGAGCGGGTATCCGATCGGCGTGTTGACGAGCACGACCGTCAGTCGATTGAGAGTGGCGCCGGTGTTGAAAGTCGCTCCGGAACCCGTGACGTTGAGCTGGTTAGCCGGCTGCCAGTTGCAAGTGCCGGCGTTGCAATCCGTGATCGTCTGACCACCCAACAGGTGCCCGTTGAGGTACACGGCCACGGCGTTGTCCGCCATCGCGCCCAGATTGAGGCTGATGTTGGTCGCGCCCGTCGGAATGGTGAAGGTCTCCTGGAAAACGTAGCGGCCCGGGTTCGTCCGGTAGTCGCTGGACGGCCCGCCATTGGTCGTGATGCCGATCCAATCACTTCCGGTAATCGGCGCGCTCCAGCCGGGGTTGTACGCATTCAGAGCAGTCGTCAGGTCCAGGGTACCGCCGTCGCATCCCGTTGGATTGTAGCCTTCGGCGGGGTAGGTATAAACACCGTTGGCCTGCTCAGTCGCGCAGTAGAGCGTCGAGCCGTCGCTGGCGATGGTTACCATGTTCGTGCCCGGCGTAACCGAGAGGTCGGCTCCGGACGGCGACAGCTTACGGGGGCCAGTGGTACTGTCAGAACACGCTGCGAGCGTCAGTGCGCCAGCAGCGAGCGCCAACGATAGTACCGGGACAACAGAGGGGAAACGGCGCATAGGCACTCCAAAATGGGGGAAAAGGTTGCTCCGCTGTTGCGTCGAGACGACGCGCTTACACAGAGCACCCCCCCTACTGCAAGACTTCGTCCCATGCTGCGGCCGCCAGCGATCCGTTACACAGCCGTTTGCAGGCCCTCGATTTACCGATAATTACGAAGTATCTGATTCGCTTCTGCTTATCGCTCCGGGACTCGTCGACACGGAGTTTGATCGAAAAGTGTAGCGGACGATCAACACCTGGACGCGGTCACGCATCAATATCGACGATCATGCCGCCCGCCATGATCAGACCGTGGAATCAGACGCCGGAATTGCATGCGAGCCCACTCTGATTGTGAACCCAAATATTGTATAAGAAATCCTGTAAGAAAGAATCACCTTGAGACCATTCCCTGATCGCTTCTTCGCGGCCCCAAGCGAGGTCGCTGATCGCGGTCCCCGGTTCAGGCCGTCCCGTACTGCCGCTCGATCCACCGGCGGTAGCTGCCGTCCATAACACCCCGCCACCAGCTCTCGTGCTCGAGATACCAATCCACCGTGCGCGCGAGACCGGTGCGAAGCGTCTCCCGCGGCTCGAAACCAAGCCGCGTAGCAATCGCGGTCGGATCAATCGCGTACCGCCGGTCGTGTCCCGGGCGGTCGCGAACGTGCGTAATCAGCTCGCGACAGGAGCGGCCCTGCGCCGCGGGACAGTCCGGGAAACGCTCCCGGAGCGTCGGATCCTTGCTCATGCGCCCGTCGACCAAGGCGCAGAGCTGGTCGATGATATAGACATTCTCGTGCTCGGCACGGCCGCCGACGTTGAACGTGCAACCCACCACGTCAGCCGCCGCCTGGAGGATCTTGTCGATCGCCAAACAGTGGTCTTCGACGAACAGCCAGTCGCGAACCTGTCGGCCGTCTCCGTAGACCGGAAGTGATTTGCCGGCAAGAGCATTCACGATCATCAGCGGGATCAGCTTCTCGGGGAACTGGTACGGCCCATAGTTGTTCGAGCAGTTGCTGATCGTCGCCGGCAGTCCGTAGGTGTGGTGATAGGCCCGTACGAGATGATCGGACGCGGCCTTGCTCGCGGCGTAGGGCGAGTTCGGGGAGTACGGCGTCCGCTCGTTGAAGGGCGGATCGTCCGGAGCGAGGGAGCCGTACACTTCGTCGGTCGACACGTGGTGGAAGCGGACTCCGCCCTGCCATTGTCCGTCCTTCCGCCACGCACCGCGCGCCGCATCGAGCAGCACCTGCGTGCCGACGACGTTCGTCCGGACGAATGCGCCGGGCTCGACGATCGATCGATCGACGTGCGACTCGGCGGCGAAGTGCACGATGGTGTCGACGCCATGATCGGCCAACGTTCGCGCCACCATATCCGCATCGGCGACGTCGCCACGCACGAACTGCATGCGTGAGTCCCCCTCGAACCCGGCCAGCGTCTCGAGGTTGCCGGCGTACGTCAGCGCGTCGAGGACCACCAGCGAATCATGGGGATGCTCGCGCAGCCAATAGTGCACGAAGTTGCCGCCGATGAATCCCGCGCCGCCCGTAATGAGGATCTTATGCATTTAACAACTCTGATGTTGAGCGGATGACCCCGTCTCGCCAGTGCGGAGGCACGTAATCGATGGCGCGCCACGATTCGTGTTTCTCGAGGACCGAATACGCCGGCCGCCGAGCAGGCAGGGGATACTCGCTCGTCGGAATCGGCGTAATGCTGGCGCCCTCAGGTAGACGGCCGGCCGCGCGCAGCGTTTCGAGCACGACCACGGCAACGTCGAACCATGACGCCACGCCGCTGTCGGTAAAGTGTAAGGTGCCGGCGAGCTCGGGCCGCTCGACGACACGCCACAACGCGATGGCCAGATGCTCGGCGCGCGTCGGCGTGCCGACCTGATCGTCGACGACACGCATGGCACGTCCCGCCGTGAGGTGGCGAACCGCCGTGCGCACGAAGTTCGCCCCCCCGCCGGAGTGGACCCAAGCGGTGCGCACGATTACGCTCGAGGGTGCGGCCTCCAACACGCGGGTTTCGCCGTCGCGCTTGGTGCGGCCATACACGCTTTGCGGTGACGTCGGCGCATCCGGTGCATAAGGCTGGCTCGCCGTACCGTCGAACACATAGTCCGTCGAAATGTGGATAAACCGAATGCCGGCGTGGGCCGCGGCGCGCGCGATGATGCCCGGGGCGACGGCGTTCACTTCGTGCGCCTCTTCCGGCTGGGCCTCCGCGCCGTCGACGTTGGTGAAAGCGGCGCAATTCACAATGGCATCCGGCCGAGCGGCGTGGAGTGCCGCGGCCACGTCTCCTTCGCGCCGAATATCCGTCTCACCAACATCGTGCGCCACGACGCTCCAGAGCGGTGGGAGCGTTCGTTGGAGCGCGGTGCCGACTTGACCAAGTGAGCCGAACACCAAGAGCCGATTCGTCATGCGAAGCAGGCGGCCTTTGACAGGAGCGGCGCCCCCGCGTCGGCAGCCGAGAGCACCGGCACTATTCCCGTCGGAAGCGGCCAGGCGATACCAATGTCAGGATCGTCCCACCGCACACCGCTGTTCGATTCGGCGTCGTACACCGTCGTGCACTTGTAGCAGACGTCGGCGCCGTCGCTGAGCACGAGAAACCCGTGGCCGAACCCCGGGGGAATCCACAACTGTCTGCCATCGCCGGCCGTGAGCGTCACGCCGATCCACTTCGCGAAATAGGGCGAGGAGCGCCGCAAATCCACGGCGACATCGAAGATCGTTCCGGTCACCGGACGAATGAGCTTGCCTTGCGGGTTGTCGAGCTGAAAGTGCAACCCGCGTAGTACATGGCGCGCCGATCGGCTGTGGTTGTCCTGCGCGAATTCTCGAGGCAGTCCGAGCTCGCGGAACCGATCTTCGTGAAAAACTTCCGTAAAGAACCCGCGACTGTCTCCATAGACCGGCGCCTCGATCACGATCACGCCGGGAAGGTCAGTCGGTTTTGCCTTCACAACGGGACGTCCTCATCGGCCAGGGCGCGGAGGTACGCGCCGTACTCACTCTTGCCGAGCCCCTTGGCAAGCTCGCGCAGCTGATCGCGGTCGATGAATCCCATGCGGTAAGCCACTTCCTCGGGCGCCGCGATCTTGAGTCCCTGCCGCTGCTCGACCGTTTGCACGAAGTGCGTCGCCTGGACCAGCGAGTCATGCGTCCCGGTGTCCAGCCAAGCGCTTCCGCGTCCCATGACTTCGACGCTGAGCTTTCCCTGCTCGAGATACGTTCGATTCACATCCGTGATCTCGAGCTCGCCGCGCGGTGAGGGCTTGAGGTTCGACGCGATGGAGCAGACGTCCTCGTCGTAGAAATACAGACCCGTCACAGCGAAGTTCGATTTCGGCTGGCGGGGCTTCTCCTCGATCGTGATCGCCCGCCCGCCGCCGTCGAACTCCACGACGCCGTAGGCTTCCGGATTCGCTACGCGATAGGCGAACACTGTCGCGCCATCCCGGCGCGCGGCCGCTGATTGAACCGACTTGGCGAGATCGTGGCCATAGAAGAGATTGTCCCCCAAGACGAGCGCCGACGGCCGGCCGCCGACGAAGTCACGCCCGATGATGAACGCTTCGGCGAGGCCGTTCGGACTAGGCTGCACTGCGTAAGAGATACTCAATCCCCACCCCGCGCCGTTCCCCAACAAGTCCTCGAAGGCTTGTCGATCGCGTGGCGTCGTGATGATCAACAATTCGCGAACGCCCGCCAGCATGAGCGTGGTGAGCGGATAGTAGATCATCGGCTTGTCGTACACCGGGAGAAGCTGCTTACTGACCGATCGAGTGATCGGGTAGAGCCGTGTGCCGGAACCGCCGGCGAGAATGATTCCTCGACGATTCACGCGCTTTGTCGCTCCGATGTTGCGCCGAAGTTCTTCGGGAGGGCCGCCAGCTTCGGGGCGAGCCATCGCGAGTTCATCTGAACTTCGCAGTAGAAAGGAAGTCGCTCGAGCACTTCGATCGGCAGCGCCGGTCCAACGATCTCAGTCTGGTTGGTGATTGCGTCCCAGATCAGCGGCTCGACCGAGTAGCGTCCCGGCTGGACGTTCATTTGAAAGGTGACGTGATACTCGAACTCACCGCTCACGGGAAGTGGGATGCCCCGTTGCAGGCCGGTGACTGAATGCACTTGGGCGGCCGTCGCCGCGTCACGAACTCTGATGGCGGGGGTCCACCCTTCGGGCGGAGGCGCGGACGCGAAGTTGGCGGTACCAGTGACGACGATCGTGATGTCCTGGCCGGACGCCACCGCCTGACCATTCGGCGCCATGACTTTGTCGAAGCAGATTTGGCCGCCGGAACTCACGCCGGCCGCGGTTCCCGCAACGCCATGCAGATATTTGTTGATGCACTCCATCGGCGCGCCTTCGGCGCGCACGGCGCCGTGATCGAGCAGAATCGCCTTTGTGCACAGCTCGGCGATGCGATCCAGCTGGTGTGAGACGAGCACAACCGGCGCGCCGCCGGTTGCCATCTGCTTGATGCGACCGAATGCCTTTTGCTGGAAGGCGGCGTCGCCCACGGCAAGGACTTCGTCGATGATCAGGATGTCCGGCTCCAGGTGCGCCGCGATCGAGAAGCCGAGCCGTGCGTTCATGCCGCTCGAATAGCGTTTCACCGGCGTATCGAGGAAGTCTTCGATGCCGGAGAAGTCGACGATCTCGTCGAACTTTCGCGCGACTTCGGCCTTTCGCATGCCCATGATCGCGCCTTGCAGAAAGACGTTCTGCCGCCCGGTGAGATCCTGGTGGAAGCCTGCCGACACTTCGATCAGCGCGCCGATCCGACCGTGGGCGGTGACCGCGCCGGCTGTCGGATCCATGATTCGGTTGAGCAGTTTGAGCGCCGTCGATTTCCCCGCGCCGTTGTGGCCGATGATGCCGAGCACCTCGCCGGCCTTCACCTCGAACGACAGGTCGCGCAACGCCCAGAACGTCTTCGACGGTCCTTTGTGCTCGGCTGGCGCGCGTCCAACCAGGCGCCGCGCCATGGCGGGCAGGAGATCGCGGAGCGAGTCATGCGCCTGCCCGCGCCGAAATTGTTTCCACACACGGTCGAACGCGAGATACGGCGTCATCTACGCCATCTCCGCGAATTTTCCGGAGGCCCGGCGGAATACGATCAGCCCGATGCCGGCGAGCGCCACGGCAAGCGTGGCCGCGTAGCCGAGCATCCAGGGAGCCCACACCGTCACGGGAGCCTTTCCCGCGGAGGAAAGCGCCAACGGCTCGAGCAAGCTTCGACCCCGAACAACGGCGACATCCATCGCCTGGATGAACGGAGAGAGCGGCAAGGCAAGGAGGATCTGCGAGCCCTTTCGCCCCAGCATCTGCGGCTCGAAAAACACCGGTGTCGCGAAGACACCGAAGTTGAGGGACACCTGAAGGATGTATTTCACATCTCTAAAAAAGAGATTGGCACAACTCAGAATCAGCGCCCATCCGGTCGTGAACAGCACGAGCAGGAGCAGCACCACGATGGCCCAGAGCGAGGCGACGTGGAGTGACAGACCGACGAGCGGAAGAACGATCAGCACCACGACCAGGCTGACGACGAGGTCGGGCATCTGCGCGAAGACCGACGCGATGGGAATCGATTCTCGCGCGAAGTAGACTTTGCCGATCAGATTGGCCTGAGACAGTAGGCTCTGCGTCGCCTGCGTCAACGCGCCGGAGAAGAAGGCCCACGGCACCGCTTTCGCGGCCAAGCCGGCGACGCTCGCCCCGCCGATGGCACTATTGGACAGAGTCGCGAGCACCACACGGAAAACGAGTCCCGCGCAGACGATGAGGATCGGCATCACGAGCGCCCAGGCGAAACCCATGATCGCCTGCGCATAGCGGATCGTGATGTCGCGGATCATGAACTGAACGACGAGATCGCGCGAATCCCATAGCTCCGCGATGATCGTCGCGATCGACGCACGCCGTCGGACGGACACGACGGACGGCGGAGGCACGATGTGGTCCACGGCCGGCGATGAGCTAGTCACAACTCGATGGCACCTGGGTCGTCTGAGCGAGGTCTTTTTCCGGATCCGGGCGTGTCATTCGAGCGACGACGGACCTTCGGAACAAGACTGGCACGCGTTCCTCGTAGTCACAACGCCGACGATCGCGCCGGCCGGGCGTTCTGGGTCTTAATCTACTATTCGTGCGTCTCGAAGGCGGCCCTTTGGCGAACGCTCGACTTACGGTTAGGATTCGACCGCGAATGCTCCGATCCCGCGTTTCTTTACTGACTTGTTGCCTGGTGCTTGGCGCCTTGGGCATCGCCCGTGCTCAGGCGACGCCAGCGGCGCCGCCAACGCCGAGGCCCGGCTCAGCCGAGCAGGCGCAGGTCGACCCCCTCCACCAAGCGGGGCGTAATGTCACCATCTCGCTGCTCACCATGGGCAACGGCGAGCAGGTGTGGGAGCTGTTCGGGCACAACGCGCTCTGGATTCACGACAACGTTACGAACCGCGACACGGTCTTTAACTGGGGCGTCTTCAGCTTCCATCAGGAGCACTTCATCCCGCACTTCCTTCAGGGACGAATGCTCTACTCGATGGGCGGCGACTCGATGGAGAATGTCCTCGCCGCGTATCGCTACTGGAATCGCAGCGTGCTGTCGCAGGAGTTGGATCTCTCGGCGTCGCAAAAGGACTCGATTCTCGCGACCATTCAGCGCAACGCCTTGCCCGAGAACGTCAACTACCGCTACGACTACTATCGCGACAACTGCTCGACGCGCGTTCGCGATATTCTCGATCACGCGCTCGGTGGACCGTTGTCGGTGCAAGCGGCCGGGTTGACCGACGCGACCTATCGTTGGCATTCGCTCCGCCTCATGCAGGGGAACCTTCCGATCATGCTCGGCGTCGATATCGGGCTCGGCCGGCCGTCCGACGTCAAGCTGACCAAGTGGCAGGAGATGTTTCTGCCGAGGAAGCTGCACGATTTCATCGCCAAGGTGAACGTGATGGACTCGACCGGTGCGATGAAGCCGCTCGTTCGGAGCGACCGTGTGCTCTTTCAGGCGACTCGGGCACCCGAACCTGCGGCGCCGCCGGATATGGGACTCTGGCTCTTGTTCGGAGGAGTGATCGGCGCCGCGGTGATGACCGCACTCGGATTCATGGCCACGCCGTTGCGCCCGGGCATGCGGTTCGTGGCGGCGCTGGTCGCCGGCGCGTGGTCGCTCGCGGCAGGGTTGCTCGGCACGGTGCTCGTCCTGCTCTGGGCCGTCACCGATCACGTCTTCGCGCACTCGAACGAGAACGTCCTGCTATTCAATCCGCTCTGGTTGGCACTCGCCATCATGCTGCCCGTCTACTTGTGGTCCGGCCGCTGGGAAGCGCCAACCAGGCGAGTGACGGCCGTCATCGTCGTGCTGGCGTTGACCGCGCTCGGGCTTCACGTGCTCGGCATCTCGCGGCAAGAGAACGTGCCGCTCATCGGACTCATGCTTCCTCCAGCGCTGGGATTCATGGCGATCACGGTTCGCGCGCGATGGGCACCAATTCCGCGGCGAGTTCCGCCGCTGGCCCAGCATCAAGCCTGATTCCTGCAAGCCGGGCGGGTGAATTCCGACATGGACACCCGATGACAGCCCCGGCGCCCGAACCGCGTCCGACACCAGAACCGCTGCCGCATCCCGAGCCGGGCCCGGTTGGTCCGGACGAGACGCCGGTGCGGATCATCGACCTGCCGCCGAATCAGCCGTCGCCCGGCATTCCGGCCTGACGCGTCGCGGCGTCGGCGTCTTCAGCCTCGGCGCAGGCGCCGCGATGCACGACGCGATGGCTGAGAATGCGAATGTCGGCGTCCTCGTAGCGGGCAATCGGTTCACCGCATCGCATGCAGCGCGGAAAGAGCGTGTAGATCGAGCGAGCCATTTCCTCGACGGCGGGATCGTGTGGGCGTGACGCGATGTCCATGGCCCACTATGTATCAGACCATCGCATTTCCGCCAGGCTCGACATGAACGACCATTTGCTGCGCCTCATCGCTCACATGCGCTGGGCCGACGATCTCGTCGCCGAGGCGCTTGCCATCGGCGACAGCCCGGACTCCGAGGCGCTTCGCCTGTTCGCGCACATCGCGGCGGTCGAACATCTCTGGTATTCGCGCATTCGCGAGCGTCCCGCGGAGGTCGCGGTCTGGCCGGCACTATCCGTCGCTGAAGCGCGCGAGATGGCGAAGCGTCATGCGGATCTTTTCGACGCGCTGGTCACGGGCGCCGACGAACGCGCGCTCGCACGCCGCGTCGCGTATCGAAACAGCAAGGGGCGCAGTTATCAGAGCTCGGTGGCCGACATCGTGACGCACGTCAGCATGCACGGCGGCTATCATCGCGGTCAGATCGCGCGCCAACTACGCACTGCCGGACGAGAGCCGCCGTACACGGACTACATCCAATTCACGCGCCGTGATCAGTAGCAGCATGTCTCGCGCGCGAGACGCTACCCGATCGGCCAACGCTCCTCGCGCTCACGTCTCGTGAGCGCGGGCCGTTCCTCTACGGACTCCACCCGGCGTCGGGTGAGCTCGTCCAGCCAGTCGGCCTCGCGGCGTTCGGCGAGCTTTTGCTCGCGGCCGCTGAAACCCTCGTCGCGGTGAGGTTGGTCGTCCACCAGCATCCTCCATCGTCGAGGTGGACAGCCGAAGCGCCGCAGACAATGTGCCTCCAACGTTTTCAACTCACGAAACAAATTGAAATTCTACGACCGATCTTACTTCGACCGTTGGTACCGCGACCCGGACGACCGCGTCGCGACGCGCGAGAGTCTCGAACGCAAAGTGCGCATGGTGATCGCGCTCACCGAATTTCTCATCGGCCGGAGAATTCGCAGCGTGCTGGACGTCGGCTGCGGTGAAGCGCCGTGGTATCCGATCGTGAAGCGCCTTCGGCCGCAGGCGCGCTACGTCGGTGTGGATTCGAGCGACTACGTGCTCGAGCGATTCGGTGTGTCGCGGAACATTCGTCGAGGCACGCTCGGCACACTCGGCACGATGCGGCTTCCGAAGCGCGTCGACGTGATCGTGTGCGCCGACGTCCTGCAATACGCGGTCGATGCGGAGATCACCCGCGGACTGCGCGCCATCCGTCAACTGCTCGGCGGTGTGGCGTACATCGAAGCCTTCGTCACCGACGACAACATGGAAGGAGATCGCGTCGGCTGGCACGAGCGAACGGCGGCGGAATACAATCGCCACTTCCGCGACGCCGGCCTGACGCAGTGCGGTCCCTACGCCTTCATATCGCTCGATGAGCTCGACTCACTCAACCGATTCGAGCACGCTTAAGCCCCTAGTTGGGCATCGAAACTGCCAATCGAGGCGGACGCGCGAATCACCGCGTTTACCGAAGGAGGCAACCGATGTTTCGACACAAACTTCTTATCGCGCTGGTCGCCGCGTCGCTGACGGGAGCGGCTGAAGCGTGCGCGCGCTACAGTGAGGGCTCAGCCGCCGGAACGACGATCGATCCGGCCGAGGCCGCGCGGACCGCCGTGCTCAACGTGAGAAATGAAAACGGCCGGGGCATGGAGCTGCGCTCGATCGTCAACGGCCAATCGACCTTCATCGGGTCGGTCGGGCCCAACGAAAGCACGAGCATTCTGCTCGACGCGAGTCTGTTTCCGACGAGCCTTCTCTACGTCGTGGCCATTCCGGACGACGGCCGCGGACGTGCGCTGGTCGGGCCACTGACCGCCAGCAAGGGCGACAAGATCAATTTCACGATCCGGCCGACCCTGTCGATGAGTGACGCGCAGGTCAGGCGGTGACGTGAAACGCGGCCGGCACCACCCGGTGACCGGCCGCAACCCACCGCGGGTTTGAGGGGTAGAAGCCGCGACCTCCCAACCGTAACTTGGGAGCGATTCGGCCCTCCACCCCGCGGTCCCATGAAGCAAGCAAGCTCATCCCCACGCCGACTCGTTGGCTGGATGACCGGCGTCACGTTCGCCGGTCTGTTCGCGATTCCGGTAGCCCACGCCCAAACCGGAACGCCACCCGCGGCAGCCGGCTTTGCCTCGATCAAAGGTTTCTTGATCGACAGCGTGCACAACGGCGCGCTCGGCAAGGCGCTGGTCGTAATCGAAGGCGCCAACCGCTCGGGCGTCACGGATGGGGACGGTCATTATCGGATCGACAGCATCCCGCCTGGGCCCCATCGCGTCACGGTACTTCACCCGCTGCTCGACACGCTCGGCGTCCTGATGCGCACGCCGGAAGTGCCCTTCACCGCCGGCAAAGTAAGCGATCTCGATTTGAGCGTGCCGAGCCCCGAGCGACTCGCGTCCGTGTTCTGTACGTCGGCGCAGCGTTCACGGGGCCCGGCGATGATGGTCGGTTTCGTCCGCGACCCCGACAGCAACGGGCCGGCGATCGGAGCCAAAGTGCAGCTCGTGTTCTACGAGACGGATGTCATCGGCAGAAAGCAGTTGCGCACGCGCGAGGCCATGGTCGACTCGACCGGCGGCTACAAGATCTGCGGAATTCCCGGCGACATGAGCGGCAAAGTCCAGGTCTTCCGCAACGGCGTGAGCTCAGGCGAAGTACCCGCCGAGGTCACGAACGGCTTTCTCGCGCTGCGCGGATTCAGCATCGTGTCGCAGCATCAGGCGATCGTCGAGGTCAAGGGTGACAGCGGCAAGATCAAGCGCATCGCCAGGGGCACGGCGCGCGTCTCCGGACGTGTGGTAGACAAGAAAGGCCAACCGCTCCGCGACGCGCGCATCACGCTGCAGGGCGGAGGAATGGTCGTCGCGCTGTCGAAGGCCAACGGCGAGTTCACCCTCGACAGCTTGCCGTCGGGGACGCAGGCGATCGAAGTACGGAAGCTGGGCTACACGGTGACCGAGGTGCCGGTGGAGCTCGCGTCGAACAGCACGACGCCGGCGACGGTCACGATGAGCGATGCCGTGCCAATGCTGCAGACGATGCGCATCGAGGCGGCGCAGGACAAAGCGCTCTCGGACCTTGGCTACCTCCAGCGCAAGCAGACGGGCATGGGCCGCTTCTACGACGGCAAGCAGATCAACCACGAATCGATGTCGTTCAGCGATGTGATGCGCATCGATCCGGGACTTCGCATTTCGCCGGCGGGAGATGGTCGCAGCTACGTGATCTCCGACGCGCGAAACGCGGCCGGCGGTTGCGTCAATGTGTACGTCGACGGTACCTACTGGGAACCGATGCAGCCCGGCGACATCGATTCCTACGTGCGACCGAACGAAGTCGTCGCGGTCGAGGTGTATCACGGCAGCGAGACGCCGCCGCAGTTCACCAAGCCCGGCCAGAGCAGCTGCGCCACGATTGTCGTGTGGACGCTCGCGCGAGCGCGCCCGCGGGAATCGAACGCCAAGAAGCCGCGCTAGGACCACCTACGTGATCGACCGCGAAGACGGAGGGGCGGCGTGAGTCGCAAGGTCCGCGTCTTCGCGAACACCGAGATGGCGACCGACTGCGAGATTTGCGGCGTCCGCTTCGATCTCATTGCCGGCGGCGCCTGCTCCAGGTGCCGCCGCGTGCTGTGCGCCCAGCATCTGTACGGTTCGTGGGTCCGACGACTGATGGTGGACTTCGGAGCGCCGGCGGTGTGCGTCGCCTGCCGGCAACAGTGACAGCGCACGCTCCGCGCGATCCGGACTACGCCGAGCGCGTCCGCGCCAGCTTCGAGCGACAGGTTTTCATGGCGACGCTTGGCGCACGGCTGGTGAGAGTCGAGCCGGGTGAGGTGGATCTCGAGCTCCCGGTGCGGACCGAGTTGACGCAGCAACACGGCTTTCTGCACGCGGGAGCCCTCGCCTCGGTCGCCGACAGCGCGTGCGGTTACGCGGCGCTGTCGCTGATGCCGCCTGGGGCGGCGGTGCTGAGCGTCGAGTTCAAGATCAACCTTCTCGCGCCCGCGGCGGGCGACCGGGTTCTGGCCAAAGGCCGCGTGATTCGCGCCGGCAAAACCGTCACGGTCTGCTGGGGCGAGGTGGTTGCGTTTTCAGGCCCGACCGAGCGCCTCGTGGCGACAATGGTCGGCACGATGATGACCGTGGAGGGTCGCGGTCTGTCAGATTAGCGGGAGCCGAGCTCCGCTGCGCTCACGGAATTTCACCCGCCTCATCCGTTCGATCATAGGGGGCGCGCTCGCGCTCCCGGGTCTGCTCGGCTTCGTTCGCGCCGTACTCGATTCCCGTTTCGCGCTTCTCTTCTTCGCCCTGCTGGCGGGTATCGTCGTCCGGCGATTTCGGGGCTTTGCGGTCGTCGTTTGCCATTTGATCGTACCTCCAAGCCGGGATTTCTGGCAGGGTACGTGCCTTGACCCACGGGCATGGCGACCGTGATCGAGGATAGTCTGGCTATTTCCGAGCCGAGTCCGTGGCGGCAGCGGTGGGTCGAGATCCTGGCCGGCTTTGGACTGGCGTTTCTGGCTGGATACATCAGCGCAAGGCTTACGGTATCCGCGGGGAATTGGAATACGGGACTCCCGTGGGAGCGGAGCCTCATGATCTGGGTCCATGGCTCCATTCCCCCGGCCATCGACCCCTTCATGCTCATCTTCCCGTGGTTCGGAACGAACATCTCGCTGATTCCGGGAATCGCGCTGATCGTTTGGTGGCTGTGGAAACGACAGCACGCGCCGAACGACGCCATCCGGTTGGCGGTCGTGCAGCTCGGCAGCTACCTGCTCAATCCCTCACTCAAAGCGATGTTCGATCGCGCGCGGCCGACGCTGTTCGAGCGGCGTGGCTGGTATGGATGGAGCTCGTATCCGAGCGGTCACGCGATCGCCAGCATCTCGGTCCTGTTCACGCTGTCGATCATTCTGCATCGCGTCAAAGGATGGACCTGGCCGTACTACGTGTTCATCCCGATCATGCTCGCCAGTCTCTACTCGCGGATTTACCTCGGCGTGCACTGGCCGACCGACGTCTTCGCGGGCATCGTCGTCGGGATCGTGTGGTTACTGGCGACGATGTGGGCCTTCCGCGACCGGAAGGCGGCGCCGTCATCACGTGATGATCTTCGCGAGCTTGGCGGCGTCCACGTTGCCGCCACTGACGATAGCGGCGACGCGCTCGCCTTGGCGGACGGGGACCGCCTTCGCCAGGAGCGCGCCCACCGCGGCGGCACCCGCCGGCTCGGCGAGGAGTTTCGCCGAGAAGAGTAACTGACGCAAACCTTCGGCGATCGCGTCGTCGTCGATGACGATCACATCGTCGACGTAGCGCTTCACGATCTCATAATTCAGCTCACCGGTCATCGGCGCGGCGAGGCCGTCGGCGATCGTATTGAGCGATGTGAGGCGCATGGCGCGTCCCGAATCGAGACTCAGCCGCGTGGACGCGGCGCCCGTCGGCTCGACGCCGTAGACGCGAATCTTCGGATTGCTCTCCTTGATCGCGACGGCGATTCCGGAGATCAGTCCTCCGCCGCCGATCGGCACCACGACGACGTCGAGATCGGCTACCTGCTCGAGCAGCTCGAGCCCCGTCGTTCCCGCACCGGCGCAGATCCGCTCATCGTCGAACGGGTGGACGAAAGTGAGTCCGCGCTCGCGCGCCAGCTCGTGCGCGTGAGGGAACGATTCGTTGCCGCTCGCGCCATGGAGCACGACCTCGGCTCCGTATCCGCGGCTCGCTTCCACCTTTGTCGGCGACGCCGTGTTCGGCATGACGACGACCGCGTGAACGCCCGCCGACTGCGCGGCCCACGCCATCGCCTGCGCGTGATTGCCCGCCGACACGGTGATCACGCCGCGCGCCCGCTCATCGTCGCTCAGGCTGGCGAGCTTGTTCAGCGCTCCTCGGACCTTGAATGATCCGGTCTTCTGAAGGCTCTCGCACTTGAGGAAAAGGCGAACCCCGGCTCGCTCGCCGAGGCGGCGCGAGGTAAAGGTCGGCGTCAGATGAATTCGGTTCGCGATACGCGCGCGCGCATCGCGGACGGCGGCGAGGTCGAGCATCAGTCAAAGGGATGAGGCCGTGTTAGATTCGCTCCGTCGTCAAATCTACGGATCAGACCAGGGGTAGAACGAGCGTGCTCCAGCGGAACGACGTCGTCGTATTCGGGATTACCGGGGCCGCGGTCGTCGCCGCCGGCGTGTTGCACTTCATGGGCGCGAACGACGTGCTTCGTTTCGTCGTCGCGGCGGCGGCGCTGTCGTTGCTCGCGATGAGCGTGTCCAACGGGACGGAGCATGTGGGGGAGTATCTGAGCCCCGGCGCGACGGGTGTGTTGCAGTCCGCGCTCGGCAATCTTCCCGAGTTGCTGGTCTGCGCGTTCAGTCTGCGGGCGGGTCTCATACAGGTGGTTCAAGGGGCGCTGATCGGTTCGATTCTCGGCAATTCCCTTCTCGTGTTGGGCATCGCGATCTTCGTTGGCGGCGTGAAGCACGGACGTCAGACGTTCGACGCGGAGTCTCCGCGCATGATCGTGTCGCTGATGATGCTGGCGGTGGCGGCGTTCTCCATCCCGACGCTCGCCTATGAGCTCCACACGCCGGCGTCGGCGCACGAAGTGCCGTTGAGCGCGGCGTGCGCGGTGCTGTTGCTGGTGGTCTTCTTCGCAAGCCTGCCCTTTTCGCTGAGCGCCGATCCCCAGCGCTCGCTCCGGCACGCCGCGCAACCAGCAACCGGCGCCGGGCATTGGCCGCTCGGGCTCGCGGTCACGGTGCTCGTGCTGGCGTCAGCGGGGGCAGCGGTCGTGTCGGAGTGGTTTGTGGAAGCGCTCGAGCCGGCGATCGAAGCGTTGCACATCTCGCAGGCATTCGCCGGCATCGTCGTCGTGGCGATCGCCGGCAACGCCGTCGAGAACGTTGCCGGGATCCGGCTCGCGGCGAAGAACCGTCCCGACTATGCGATGAGCGTCATTCTCAACAGCTCGCTGCTCATCGCGCTCGTCGTGGCGCCGGCGCTCGTGCTGCTGTCGTTCGTGCTCGGCGGGCCGGTGTTGACTCTTGTCGTTCCACCGTTGCTCATTGCCGCGCTGCTGCTCACGACGCTGACTTCGGCGATCATCGTCAACGACGGCGAGACGATCTGGATCGAGGGCGTGGCGCTCATCGGCCTATACGTCATCATCGCCGCCTCCTTCTGGTGGGGTTGATATGAGACTTGTCATTCTTTGCTCGATCGCCGGCGCCAACGTCGCGGCCGCGCAGTGGACGCCACAACAGAGCGCGACCACGGCGGAGTTCCGCGGGTTGGCCGCGGTGAGCGGGTCGGTGGCGTGGGCGAGCGGAACGCGCGGGCGCGTTGCCCACACGTCGGACGGCGGAAGAACGTGGAAGATCGATACGGTCCCGGGCGCGACTTCGCTCGACCTTCGCGCCATCTTCGCGACGAATGAGCGCCGCGTCTGGACGTCGAGCGCCGGCCTCGCCGACTCGGGGCAAGCGCAGATCTTTCACACCGACGACGGCACGAACTGGTCGCGACAATTCAACAGCTCCGACAAAGGCGTATTCCTCGATGCCCTCGCCTTCTGGGACAACGATCACGGGATGGCGCTCAGCGATCCGGCCGACGGAAAACTGTTCGTGCTCGTCACCGACGACGGCGGCAAGGCCTGGACTCGCGTGCCGGCGGATCGTGTGCCGGCGGCGCTCCCGGGCGAGGGCTCGTTCGCGGCAAGCGGGACGTGCCTCATCGTCCAAGGCAAGTCGAACGCGTGGGTCGCGACAGGCGGCGCCGCCAAAGCGCGCGTGTTTCGCACCACCGATCGTGGTCGGACGTGGACGGTCGCGGACACGCCGATCCATGCGGGCAACGCGGCATCCGGGATCTTTTCGGTGGCGTTCTCCGACGCCACGCACGGTGTGGCCGTCGGGGGCGACTACACCAAACCGAAGCAGCCCTTTGACAACGTTGCTCTGACGAGCGACGGCGGCGTGACCTGGCGACTGGCGCGGGGACCGATGCCGCAGGGTTTCATGTCGGGTGTCGCGTTCATGCCGGGAACGTCAGGACGCTCACTCGTCGCGGTCGGACTCGCGGGGACGGCGCGTTCCGACGACGCCGGCGACAGCTGGACGATGATCGACTCCGTCGCGTACAACACGGTGGCATTCGCGACACACGACGATGGCTGGGCGGTCGGCCCGCGAGGGCGCATCGCGAAATGGGCATCAACGCTTCCGGCTCGAAAACCGTAGTCAGCCGGAAGCTTTCCTTGCCGTCAGACTCTGCCCGAGGTCGATCATGGTGGGACGTACCGGTTTCGCGTTGGTCGGAGTGACGCTCCTGGCTCTTTCGTGCACGCGCGCGCCGGCGACGCCGTCTCCGGCGCCAAGCTCTGGAAGCAGCGCTGCTTCGACCGCGAATACAACGGCCGCGAATGCACCGGCCGTCGTTCCCCCGCGCCGAATCCCGCCGTCGCGCGACAGCCTGACGAAGTTGCGCGCGGGCTATATCGCCAAGGTCATGCAAGAAATCGCCGGCCGTGAGAATCAACCCGCCGAGCAAGTCTTCAAGAACATCAAGGTCTTGAAAGGAATTACCGCGGCCCAGCTGGTCACGAAAATGGACAAGGACTACGCCGAGGCGCTGAGCTGGAACTGCACCAATTGTCACCGCTTGGCGAATCAGGGGAACTTCGCGAGCGACACGTCGAACGACAAAGTCCGCGCGCGGTTCATGCAGCAGATGCAGAACGACATCAACACGGTCACGCTTCCAAAGCTCTATCCGAAAGACACGCCCAAGGTGACATGCGCCACCTGTCATCGCGGTTACAACGAGCCGCCACCGGCGCAGTACCTCCTTCCGGAGCGCGGCAAGCCGGGCGGCGTTCCGTTCCCGCCGCCACGCGGAAATCCGCCGCCGGGCGCGCAGGTCTCGCGATAAGCGTCTAGACGAGGAAAGCGGCGATCGCCGCGGCGATCGCGATCAATACCGAACGGCCGACGACGCCGAGTGCTTGACGGCGAACGATCGGTCGTTCGTCTTTTGACAGCGTCGTATCTCCCGCGTCGCGTTCACGCTTCCCGAGCGTGGCCAGCACGACTCACGTCTTCTCGCGCGCCTGAAGAATCTCCGCCGCGCCCAGGCCCGCCGGGATACCGACGAGGAGCCGCGTCCACGATGGCGCATCGGTGAGGAGCAGAACGATGAGCGCCGTCGCCGCGAGCACCGACAAAAGAATCCCGATCCCGCGCCGACGGCGCGCTCCGCGCTCGCCGATATTGGCGACGTGCTCGGTCGTCGTCATCTACTTGCTGCCGCAGGACGCCAAGACACGACGTGGTTCGGCGGCGCTGGGAAAAAGGGCGCGGGCCGCGCGAGCATGGGTTCGCGCCCTCGCGCATTCGCCGCGCGACAAATACGACGCCGCCAGCCGCATATGGATCCGATAACTCCCGGGATCGAACGCCGACGCGTGATCGAGTGAGGCCAGACGCGTCGACGTGCTGAACGTCGTGATCGCGGCGAGCTGAAAGCTCGACCGCGCGATCGCGATGCCACCGTACACCACGACGGCGAGCATCGCCGTGACCGCCGCCCATCGTCCGAGCGTGAATCGGCCTTCCGGCGTCGGCGACAGCACGCCCGCCAACGCCCAGACAAAGAAAGTCGGCGCGGCAATGAGCAGCACCGCGTCGAACGCGCCGACGACCGCCGTCGCGACGAGCGTCCCGACGAGCGCGATGGCCGTCAATACCTGCTCGGCGTTGCGATCTTTACGCCTCAAGTCGGCGAGAGCCCGGCCGAGTAGTCCGACCATCGCTACGAGCAGCAACACGATGCCGACTGCGCCGCGCTCCGACAGGTACGCGATCCAGTCACTGCTCGGCCATGGGTTCGACGTGACCCCATCGTCGCTCGACATCGACGGATCGTTGCGCGAGGCATAGTGCGGATAGATGACCGGCCAGTTCCCCGGCCCAACGCCGAGCACGGGATGCGCGGCCGTCATGCGGAGCGAGTTCGTGTACTGCACGATCCGGCCGCGGCCGCTGCCTTCTTTATAGTTCACTAAACCGGCGGCGGAATCGAGATAGGGCGAGTCGCTCTTCCATTCGAGCCGATTGGGAAGCAGCACCGCGGCCATGGCTCCCGCGCCGGCAGCGACGCCGAGCACGATGAGACGCCGCAGCGTTCGCGGCTCGCACCACCGGTTCCACGTGCCCGCGGCGAGCACTCCAACCGGTGCCGCCAACACGAGAACGGCGAGCCACGCCGCCCGGCTCCGCGACATGACGAGCGCGGCGGCGATGATGGCCATCGACAGCCCGCCGAAGATACTTCCCGCGCCGCGGCGCGCCGTGAGCGCCACCAAGGCAACCACAGGGACGCCGATGGCGCAGATATGGGCGATGAAGTTCCGGTTGCCGAACGTGCCGCCGGGGGCGCGGTTGAGACTGAAGTATTCGGTTTGCACGCCATACGCCTGGGCCAGCGACGTCGCCGCCGCGAGGACGATCCCGACCGCCAACGCGACGAGCAGCGGTGAAATCAAGCCGGCCCGCCGAACCGCCGACGCCGACCAAAAGAGCGCGACGCCCGAACAGGAGATCGCGAGCGCGCGCTCGGCGGCCCAGACGTTCGCGGCGAAGAGCGCCGATACGACGCCGAATAGCAGGAAGGCAGCGAGGACCGCGTCGATGACGGATAGCGTCAAACGTTGGCGCGCACGGAGGAGAACCACCGCGGCAACCGCCGCGCAAACGTGGAGCACCAGCTCCTTCGGCACGAAGTACCGATCGAGGTCGAAGGCTTTGTACGGAAGAGAGGCCAGCACCACCGCGATCGAACCGATTTGCAATACTCGCAGCGCGATACGATCGCGCAGTTGCGGGCCGGACCGGTCGGGGGGGAGGGACGTCTCGAGCATGCCGGAATCAAACGTCGCTCTGGAGATGCCGCGACCCCGATCCGGCTCCGTCCGAAGCGAGCGGCTAGATTGAACGCGAGCATTCATCGTCGATGTACATCGGAGGTTTGGTCATGCTGTCTCGTCGCGATTGGCTTCGCTCGTCCGCCGTGGGCGCCGCCGGCGTATTGCTGTCACGAACCATCGCTGCCGCGGAGCCCCTTCCTGCAATTGCCGTGTACAAGGACCCGGCCTGCGAGTGCTGCGCCAGATGGATCAAGCATCTGAGCGCGAACGGCTTCGTGACGACCGTGCGGGACACGCCCGACATGGACTCGGTGAAGCGCACGATGGGTGTACCGGACGCGCTGCAATCCTGTCACACGGCGGTCGTCGGCAAATACATCGTCGAGGGACACGTGCCCGCGGACGCGATCAAGAAGTTGCTGGCCGAAAAGCCCGCCGTCATGGGTCTTGCGGTACCAGGCATGCCTATCGGTTCGCCCGGCATGGAAGGCTCGAGTAAGCAACCTTACAACGTCATTGCATTCGAACGCGACGGTAAGACCAGGGTATACATGAAGCGGTGAACCGCTTCGTCACGCAGGCGACAGCCTCGTCGGTTCGCACGTCTTTAGCCAGATCGAAATCATGCACACAGTTACGCGCTCGTTCGCCGCCGCGCTGCTCGCCGCCGCGCTGGGCTCGCCGTCGTTTTCCACGGCCGTCGCGCAGGGCGCTTCTCAGCAGCCTCCGCGACCGATGAATCCGGTCCGGACGTTCGATGCCACCGGTTCCGCGGACACATCGCTCTTCGCGCCGCTCAACCTGCCGCCGGGCAACATTTACCGCAGCGGATCCGGCGCTCCCGGACCGAAATACTGGCAGCAGCGCGCCGACTACGATCTTCACGGAACTCTCGACACGGCCGCGAAGACGCTGCACGGCGAGATGACGCTGCGCTACACGAACAACTCGCCCGACACGCTGCGCTTCGTCTGGTTCCAGGTCGAGCAGAACGCATTCAAGGGTGGCTCGCTCAACTCCTTCGTTTTTCCGCCCGACTCGCGATTCGGGGCGCGGAATTTCGAGGGCGGCGACATGATCGACCGGTTCACGCAAGTGACCGCCGGGAAGAAGACACCGCTCAAGTCGCGCGTCGAAGGGACGGTGATGAAGGTCGATCTCGTATCGCCGCTCGCGCCCGGCCAGGTGGCCACGTTCGACGTCGCCTGGCACTTCATGATTCCCGAGCACGGCGCCGACCGTATGGGGCGTGACGGCGCGCTGTACGAGCTTGCTCAGTGGTATCCGCGCGTCTGCGTCTACGACGATTTGCGCGGCTGGAACACGGAACCGTATCTCGGGCAAGGCGAGTTCTATCTCGAGTACGGCGACTACAATGTCTCGATCACGGTGCCCGCCGGTTACATCGTCGCCGCGACGGGCGCGTTGCAGAACGCCGCGGAAGTCTTGACGCCGGCGCAGGTCTCGCGTCTCGCGCAAGCATCCAAGTCCGACACGCCCGTGCACATCGTCACGCAAGCCGAGCTGCAAAACGGCAGCGGGCGTCCGCGGAAGACGGGAACGATGACCTGGCGATTCAGCGCGAAGAACGTGCGTGACGCGGTGTGGGGGGCGGCTCCCGATTTCATGTGGGACGCATCGAGCTGGCAGGGGCACATGGCGTACGCCTTCTACCGTCCGAGCGCCATCGACACGTGGAAGGACGCGGCCGACATGGCGCGCATGTCGATCATGGAATACTCCGAGCGCTGGTATCCGTATCCCTATCCGCAGATCACCGCGATCGAGGGGCCGATCAGCGGCATGGAATACCCGATGGTCGCGATGGAGAACAAGAGCGCCGACAAATACGACCTGTACAACGTCGTGACGCACGAGATCGGGCACATGTGGTTCCCGATGATCATCGGCTCGAACGAGCGGATGCACATGTGGCAGGACGAAGGGTTCAACACCTTCATCAACTACTTCTCCGAGGCGCGTCGCTATCCGGAAAAGGGCACGTACGAGCAGCGCGTGGCCGAGAACCGCGCGATGGTCGAAAACTTCATGCAGCACAATGTGGACGAGCCGCTCGAGGTTCAGCCCGACCGGATCAACCCGCAACTCCTCGGCGAGAACGCGTACGTGAAGACCGCGGTCGGTCTCGCGCAGTTGCGGGACGAGATTCTCGGACCGCAGGCATTCGACGAAGCGTTCCGCGAGTACGCGCGACGTTGGGCGTTCAAGCATCCCGGCCCGGCGGATTTCTTCAAGACGATGGAAGACGTAAGCGGCCGACGGCTCGACTGGTTCTGGCGCGAGTGGTTCCTCGAGAACCCGCACTTCGACATCGGCATCGACACCGTGGCGCATCGCCAGTCGGGCGATATCGATTCAGTCGCCATTCGATTCCGAAACTTTGCGAAGGGCGTGCTCCCGATTCGCGCTCGCTTCACCTTCAGCGACGGCTCGACACAAGACGTCACGTATCCGGCTGAAGTCTGGAGTACCAACCCGCTCTACTACGATCGAGTCTACGAGTTCAGGGGCAAGAAGCTGACGAAGGTGCAGCTCGACCCGACAAACCGCGTGGTGGACGTCGATAAATCGAACAACGTCTGGCCCCGCGGCTCAGGCGGCTGATTCCGATTCATTTCCATCCGTACCAAAACCCCGCGTTAGGGGTCAGACTCCAAAGTGTGAATGGAGTCTGACCCCTAACGCGGTTTTAGGGGCGTTTGCGGGCGAGAATGGTGCGACGACAGTTGCGCGCGCCACAGGTACAGGGGTAGCGACGTTTGGCCGCCGGGGTGTGGCGCTCCTCGAGCACGTACGCATAGTCGTACGCGAGCTCTTCGCCGGGCTCCACATCGCGAATGGTCTCGATCCAGATGCGGCCGCCGTCGATCACCGCGTCGCAATTCGGATCGCACGAGTGGTTGATGAAACGCGCTTCGTTGCCGCCGACCGCGGCGTCGATCACGATGTCGTCGTCGATCGCGAAGAGAAATGTGTGATGCCGCTCGCTATCGACGTCGGGATAACGCGCGTCGGCCTGCGCGGGCGTCAGGCGCTCGCCCGAATACTCGATGAGACGCGTGCCCGCAGGAATGCGACGCGTCGCGAACGCGCCAAGTCCCTGGATCGGCGACTGGCGAATCGCGAATGGATAGGAGGGGTCGGCACCACGGTTCACGATCGCGCTCGGTCCGGCGACGGCCTCACGGTGATCTGAGCGTTTTCGCTTCCACCTGGGTGACGCCGCCGGAGATGATGAACGCCATCACCTCAGCCGCTTCAGCGTCGATGCGCCGCACGCGACTCGACGGAACGACGAGGATGTGCCCGGCAAGGCCGTACGACTGCGGCATATAGACCGTCACATGATCCGCGGCGCCGAGCGCGGCGAGCGAGTCGGATGTAAGAAACGCCAGCACCTTGACGGATCCGTCCGACGTCACCGACACCAGCACCGGCTTGTCGAACCGCCGCTTCTCGCCGACGAACGCGTTGAGCATGTCCTTGGCCGACGAGTACAGCAGCCGCACGAACGGCAACCGCTCGAGCAGTCGATCGACGAGGCCGACCACGCTCGTCGTGACCAGGTTCGAGGCGATGAATCCGACGCCGGTGATCAGCGCGAGCGTGATCAAGAAACCGACGCCCGGGATCGGCAAGTGCAGCCAACTGTCGATCGTCGTAAAGATCACGACGCAGACGTAGACCGTCAGCGCGACCGGCGCGACGACGACCAGGCCGCGAAGGAAATAATTGAAGAGAGCGCGCAAATCGATTGGAAGACTGGGTCGCGTAGATGATACGTCGACCCGCTACCTCGATCCAGCCACCGGGCTATTGGCGCGCATCATTGGTCCGCTCATTCGCGTCGGACGAACTCGCAGAAAGACGGAAAACCCGAGCGGAGTGCGCGTTCCGTAGGTTGGCTCCAGGGTCGCCGGGACCAAGTTCATGGTTCCACGCGCGCCCAACCCGAACGACAGATCGCGGACCGCGGCGAGCTCGGTCGTCCCGCCGGCCGTCAGCGCGCGGATGGTGAACAGCTGCGTCAATTCCGCGCCGTTGAAGCCGAGATCGTCGGCCGACTTTTGTACTTGCTCCGCCCGGCCGTACAGCGTTGCGCGGTCCCCCAGCTCATACGTCGTCTCGACGAGCGTGCTCGTCGCGATGTGATAGCTCTTCGCCGTTTCGCTGCCGTGATTGTGCGCCCGAGCGCCATGATGGTGGATGTTGATTCCACCGACGAGCGCGCCCGACCAGGCCCCTTCCCTCGCGCCGGGGAGCACCGTGAGCAACGACGCCCCGTATCGCTGCATTCCCGTCCCCGGATCGAGCGGATCGTGATCGAACACATAGCCGCCCCACGCGGACGCCGTGACCCGCGACGACGGCGCAACCGTCAGGCGCGCCGCGTACGAGTCCAAGTGCGCTCCCCGATAGTCGAGGTTGAAGCGATAGGCGTCGGGCTCCCGGCCGTTGAACACCGAGCCCTCGACCTTTGCGCGCGCACCGTATACGCCGGCCGTGATGACGCCGAAACTTTCATGCGCCGCGTCCTGCCAGTGATGTCCGAGCGGCGCGAACGGATCCGCGTCAGCCGACGGACGATGCATGTACGCGACCGGCCCGAGCGCCGGTTCGCCGACCGCGGCGCCGTAGGCGAAGGCGGCGATCGACGACGAGAGCGCGTGATCGTACGTCGCGGCAAGCTCGTTCCAGAGATCGTGCGGGTGCTGTCGGTTGGCCAAACGCGCACCGGCGTCGCTCGCCCCCGATTGCAGCAGCTCGGGATATCCGCGGCGACCGAGCGCGAGCGCCTCGAGGCTCGTCATCACCCGCGCCGTGAAGATCCCGGCGCCCACGGGGCGCGCGGCCATGAACATCTCCCAGTCGACGACGCCGAACTGCGCGTCGCCGTGCTGCGTCTCCTGCCGATCGTACTGTCCGAACACGGCGCCGTGCGCCATCAGCGTCCAATCACCAAGCGACCGATGGATCATGCGTTTCGGCGCAGCGTCGGGCAGCCACGTCGTTCCCGACGCCGCTCGCTCACGCGAGAGTGCGAGGAGCGAGCGCGTTGTGTCTGCCTCCCTTCCCGTCCCCATGCGCGACATGTCGTGCTGCGCGGCGAGGGTCGAAGCGATGACTGGTGTTGCGAGCAGAGCTCGCCGAACTGAGCTGATGAATGTCACAGGCGCGAAATGAAGCGTGGCCCCACGTTTGCCGCACCTCTTATCCGAACCACGACTCCGTGGTTCCGAACCGGGATTCCAAGGGAGCGGTGATGGCGAAGAACGAGGGAGAGCAGAAGGGGCCGCAACAACACGCCGAAGGCCAACATGGCGACGCCGCTCACACGGCGTTCATCGACGGGCTGCACGGGAAACACGGCGGCAGCGAAGAATCGGAGGGTGCGCCGCAGGAGGAGAATTCCGACCTGCCGATCGCCGGGCATCACCGGCTTTCCGAAGACCGCGAGCAGCATGACGAAGCCGAGAAAAACAGCGAAGCCAACCGGCTCCGCCGCTGATTTCATTCCGCCCCGCCCAACGCTGGCAAGGCTCCGGGCGGCGTCGAAGGGATGCCAAGGCTGCGATCTGTTCAAGCTCGGCACCCAGACGGTGTTCGGCGAAGGGCCGGCTTCCGCGCGCGTGATGGTCGTCGGAGAACAACCCGGCGATCAGGAGGACAAGGCGGGACGGCCCTTCGTCGGACCATCCGGCAAGCTGCTCGATCACGCGTTCGACGCCGCCGGAATCGACCGCGACGACGTCTACGTCACGAACGCCGTGAAGCACTTCAAGTGGGCGCGCGACGCGCGCACGAAACGACGCATCCACAAGACCCCGAGCGCCGGTGAGATTCGCGCCTGCCAACCGTGGCTCGAGCAGGAGATCGCGCTCGTTCGCCCACACGTCATCGTATGCCTCGGCGCGACGGCGGCGAAAAGTCTGCTCGGCCGCGACTTCAGCGTCATGAAGAAGCGCGGAGTTCCAGTGCAGTCGTCCTGGGCACCGGCGGTTATCGCAACCGTGCATCCGTCCGCGGTGCTGCGCGCCCCGGCCGATCAGCGCGCGCTCGCCGAGCGGATGTTCGTCGCGGACATCCGGAAGGTGGCCCGGTTCCTGGAGCAAGAATCGGCTGCGTCACAGCGAGCGGCGTCGCGGAGTCGTAAATTCTCCGCATGGCAGACTTCCGCGCCGCCGTCCGGCACCTCAAACGCGTCGACCCGGTCCTCGCGCGCGTAATCGAAGTCGTCGGTCCCTGCCGACTCGAGTCGCGCCGCGAGGGAACGCATTTTCAAGCACTGGTTCGATCGATCGTTTTCCAGCAGCTCTCCGGGAAAGCTGCGTCGACGATTCTTTCCCGATTCAACGCGCTGTACCCCGATCACACCCCGACGCCTGAAGCCGTGCTCGCTACGAGCGACGCCGAACTGCGCGCGGTCGGGTTGTCGCGTCAAAAAATTGGCTACATGCGCGATCTCGCATCGAAAGTTGCCAGTGACGCTCTACCGCTCGACGCCGTCGAGAGTATGGACGACGACGATCTGATCGCACACCTTGTCCAGGTCAAAGGCATCGGCCGCTGGACCGCGCAGATGTTCTTGATGTTCCGTCTGGACCGCCGCGATGTGCTGCCTGAGTTGGACCTCGGCATTCAGAACGCCATCAAGCGCGCGTATCGGAAGCGGAAACGGCCGACGCCGAAGGACGTTCGAAAGATCGGCGCGAAATGGAGCCCGCACAGCTCAGTGGCGAGCTGGTATTTGTGGCGATCGCTCGAGAACGGAGATGGCCAGCTCGGTGCTGAGTAGCGCGAATGACGAGGGCGCGGTGATGAGCGGCACGGGAGCGCATCGATGAGCAACGTCAGGGCGAGCGGCGGCCTCTCGGGACTTCCGCTTCAGCGGAAGATTCCGCTCATCGTCCTCGCCCTGTTCGCGTTCGTGCTCGGCACCGGAATCGTCGTCTCGTATTATGAGGTTCGCCACGCCGCGGAGCTGGCGGCTGCCGACCGGCTGAAAAGTCTTTCGGGAGCGATCGCGTCGGTCGCCGCCCAGCCGGTGACCCTGCGCGTGCAGAACCTTCGCCACGTTGCCGGCGACCCGGCCATCGTCGACGCGCTGCGACATCCGGATCGTGCCTACGGGCCCGACGTTCGTCGTGCGATGTCGCCGATCTTGATCACTCCCGCCGACACTGGTGTCACCGGCCTTTGGACACGCGGCGGACGCCCGCTCGGATCGCTCAGCCTCGAGTTGCCGGAGCAGCGTCAGAGTATTCACGAAGAGATCGAGCGCGTGGAGCGCGGCGACAGCCTCGCCGTCGGGCCGTTCCGTTCGGCGAACCGCCGCACCGCCTACTGGATCGTCGTGCCGGTGCTCGATCGCGATTCGACGCGGTTGGGATACCTCGCCCAAGAACGCGTGGTGGCAAACAACCCCGCCGCGCTCAGAGGCGTGAATGGCCTGATGGGGCCGGAGATCGACGGTTTTCTCCGCAACGCCAGCGACAGTCTCTGGCTGCGATTCGATGGTAGCGTCGTACCGCGATCCTCGAACACACGACCATACCTCGGTTCAATAGACATTGCCGATCGAGCAGGGAAAGGCGAGGTGTTGTCCTCCACGTCGCGATTGCCGGGAACCCCATTCGCCGTCACCGTCGAGCGATCGCTCGCGTCAGTTCTCTCGCGACCCTTTGCCGCCATTCGTCGGTTAGCCTTGTTGGCGATTCTGTTGGTGATTGTCGGCGCGATCGCGGCCTGGTTCTTCGTGCACCGTCTCGTCGCGCCGCTCGGCGAGGTCACCCGTGCCGCGGAAGCCATTGCCATGGGAGATTACTCGCATCGCGTAGCGGCGCATGGCGGCGACGAAGTCGGCCGGCTCGCCGTGGCGTTCAACCACATGATCGAGCGCGTCGAAACGGCGTCGGGCGAATCGACCCGGGCCGTCGCGACGCTGACCAAGTCGGTCGACACGCAGCAGTTCCTCGCCGACGCGAGCCGCGCCGTCGCCGGTGCCCTGTCCGACGAGCACTTGCTCGCCGACCTGATGAGGCTGTGCGTGCCGCGTCTCGCCGACTACGCGACGATCCATCTCGTCGAAGAGGACGGCGCCATCCGGCGCATCGAGACGCTGCACTACGATCCCGCGCAGCAGAACGCGGTGCGTGAGTTGGTCAAGCACTATCCGAATCACGTTGACGACAAGAGCCAGGTGTCGGAGGTCATTCGATCGCAGCAGCCGATGCTGATTCCGACGATCGATCTGCCGAGCGTGCGCGCCTCGGCCGATGACGAGACGAAGTCCCTGCTCGATCGGATCGGGCCCACGTCCTTCATGTGTGTGCCCCTCATCGCGCGCGGCCGCGCCTTCGGCGCCATGTCGTTCACGATGACGGACTCCGGTCGGACCTGTACCGGCGAAGAGCTGGAGGTCGCGTTGGAGGTCGCGCGCCGCACCGCTGTGGCGATCGACAACTCACTCATCTATCGCCGGTCCCTCGCCCTTCGCATGGAAGCCGAAGCGGCGAGCACGGCGAAGTCGGATTTCCTCGCCAAGATGAGCCACGAGATCCGAACCCCCATCAACGCGATGATGGGGTACGCCGAGCTGCTGGAAATGGGAATCGCGGGACCGGTGACCACGGCGCAGAAGGCGCAACTCGACCGGATCCGCGCCAGCGGAAATCACTTGACCGAGCTCGTTGGAGAGATCCTCGACCTCGCCAAGATCGAAGCGGGACGGATGTCGGTCGAGCAAAAGGTCGCATCGGTCGGAGACGTCGCCGACGCGGCGTTGGCATTGATTCGTCCGCAGGCCGCGACGAAAGGCGTGGTGGTCGGCTCGGCGACGAACGGCAACGGAAAGCCGACATTCATCGGCGACCCGCAGCGGGTCCAGCA